>NZ_AP025506.1:2423908-2726896 GCF_024347595.1 Vibrio pomeroyi | reverse complement strand
CGTAGGCAGGAAGCTAGTACAGCCTGATTTCAGGTTTGCTTTGTGCATGATCTGCATAGTGTTTGCAGTGATCTCATCGTTCAGCATTACACCACCACAACCATTCAGTTGTAGGTCAATGAAACCTGGGCTTAGGTTTGCTCCGTCTAGGTTGCGAACCTCAATTCCTTCTGGCAATTCAGATATAGGGCAGACTTTTTTGATCAGTTCGTTTTCGATTACTACAGCATGATCGGTCAGAACATCACTACCAGTGTAAATTTTACAGTTACTTAGCGCGTACATAGTCAGCTAATCCTTATTTCGTGAGATCTTTAAAAATTCTTCGTTACCTAAATGGGTACTTAGTTTGCGAGCATCATTTACGTAACGATTTATCTTTTATGGGCAAACGGCTTCAAAATGGGAAGCGATTTTAAGTGTTTGAAAAATATGTGAACAATTCATTTTATTTATAAGTTTAGGCCAAGTGTTATCAGTGTTTTATCTGGCATTGCTTGCCTCAAATAACCCGTTGTTAGCCCAAACATTAGATCTAGATTTTATCTATAAATGTTCATTTTTTTGAATGATAAAATAAGTTTTATGATCTCGCTAGCAAAAACCTCTGGATTTGGTAAAAACTGGTGATTACGATCACAAATGGTAAGGTTTTAATTTGCGGAGCAAAATTAATTGAATACACTGAATAGGACTAAATTGAGCGACTAAAATAAGTTTCTCAAACGAATTCTAAAAAATCCTATAGGGGGAAACAACTGGTGAATATTCTAGGATATGCACAGAAGCTGGGTAAGGCATTAATGCTACCTATCGCAACGCTTCCGATTGCGGCGCTTCTATTACGTTTAGGTCAAGGCGATCTACTTGATATTCCATTTATGGCGCAAGCTGGTGGTGCTATCTTCGGTAACCTACCATTGCTATTTGGTCTAGGTATCGCGATTGGTCTTTCTAAAGACGGTAACGGCGCAGCAGGTCTTGCTGGTGCAGTTGCTTACTTCGTATTAACAGCTACAGCAACGACAATTAACGCAGACGTTAACATGTCATTCTTCGGCGGTATCTTCGCAGGTATCATCGCAGGTCACTCTTACAACGCTTTCCACGCTACACGCCTTCCTGAGTGGCTGGCATTCTTCGCGGGTAAACGTTTAGTACCTATCATGGCCGGTCTATTTGCACTTGTTGCAGGTGCTGTGTCTGGTGTGGTTTGGCCTGGTGTTCAATCTGGTCTAGACGCACTGGCTCACGCAGTATCAACGTCTGGCGCTATCGGTCAATTCGTTTACGGTACTCTTAACCGTGCACTTATCCCTGTAGGTCTACACCACGTATTGAACTCATACTTCTGGTTCGGTATGGGTACATGTCAAGAAATCATCGTTGCTGGTCAAGGCGCATTCGCTAACATCACTCAACTTTGTGTTGACCCATCACTAGCTAAAACTCTAGTTGTTGGTCAAGAGCACACATTCACATTCGCTAACTCTGTAACTCCAGAAATTACTACTGTAGTTAAAGAAGTGACTGAAACTGTTAAATCTGGCGACCTACACCGTTTCTTCGGTGGCGATAAAGGCGCTGGCGTATTCATGAACGGTTTCTTCCCAGTAATGATGTTCGGTCTACCAGGTGCTGCACTTGCAATGTACCTAGCAGCTCCTGCTGAAAAACGCAGCCAAGTTGGTGGCGCACTATTCTCAGTAGCATTCTGTTCATTCCTAACAGGTATCACAGAGCCGCTAGAATTCATGTTCGTATTCCTAGCTCCTGCTCTATACGCAATGCACGCTGTATTCACTGGTCTGTCTCTAGTTGTTGCTAACATGTTTGGTACTCTGCACGGTTTCGGTTTCTCTGCTGGTCTAATCGACTTCGTATTGAACTGGGGTCTAGCAACTAAACCATTCGTACTACTACTAATCGGTCTAGGCTTCGGTGCTCTATACTTCTTCACTTTCTCTTTCGCAATCCGCGCTTTCAACCTGAAATCGCCAGGTCGTGAAGATGATGACGAAGCTGCTGCAGCTCCTGCTGGTGAAGCTCCAAAAGGCGACCTTGCACGTCAATACCTGAAAGCTCTAGGTGGTCACGACAACCTAACTTCAATCGACGCTTGTATCACTCGTCTACGTCTAACTCTTAAAGACCGCTCTGTTGCAGATGAAGTTGTTCTTAAGAAACTAGGTGCTAAAGGTGTGGTTAAACTAGGTGAAAACAACCTACAGGTTATCCTAGGCCCACTAGCTGAAATCGTAGCTGGCGAAATGAAAGCTATCGGTGCAGGTGAAGACCTATCTGATGTAAAACTTCCATAGTAAGGGAAGTACTTAACTAAGACGTAAAGTTACTCTTAAGTAAGTTTCAAATTGAAAGCCTCCCACATGGGAGGCTTTTTTGTGACTGCCGTTTAAGGCCAGCGAACACGGTTCGTTCTATTCTTCATCGAATAGCAGAAATAATCGCAATTAACGGACGGTTCTTATTGTGCAAAGGCGAAGAATTGTGGATGATTAGCAACAATGATCTTTCTATCTTTGACTTGCGCTATAAGCGCCCGTTTTCTTGGAGATGAAAGATAACTTTCTCTGACAATACTAAATACATAGAGGTGCTATAGATGAGTGAAGCTGAGGCTCGTCCATCGAATTTCATTCGCCAAATTATCGATAAAGATTTAGCGGATGGTACACACAGTAGCGTGCATACTCGTTTCCCGCCGGAGCCGAACGGCTACCTGCACATTGGTCACGCTAAATCTATTTGCTTGAATTTTGGTATTGCTCAGGACTACCAGGGACAATGTAATCTTCGTTTCGATGATACAAACCCTGAAAAAGAAGACGTTGAATACGTTGAGTCAATTAAGAATGATGTAAGCTGGTTAGGCTTTGAATGGTCTGGTGACATTTGTTACTCATCAAACTACTTCGATACGCTTTACGCTTATGCTGTGGAATTAAT
This sequence comes from Vibrio pomeroyi, assembly GCF_024347595.1. Taxonomy (NCBI): domain Bacteria; kingdom Pseudomonadati; phylum Pseudomonadota; class Gammaproteobacteria; order Vibrionales; family Vibrionaceae; genus Vibrio; species Vibrio pomeroyi. The sequence continues at coordinate 2,723,929 of NZ_AP025506.1, read as the reverse complement.
TAATAAAGGCTTAGCGTACGTTGACGAGCTAAGTCCTGAGCAGATCCGTGAATACCGTGGCACGCTAAAAGAGCCAGGTAAAGCGAGCCCGTACCGTGACCGTAGCCCAGAAGAGAACCTAGCGTTATTTGAAAAAATGCGTGATGGTGGCTTTGAAGAAGGTAAAGCGTGTCTACGTGCTAAGATCGACATGAGCTCTTCATTCATGGTGATGCGCGATCCTGTTATCTACCGTGTTCGTTTTGCTCACCACCATCAGACGGGTGACAAGTGGTGCATTTACCCAATGTACGACTTTACTCACTGTATCTCTGATGCGTTAGAAGGTATTACGCACTCTATATGTACGCTTGAATTCCAAGACAACCGTCGTTTGTACGATTGGGTTCTAGATAACATCACGATCGATTGCCAACCTCGTCAGTACGAGTTTAGCCGTCTGAATCTTGAATACACAGTGATGTCTAAGCGTAAGCTGAACCAACTTGTGGTTGAAAACCTAGTTCAAGGTTGGGATGACCCACGTATGCCTACTATCTCTGGTCTACGTCGTCGTGGTTTCACTTCTGCGTCTATCCGTGAATTCTGTAAGCGTATCGGTGTGACGAAACAAGAGAACATGATTGAATTCGGTTCACTTGAGTCTTGTATCCGTGACGATCTAAACGAAAATGCACCTCGTGCAATGGCCGTTCTGGATCCAGTTAAGATCGTGATTGAAAACTACGATGCGGATAAAGTAGAGACACTAACGGTTGCTAACCACCCGAACAAACCTGAAATGGGCACTCGTGAAGTACCATTTACTCGTGAAGTGTGGATTGAGCGTGATGACTTCCGTGAAGAAGCAAACAAGAAATACAAGCGTTTGGTTCTAGGTAAAGAAGTTCGTCTACGTGGTGCTTACGTGATTAAAGCTGAGCGTATCGAGAAAGATGCGGAAGGCAACATTACGACTATCTTCTGTTCTTACGACAACGAAACACTAGGTAAGAACCCTGCTGATGGCCGTAAAGTGAAAGGTGTTATCCACTGGGTATCTGCTGATAAAGCACTGCCTGCTGAGATTCGTCTATACGATCGTCTATTCACTGTGGCAAATCCAGCCGCAGCTGATGACTTTGCAGCAACGCTTAACCCTGAGTCGCTTGTTACGCTAAACGGTTTTGTTGAGCCTAGCCTAGCGGAAGGTGCAGCAGAGCAAGCATACCAGTTTGAACGTACAGGTTACTTCTGCGTAGATTCGAAAGACTCTAAAGCAGACGCGCTAGTGTTCAACCGTACGGTTGGTCTACGTGATACTTGGGGTAAAACTGAAGCTTAATGCTTGAGTGTTTAGCTTGTTAAAAGTAACCCAATAAAAAACCGGCCTAGAGCCGGTTTTTTTGTGTTTGAATAATATCGGATATTTTTACTTATATAGTGACGATATAAAAAACGCCGGCCTAAGCCAGCGTTTAGTATTACTTCTTCGGTTTGTGTGCGTCAGGGTTACCTTTGCAATCACCGGTAATACTTTTTCCGTACAAGTATAAACTGTGGTTAGTCAGTTTCACGTTGTAACGTTCTGCGATTTCTTTCTGTCTCTCTTCGATGATGTCATCAGAGAATTCGATAACTTCGCCACAATCTAGACATACTAGATGATCGTGGTGGTGCTGTGTTGAAAGTTCAAATACAGACTTACCACCTTCGAAGTGGTGGCGAGTTACAATGCCAGCGTCATCGAATTGGTTTAATACTCGATAAACGGTCGCAAGTCCGATCTCTTCACCTAAGTCGATCAGCTTTTTATATAAATCTTCAGCACTAATATGTTGGCAGTCTGGTTGTTGTAATACTTCTAAAATTTTGAGCCTTGGGAGGGTCACTTTAAGACCAGCATCTTTTAGCGCTTGATTATTGTCTGACATATACTTTCCTGTTGATGATCTGCAGCAATTAACAGAATTCAATATTAATACCATTATAGTTTAGTCAGGCATAACAATAAACCACGAACTTCAAAGGGTTACTAATCGACATCACAATCTGTTTTGTAAATTGGAAGTATCTCACTTATAGTGGAGGTACGACCAGTCAAGGTGGCGGTAATTCTAATATGAACACGGAATGTTGTTATGAATAAGCAACTTGCAAAAATATACAAACCAAACATCGTAAAATTCGCTCTTAATATCTGGCCTCCGTTCTGGGGAGCGGGCATCAAGATAGCGCATATAAGTTCAGACTTCAGGGTAGTAAAGACGGTGCTGAAGCTACGTTGGTGGAACAAAAATGCCAATCGCACTCAATATGGCGGCAGTATCTTTTCCCTGACGGATCCGGTTTACTCATTGATGTTAATGGGAATTTTGGGTGAGCGATATTATGTTTGGGACAAGGAAGCGAGCATTAATTTTATCAAACCTGGTCAATCTGACTTGTATGCAGATTTCGAAATAAGCCAAGGGCAACTGGATGAGATCTATCGTCAGACACAGCTCGGTGAGAAGTGTTTTCCTGAGTTTATTATCTATGTCAAAGATAAGCAGGGAAATGTGGTATCAGAAATTCAGCGTACGCTTTATGTAAGAAAGAAGCCGCAATTTAGAGATGATGATGAAGCACTAGAAGCTGAGTGTTAATTGGTCACCATTGAATAGCAAAAAACCTCCCAAAAGGAGGTTTTTTCATATCTACATAGTTGCCATTAATTGTAACAATTAACAACCGCTAGAGAATTAGTCTTCTAGCTCTGCTAGGCACATTTCTTCGTGGATTTGTTTAACCCAGTTAGATACACGCTCATCAGTTAGCTCAGGTTGACGATCTTCATCGATACATAGACCAACGAATTGGCTGTCATCGCCTTCAACTAAACCTTTCGATGCTTCGAATTCGTAGCCTTCAGTTGATGTGTAACCTAAGATAGTACCGCCTTTCGCTTCAACGATGTCACGGATAGTACCCATAGCATCACAGAAGTATTCTGCGTAATCTTCTTGGTCGCCACAACCAAAGATAGCAACAAGCTTAGTTGAGAAATCAATAGCTTCTAGCTCAGGGAAGAAGTCATCCCAATCACATTGTGCTTCACCGTAGTACCACGTAGGGATACCAAGCAGCAGTAGATCGAAGTTATCGATATCTTCTTTGCTACTTTTTGCAATGTCTTGAACGTGAACGAGCTGCTTGCTCAATTGCTTTTGAATCATCTTAGCAACAGCTTCAGTGTTACCTGTATCGCTACCAAAGAAGAGACCTACACTTGCCATAGAATCATTACCTTTCATTTTGTCTGTTGTCGGTGTAATAAAGTTCGGAAGGGAATCGTTAGATCCCGGTTCCTTCCCAGCTTAGTTGGATTATCCCTTTGGCGATAAAACCTGCACAGCCAAGGAAAAGTACTAACCACACAATGCGACGACCAAATGGAGGAACATTTCCTTGCTTGAGAACGTCCTTAATTGCCATACCGATTAAAAAGAAAATCGCGGCAAATAGGAGATCTAAACCAACAGATTCAATGATGTTCATGTAGTCGTAAAGCATGGGAACCTTATATACCAATTTTGCTTGGGCGCACTATATCACTGTTGCGAGATAAAGTTAATGTGCAGTGATTACTCAGCTCTCATTTATCTGCATGAAAAAGCGTGCTTAAGCGATGAATTTTCGAATTGCTCTGAGTACTTCTGCTGGCTTTTCTGCGTGTAGCCAGTGACCCGTATTCGCAATGACGTGCGCCTTTGCGTTAGAAAATTGCTGCTGAACCGCGGTTTGGTGTTCAGCCGTGAGATAGTCAGAGTCCCCACCTTTTATTAGCAAGGTTTTGACCGAGGTTTTGTCGATCGGTTCCCAGCCAATGATGTGCGCGTAATTGGCGAGCAGGGATGCGACGTTAAAGCGCCACTCCATGATGCCTTGCCCTGATTTGAACAAAGATTTGGTCAAGAACTGGCGAACCCCATCAATCTCGATATGTTTTGCGAGAACCTTTAGCGCCTCTGAGCGAGAGGTTGGTTGTTCTGCGATCACGGCTTGCAGGCCAGCGAATACGTTATCGTGACGGCTCTGGGTGTAGGCGACCGGAGCCATGTCCAGTACAACCAACTTACGCAGTTCGAGATGTTGGGTTAGCGCCATCGCGACTTTGCCACCCATAGAGTGACCAATCACAGTCACATCTTCTAACTCAAGATCATTCAGCAGTTGAGCTACATCTTGTGCCATCGCTTGATAGTTGTGAGTGTCACTATGGAAAGATTGACCGTGGTTACGTAGATCGATACTAAGCACTTGATGATCGGCTTTTAGATCCCTAGCGAGCAAGCCAAGGTTGTCCAGATTACCGAATAATCCATGGATCAAAACAATGGTGTGACCCTCACCTTCAATTTTATAGTTGAGCTGTACTGACATTTTTATCTTATTCATGGTGGGTTTGACGTAGAGTATCCGCGCGGATCTCGCTATAATCCCCCAGAGTTTAAACATTGAGATTGTGAAAAGCGAATGAAAACAATTGAGGTTGATGAGGACCTATACCGTTTTATTGCGGGTCAGACAGAACGTATTGGCGAAAGCGCTTCAGATATTCTGCGCCGCTTGTTACAGGTTGATAGCCAAGGCATGGTTCCGATCGAAGAGATCGTTGAGCCAAAAGGTATCGTTGTTAGCAAAGAGGTAGGCTTTACTCCAGAGAAATTCGATGGCGTTAAAGAGATGCGCTCACTACTAATATCAGATGAGTTTGCATCACTAAAGAAAGCCATTGATCGTTTCATGCTTGTGTTGTCAACACTGCATAAAATCGACCCTTTAAGCTTTTCAGAAGCAACTCAAGTAAAAGGCCGTAAACGTGTTTACTTTGCAGACAACGAAGCGACGTTGCTAGCAAACGGTAACACCACTAAGCCTAAAGCTATTCCACAAAGTCCTTTTTGGGTTATTACTAATAATAATACAAGCCGTAAAAGACAGATGGTTGAGCAGCTTATGAGCCGCATGAGTTTCCAAGCAGAATTGATAGAAAAAGTAACAGGTTCAATTTAACGAAATCTGATTTAAACCTCATAATATCCATGGATAAGAAGATATTATGAGGTTTTTTTTGTTTTTAAATTTTATATATAAGGATGTCGAAAAATGGCTATGCACCCTCGTGCTGGGCAAAAAGCTCAGCAGGAAGATCTTCATAATATTCCGGCTTTAGTGGCTAACTATTTCTTACAGCAACCGGATGCTACCAACCCAGATCACAAAGTACTGTTCGGTACTTCAGGTCACCGTGGTACAGCAGACAAATCAACATTTAACGAAAACCACATTCTAGCGATTGCACAAGCAGTGGCTGAGGTTCGTGCCGAGCAGGGTACAACAGGTCCACTTTTCTTAGGTAAAGATACTCACGCTCTATCTGAGCCTGCGTTCTCTACGGTTATCGAAGTGCTTGTAGCGAACGGTGTTGAAGTTATTATTCAAGAAAACAATGGCTTTACTCCAACCCCGGGTATCTCGCACGCGATTCTTACGCACAACCTAGTGAATGATAAGAAAGCTGACGGCATTGTTATCACGCCTTCGCATAACCCACCACAAGACGGCGGTATTAAATACAACCCGACACACGGTGGCCCTGCTGAAGCTGAATTGACTCAAGCGATTGAAGACCGTGCGAACGTGATCATTGCTGAGCAAATGCAAGGTGTTAAGCGCACTCCTATCGCACAAGCTAAACAGTCTGAGTTAGTGAAAGAAGTGGATCTGGTTGCTCCATACGTTGCTGATTTGGTTAACGTGGTTGATATGGAAGCGATCCAGAAAGCAAACATCAAGATTGGTGTTGATCCACTGGGTGGCAGCGGTATCGATTACTGGCGCCAAATTGGTAAAGCGTACAACCTAGATCTTACTCTGGTAAGTGAAGCGGTTGACCCTTCTTTCCAATTCATGTCTCTAGATAAAGATGGTGTTGTTCGTATGGACTGTTCTTCTCCATACGCGATGGCAGGCCTACTGGCTCTTAAAGACGAGTATGCACTAGCGTTTGGTAACGACCCTGATTACGATCGTCACGGCATTGTTACGCCAAAAGGCCTAATGAATCCAAACCACTTCCTAGCAGTTTGTATCGACTACTTATACCGTAACCGTGAAGGTTGGGGCAAAGACGTTGCTGTTGGTAAAACCCTGGTATCAAGTGCATTGATTGACCGTGTCGTTGCAGACTTAGGTCGCGAACTTTGTGAAGTGCCAGTTGGTTTCAAATGGTTTGTTGATGGCTTATACAACGGTCAGTTTGGTTTCGGCGGCGAAGAGAGTGCGGGTGCATCTTTCTTACGTAAAGATGGAACGCCTTGGTCAACAGATAAAGATGGCCTAATTCTTTGCCTGCTTGCGGCTGAGATCACAGCGGTAACGGGTAAGAACCCACAAGAATACTACGAAGAGCTTGCTGCTAAACACGGTGAATCTAAGTACAACCGTATTCAAGCGGTAGCAAATGGCGCGCAAAAAGACGTGCTGAAGAAGCTGTCTCCAGAGATGGTTTCTGCTGAAACTCTTGCTGGCGATGCGATTACTGCTCGCTTAACGCATGCTCCAGGTAATGGCGCTGCGATTGGTGGCCTTAAAGTGACAACTGAGAACGGTTGGTTTGCTGCTCGTCCATCAGGCACTGAAGACATCTACAAGATCTACTGTGAAAGCTTTAAAGGTGAAGAGCACCTAAAAGCAATTGAAGCGGAAGCTCAAGAGATTGTTAACCAAGTATTTGCAGCCGCTGGCCTATAATCGAACCTCGATTACTAGGGTTGCTACGTAAATAGAAGAAGGGTTGATGTGAAAGCATCAGCCCTTTTTATTTGTCTATGAATAAGTGGCAAGACAAAGTAAGTTCAATGACGAATGGATTAGCCATGTGGCCAGCTTTGCGGCATTACAAACCAGAATTGACCGGACTGGGTTTGTCCATGAACAAAGCGATCACCAAACTCAGTAATGGGGTTACTGCTAAAATCATCTGTCCCAGCTGCCCATTGTTCTTTGGTGAGAGGGTAGAGTGCTTCAGTGATTAGATGAGCTTGGTTTTGATAGCACCAAAAACCGTTTACTTGGCTTGGATTAATGTCGTAACCCAAACATGTAGTAGGCACGTTTTGTTCTAAGAATGGGTTGGTATATAGGCGACCTTGCATCAGAAGATGTTTTGAGTCGACTTCGATCTCTGGATACTGCTCAATAAAGGCGGCTGAAGATGACATTCCAAGCTGGTGGCTGAGCATTCTATCGAGCTTCTTATCCAATTGATCATGGGAGTTGGGCCCAAACCATGTTTGCTCATGAAGTAGGTAAAATTTAATCGCGACTTCCCAGTGTTCTAACTTTTGACTGTTTGCATCTTCGAGAATAAAGTCGATAGCGCCTAGTGTTCTACCCTCAACATTAATCTGAATCTCATCGTGCTTGATTGAATAATTATCCGAAGCAGTGATGACTTGTTCACATAGGTGTTGGTAGAGGAAGCCTAATCTAGGATTACCATTATAAGCATGTGATGCGTCGAGCGCTTGGTGGCTTGAGAATACACCGAGATCAGAAATGGGTGGCTTGATTTCCAGTAGTGGTGGTGAGCCAATCACCCATTGGTAAAAACGTTGCAGTTCAGTCATCGGTTCCTCGTAAACTTTAGTCATCTGTTCTTAATAAACAGAGGGCAGGGCTTTCGACATTCTACCCGTAAATTGATATAACGACGTTATTATAAAGGTAAGCTGGAAATAAAAATGAATAACTTACAATTAGAAAAGCTACTGAACGAAAAGCTGCAGCCACAGCAGATTAAAGATTACTGTCCTAATGGCCTTCAAGTCGAAGGTGCTTCTGAAGTGAAGCGCATCGTTACTGGTGTAACAGCTTCTCAAGCGCTGATTGACAAAGCGGTAGAATTGAACGCCGATGCTTTATTGGTTCATCACGGTTTCTTTTGGAAAGGCGAGTCAGAGGCAATTCGTGGCATGAAGGGCAAGCGCATTCGTACTCTGATTAAGAATGATATCAACCTGTTAGGTTATCACTTACCTCTCGATATCCACCCTGAACTTGGTAACAACGCTAAGCTTGCTGAACTGCTTGATATTGAAGTAGAAGGTGGCTTGGAAGGGCACCCGCAATCGGTTGCAATGTTTGGTAAGTTGAAAACACCAATGACAGGTGCTGAGTTTGCCGAAAAAATTGATCAAGTGTTGAATCGTAAGCCGCTACACATTGCTCCTGAGAACGCCGATAAAATGATTCAAACAGTTGGTTGGTGTACTGGCGGCGGTCAAGACTACATTGAGCTTGCTGCCTCTCAAGGTATCGATGCGTTTATCTCTGGTGAAATTTCTGAGCGCACAACCTATTCAGCGCGTGAGCAAGACATTCATTATTTTTCAGCAGGGCACCACGCAACAGAACGTTATGGCGTGAAAGCGCTGGGTGAGTGGTTAGCAAAAGAACACGGCTTGGATGTTGAGTTTATCGATATCGATAACCCAGTTTAAGAACAGATGCTAGATGAGGGATACGAGTAAAATAGCATTCGTCATTCCCTAGACTGACGAAGGAGGGAGTAGGGAATCTCTTTGGGCTATCTACTCGTTGAATGAGATCCCCAACTCGCTCGTCCCTCGCTCTCGGGGATGACGGCATAGTTTGTTTCTATCGTCATTCCCTAGACTGACGAAGGAAGGAGTAGGGAATCTCTTTGACAGGCCGTTGTGGAGATTCAAAATATCTCGTACAAAAAGAAAGGGTTGATGTTTTCACATCAACCCTTTTTAACAATCATACTTTAATCGCAATTATTCACGTTCGTGAAGTGCTTTAAAGTCACGCTGCTCTTGACCAGTGTACAACTGACGAGGACGACCGATACGGTTTGTCGGATCGCTGTGCATTTCGTTCCAGTGTGCAATCCAACCGATAGTACGAGACATCGCGAAGATTACAGTAAACATTGATACTGGAATACCGATAGCTTTCAGAATGATACCTGAGTAGAAATCTACGTTCGGGTATAGCTTCTTAGACACAAAGTACTCATCAGACAGAGCGATACGCTCAAGTTCCATTGCTACGTCAAGTAGTGGATCTTGGATGTTTAGCTCTTTCAGTACTTCGTGACATGCTTCGCGCATTACCGTTGCACGTGGATCGTAGTTCTTGTAAACACGGTGACCGAAGCCCATCAAACGGAATGGGTCATCTTTGTCTTTTGCTTTCGCAACGTATTCTTCAATGTTATCTACGCTACCGATCTCTTCAAGCATACGTAGACAAGCTTCGTTTGCGCCGCCGTGAGCTGGGCCCCAAAGTGATGCGATACCTGCTGCGATACACGCAAACGGGTTAGCACCAGATGAACCAGACAGACGTACTGTAGATGTTGAAGCGTTCTGTTCGTGATCAGCATGTAGTGTGAAGATTTTATCCATTGCGCGAGCAACAATAGGGTTCACTTCGTACTCTTCACATGGGTTTGCAAACATCATGTGTAAGAAGTTTTCAGCGTAGCCTAGGTCGTTACGTGGGTAGATAAACGGCTGACCGATTGAATATTTGTAACACATTGCTGCCAGTGTCGGCATTTTTGAAATCAGGCGGTAAGCCGCAATTTCACGGTGTGTATCGTTGTTGATATCAAGTGAGTCGTGGTAGAACGCCGCTAGAGCACCTACAACACCACACATTACAGCCATAGGGTGAGCATCACGACGGAAGCCGTGGAAGAAACTAGCAATCTGCTCATGCACCATAGTGTGACGTGTCACGGTAGTCTTGAACTTTTCGTATTCAGCTCGAGACGGGGCTTCACCGTAAAGAAGTATGTAACATACTTCTAAGTAATCAGCGTTATTGGCAAGTTGGTCAATTGGATAACCACGGTGTAGAAGAATACCTTTTCCACCGTCAATAAAAGTGATTTGAGACTCACAAGATGCAGTGGCAAGAAAACCAGGGTCAAAAGTGAAAAAACCATTAGAACCTAGTGTACGAACATCGATCACTGGAGTACCAAGTACACCTTCCGTAATCGGCAGCTCGATTGGCGCTTGACCTTCAATGTGAAGGGTAGCTTTCTTATCCGCCATAACAATCTCCTTTGTTTATTATTAATCCGTCCAGGATGTTTATGTGCCATTTTTTTACTGGTCTTACGTGGGAAAGTCAATTTTTCTACAGCTTTGTGTGCACTTGTTAGTGTTTTTTACATTAAATTCGTTAAAAATCTGGTCTGTGTAGCATTATTTGTTACATCAATTGTATTAGAATGTTGCCAGCCGTATAGTGGCGCTGAAAAGTTTGGTTAAAACCTTATAAATGCAAGGCTAAGAAGAAATGTGAGGTGTCTTTCTTAATCTGGCAGTTAACAATTATTTTACAATTATCTAAGGCTCAACTTCAGTTATTTGTTAAGTTAATGTTAAATTTTGAAGGTTTGCGATCAAATTTTGTCCATAACAATATCATAAGGTTATTTAATGACCATAATGCTCAATGGAGCTGAGTGAGCAAGCCCGTGAAAGAAAGAAAGACAAGACCTGTTAATTTAGATTTACAGACCATCCACTTTCCTATCACTGCAATAGCTTCCATCCTACACCGTGTGTCTGGGGTGATAACTTTTGTCGCGATTGGAATTCTGCTTTGGTTACTATCCACTTCCCTCTCATCCCCAGTAGGCTTTATGGAAGCTAGCGACATTGTCGACGGTTTCTTCGTGAAGTTTATTCTGTGGGGCATTCTAACCGCTTTGGCTTACCACATTGCTGGTGGTATTCGTCACCTTCTTATGGACCTAGGTCACTTTGAAGAGCTGGAATCTGGCGCTAAGAGCGCTAAGGTTGCATTCGCAGCAACAGCGGTATTGTCTCTACTAGCGGGGATCTTCGTATGGTAAACAACGTTTCTACTTTTGGTCGTAATGGTGTTCATGATTATCTACTGATTCGTGCAACTGCCATCATTATGACTCTTTACACTATCTACCTAGTGAGCTTCTGTGCTTTCTCTGGTGATATCTCTTACGCATCTTGGACGCAATTCTTTGGTGGAACCTTCACTAAAGTCTTCACCATGTTAGCGCTTACTTCTGTTTTGGTTCACGCGTGGATCGGCCTATGGCAAGTACTAACTGACTACATCAAATGCGCAAAACTGCGTGTTGGTCTTCAAGTCGGTGTTGTTGCAGTTCTTCTTGGATATTTCTTCTCTGGTCTGTTTATTTTGTGGGGTGCGTAAGTGACTATTCCTGTTCGTGAGTTTGATGCCGTAGTTATCGGCGCTGGTGGTGCAGGTATGCGTGCCGCACTGCAAATTTCTGAGCAAGGCCTATCTTGTGCATTGCTTTCTAAAGTTTTCCCTACTCGTTCTCATACGGTTTCAGCACAAGGCGGCATCACTGTTGCTCTTGGTAACGCGCACGAAGACCATTGGGAACAACACATGTACGACACCGTTAAAGGTTCTGATTACATCGGTGACCAAGACGCTATCGAATACATGTGTAAAAACGGTCCTGAGTCGGTAATCGAACTTGAAAAAATGGGCCTGCCTTTCTCTCGTTTCGAGAACGGCACTATTTACCAACGTCCTTTCGGTGGTCAATCTAAAAACTTTGGTGGTGAGCAAGCGGCTCGTACCGCAGCAGCAGCCGACCGTACTGGTCACGCACTGCTTCACACGCTTTACCAACAAAACATTAAGCACAAAACGACGGTTTTCTCTGAGTGGTATGCACTGGATCTTGTTAAGAACGAAGACGGTGCAATCTTAGGTACAACTGCGCTTTGTATGGAAACGGGCGAAGTTTGTTACTTCAAAGCGAAGGCAACAATCCTTGCTACTGGCGGTGCTGGTCGTATCTACGCTTCGACAACTAACGCACACATCAACACTGGTGACGGTGTTGGTATGGCGATTCGTGCTGGTGTTCCAATGCAAGACATCGAAATGTGGCAGTTCCACCCAACGGGTATCGCTGGCGCAGGTGTATTGGTAACGGAAGGTTGTCGTGGTGAAGGTGGTTACCTTCTGAATAAAGACGGCGAACGCTTCATGGAACGTTACGCACCAAACGCTAAAGACTTAGCGGGTCGTGATGTTGTTGCTCGTTCAATGATGGTTGAAATCCGTGAAGGTCGCGGCTGCGATGGTCCTTGGGGTCCACACATCAAGCTTAAGCTTGATCACCTAGGTAAAGAGACACTTGAATCTCGTCTTCCTGGTGTATGTGAGCTGTCTCGTACCTTTGCTCACGTTGATCCAGTAAAAGAGCCAATCCCAGTAATCCCAACATGTCACTACATGATGGGTGGTGTTCCAACACAAGTTTCTGGTCAAGCTATTAAGCAAACTGAGGATGGCACTGATGTTGAAATCCAAGGTCTATTTGCTTGTGGTGAAATCGCATCAGTATCAGTACACGGTGCGAACCGTCTAGGTGGTAACTCACTACTTGATTTGGTGGTATTTGGTCGTGCAACAGGTCTACACCTAGGTGAGACTCTGAAGAAGCAAGACGAAGCGAAACCAGCAACTGAAGCAGACATTGAGCGTTCTCTAGAACGTTACAACCGTTGGGAAAACAGTACTGACGGCGAAGATCCAGCGCAAATCCGTAAAGATCTTCAACAATGTATGCAGAATAACTTCTCAGTATTCCGTGAAGGCAAAGCAATGGCTGAAGGCCTAGAAGAGCTTAAAGCGATTCGCGAGCGTCTGAAGAATGCACACTTATCTGACAAGTCGACAGAGTTCAACACTCAACGTATCGAGTGTCTAGAGCTTGAAAACCTGATGGAAACTGCATTCGCAACAGCGGTTGCTGCAAACTTCCGTACAGAGAGCCGTGGCGCACACGCTCGATTCGATTTCCCTGACCGTGATGATGAGCAATGGCTATGCCACTCTCTTTACAATCCAGAGTCAGAGAGCATGACTAAGCGTGGTGTAAACATGGAACCTATCCATCGTGAAGCGTTCCCACCAAAAGCACGTACGTACTAAGGAGATATGACCATGAAACTGAATTTCTCTTTATACCGTTACAATCCAGATGTCGACCAGAAGCCTTACATGAAGGAATACACCCTAGAGGTGGATGAAGGTTCAGACATGATGCTTTTGGACGCGCTTATTCTGTTGAAAGAGCAAGATCCAACTATCTCATTCCGTCGCTCATGCCGTGAAGGTGTATGTGGTTCGGATGGTTTGAACATGAATGGTAAAAACGGTCTGGCGTGTATCACTCCATTGTCTGCGCTTTCTGGCCAAGACAAGATTGTGATTCGTCCACTGCCTGGTTTACCTGTTGTTCGTGACCTGATTGTAGACATGACCCAGTTCTACGATAACTACGAGAAAGTGAAGCCATTCTTAGTGTCTGATGGCAATGTACCACCGGCACGTGAAAACTTACAAAGCCCTGATGAGCGCGCGCACTTAGATGGATTGTACGAATGTATCATGTGTGCATGTTGTACTACATCTTGCCCATCGTTCTGGTGGAACCCTGACAAATTCATCGGACCAGCAGGCCTACTTGCAGCGTACCGTTGGCTAATTGATAGCCGAGATACAGCGACAGACGAACGTTTGTCCGATCTTGATGATGCATTTAGCGTTTTTCGTTGCCATGGCATCATGAATTGTGTAAGTGTTTGTCCTAAGGGATTAAATCCGACGAAAGCTATTGGTCACATCAAGACCATGTTGGTGAATCGTTCGGTTTAAGTTATATAAAAATTGCCGCCCTAGAAGTTTTGGGGCGGCCTTTTAATAGCTCGGCATAGACCGCAGCAAACGTGAAAACTACTGGTTAAGGGAAAATATGCACAACGGCGTGATGAAGGCATGGCTCGAGTCTTCACACTTGGCTGGCGCCAATGCAACGTACGTAGAAGAACTCTATGAACTGTATCTAAGTGACCCAGATTCGGTAAGTGACGAATGGAGAAGTGTTTTTGAAGAACTGCCTGTGCAAGCTTCAGAGACAGTGGAACAACCACACTCTCGTGTTCGTGAATACTTCCGTCGACTCGCTCAAGAAACAAAGCATTACAGTGTCCAAGTTAGTGATCCAGATGTCGATGCGAAACAAGTAAAGGTTCTGCAACTAATTAATGCTTATCGATTCCGAGGGCATCAATCAGCAAATCTAGACCCCCTAGGTTTATGGAAAAGAGATACAGTTGAAGAGCTGGATCCTTCTTTCCACACTCTTACCGAAGATGACCTCAATGAGACGTTTAACGTCGGCTCTTACGCGATTGGCCAAGAGACGATGGTGCTTAAAGATTTATACAAATCTCTAAAGCAGACTTATTGTGGTTCTATTGGTGCTGAATACATGCACATGACAAATACAGAGCAAAAGCGTTGGATTCAACAACGTTTAGAGTCTGTGTCTGGTCAACCCTCTTTCAATAAAGAAGAAAAGCAAGCTTTCCTAGAAGAGCTAACTGCAGCTGAAGGTCTTGAGCGCTATCTTGGTGCGAAATTCCCAGGTGCGAAACGCTTCTCGTTGGAAGGTGGTGATGCGCTTATCCCAATGACGAAAGAAATTATTCGTCATGCTGGCGGACAAGGAATGCGTGAAGTTGTTGTTGGTATGGCTCACCGTGGTCGTCTAAACATGTTGGTCAACGTGCTTGGTAAAAAGCCACAAGACCTGTTTGACGAATTTGCGGGTAAGCACGATGACACGTGGGGTACTGGTGATGTGAAATACCACCAAGGCTTCTCTGCGGACTTCGCAACGCCAGGCGGCAACGTTCACTTAGCACTTGCATTTAACCCATCTCACTTAGAAATCGTAAATCCGGTAGTTATCGGTTCAGTACGTGCACGCCAAGATCGCCTTGGTGATAGTGACGGCAGCCGTGTACTTCCAATTACTATCCACGGTGATTCAGCTATCGCTGGTCAGGGTGTAGTACAAGAGACGTTTAACATGTCTCAAGCTCGTGGCTTCTGTGTAGGTGGTACGGTTCGTATCGTTGTAAACAACCAAGTTGGTTTTACAACTTCTAACCCACGCGATACTCGTTCTACGATGTACTGTACTGATATCGCGAAGATGGTTCAGGCTCCGATTTTCCACGTTAACTCTGATGATCCAGAAGCGGTTGCGTTCGTTGCGCGTCTTGCATTGGATTACCGTAATACGTTTAAGCGTGATGTTGTTATTGATTTGGTTTGTTACCGTCGTCACGGTCACAATGAAGCCGATGAGCCGAATGCAACACAGCCTTTGATGTACCAAAAAATCAAGAAGCACCCAACACCACGTAAGCTTTACGCTGACGTGCTAATGGAGCGCGGTGAGTTTGGTATTGATACAGCAACTCAACTAGTTAACGAATATCGTGATGCACTTGATCACGGTGAAGTTGTGGTTAAAGAGTGGCGCCCAATGGCACTTCACTCTGTGGACTGGTCTCCTTACCTAGGTCACGACTGGAACATCGAATGGGATAACAAGATTGATATCGAGCGCCTGAAAGAGCTTGGTACCAAACTTTGCCAATACCCAGACAGCCATAAGCTGCAAAGCCGAGTCAATAAACTGTACAACGATCGTACTGCCATGGTGAATGGTGAGAAACAAGTCGATTGGGGTATGGCTGAAACTCTGGCATACGCAACACTGGTTGATGACGGTAAGCGTATTCGTATCTCTGGCCAAGATTCTGGTCGTGGTACGTTCTTCCACCGTCACTCAGTACTGCACAACCAATCAGATGCAAGCACGTATGTTCCTCTTGCGAACATTCATGACAAGCAAGGGCCATTCCAAGTGTTTGACTCGGTATTGTCTGAAGAAGCGGTACTGGCATTTGAGTATGGTTACGCAACAGCAGAGCCAAGCGGTCTAACCCTTTGGGAAGCACAATTTGGTGACTTCGCAAACGGTGCACAAGTTGTTATCGACCAATTTATTTCGTCAGGTGAGCAAAAGTGGGCACGTCTATGTGGTCTAACTATGCTGCTTCCTCACGGTTATGAAGGTCAAGGCCCAGAGCACTCTTCTGCACGTCTTGAGCGTTACCTTCAATTATGTGCTGAACAAAACATGCAGGTTGTTGTTCCTTCAACACCAGCTCAGGTTTACCACATGATTCGCCGTCAGGTTGTTCGACCAATGCGTCGTCCTCTGATCGTAATGTCACCTAAGTCATTGCTTCGTCATCCTCTGTGTACTTCTTCTCTGGAAGATTTGGCAGAAGGTACGTTCCAACCAGCTATCGCAGAAATTGATGATCTGGCTCCTGAGAACGTAAAACGCGTCGTGTTCTGTTCAGGTAAGGTTTACTTTGACCTGCTTGACCAAAGACGTAAGAACGAGCAAGACGATGTCGCTATTGTGCGTATTGAGCAACTTTACCCGTTCCCTTACGAGGACGTGAGAGCTGCAATTGCACAGTACACGAATGTAGTCGATTACGTTTGGTGTCAAGAAGAGCCACAAAACCAAGGTGCTTGGTACAGTAGCCAACATAATTTCCGAGCTGCTATCCCAGTGGGTGCTGATATTCAATACGCAGGTCGTCCTGCATCAGCATCACCAGCTGTTGGCTATATGTCGGTACACTTGAAACAACAAAAAGCGTTAGTTGACGACGCTTTGACCCTACTTAAGAACTAGAAGTAAAAGGAAAATACGCACATGACAATTGAAATTCTGGTTCCAGATTTACCTGAATCTGTGGCTGATGCAACAGTTGCTACTTGGCACAAAAAACCGGGCGAAGCGGTTGCACGTGATGAAGTCATTGTAGATATCGAAACAGATAAAGTAGTTCTAGAAGTACCGGCTCCTGAAGCGGGTGTTCTGGAAGCTATCATCGAAGAAGAAGGTGCTACAGTACTTTCTAAACAGCTTCTGGCTAAAATCAAGCCGGGTGCTGTCGCTGGTGAACCAACGAAAGATACAACTGAAGATACAGAAGCTTCTCCTGATAAGCGCCACAAAGCGGCTCTTACAGAAGAGAGCAACGACGCACTAAGCCCAGCTGTTCGTCGCTTGCTTGCAGAGCACAACCTACAACCAGCTGACGTTAAAGGCACTGGTGTTGGTGGTCGTATTACTCGTGAAGACATTGACGCACACCTAGCAGCAGCGAAAGCGGCTCCGGCAGCAGCATCTGCACCAGCAGTTGAAGCGCCAGCAGCAGCTCGTAGCCAAAAACGCGTACCTATGACTCGCCTACGTAAGACAGTGGCTAACCGTCTTCTAGAAGCGAAGAACAGCACAGCAATGCTGACTACTTTCAACGAAGTGAACATGAAGCCAATCATGGACCTTCGTAAGCAGTACAAAGACCAATTCGAGAAGCGTCACGACACGCGTCTTGGTTTCATGTCTTTCTACGTGAAAGCAGTAACAGAAGCGCTAAAACGTTTCCCAGAAGTGAACGCTTCTATTGATGGTACAGATATCGTTTACCACAACTACTTCGACATCAGCATGGCAGTATCAACGCCACGTGGTCTAGTAACTCCAGTACTGAAAGACTGTGACACACTAGGTTTCGCTGACATAGAAAAAGGCATCAAAGAGCTAGCAATCAAAGGCCGTGACGGCAAGCTAACTGTTGATGAACTGATGGGCGGTAACTTCACTATCACAAACGGTGGTGTATTTGGTTCTCTAATGTCTACGCCAATCATCAACCCGCCTCAAGCGGCAATCCTGGGTATGCACAAAATCCAAGATCGTCCAATGGCTGTTGATGGCAAGGTAGAGATTCTACCAATGATGTACCTAGCGCTTTCTTACGACCACCGTCTAATCGATGGCCGTGAATCAGTTGGCTTCCTAGTGACCATCAAAGAGCTACTAGAAGATCCTGCACGTCTGCTATTAGACGTTTAGTATCGCTAAAACGTCTAGTTAACCCAGTTAGCTAGACGTAAAAAGTTTCAAAGGCTAGGCTGCTCAACGTCTGGCCTTCACTTGAACTGTAAAGCCATTAGAAAATGGACAGCAGTTTATTTGAGAAGACCCTACAGACGTAACACAGGAAACTGTGTCGTTATGGAAATAATAATCCCTTAAGGGAAAATAAACGGAATATCAAAATGAATTTGCATGAATACCAAGCCAAACAGCTGTTTGCAGAATTCGGTTTGCCTGTACCAGAAGGTTTCGCATGTGATACTGCACAAGAAGCTTTCGAAGCTGCAGGTCGTATCAGTACAGCCAAGAAAGTCGTTAAGTGTCAAGTGCACGCTGGTGGCCGCGGTAAAGCGGGCGGCGTAGAGCTACATGACACGAAAGAAGGCGTTAAAGAGTTTGCACAAAAGTGGCTAGGTAAAAACCTAGTGACTTACCAAACAGACGCTA
The DNA here is from genome assembly GCF_024347595.1 of Vibrio pomeroyi. Taxonomy (NCBI): domain Bacteria; kingdom Pseudomonadati; phylum Pseudomonadota; class Gammaproteobacteria; order Vibrionales; family Vibrionaceae; genus Vibrio; species Vibrio pomeroyi. The sequence goes on along the minus strand of NZ_AP025506.1, from coordinate 2,705,553 downwards.
ATGGTCAGCCTGTAACAAAGATCCTAGTTGAAGAAGCATCGAACATTGCTAATGAGCTTTACTTAGGTGCTGTTGTTGACCGAGCAACGCGCAAAATTGTATTCATGGCGTCGACTGAAGGCGGTGTGGACATTGAGAAAATCGCTGAAGAAACTCCAGAGTTAATTCACCAATCAGCGATCGATCCTCTAGTGGGCCCTCAAGCTTACCAAGGCCGTGAACTTGCGTTCAAACTTGGTCTAGTTGGCGATCAAATTAAACAGTTCGTTAAGATCTTCATGGGTCTTGGCCAAATGTTCTCTCAGTACGACCTAGCTCTACTAGAAATCAACCCGCTTGTAATAACTGGCGAAGGCAACCTGCTTTGTCTAGACGGCAAGATCAACATCGACTCAAACGCGATGTACCGTCAGCCTAAACTACGTGAAATGCACGATCCATCTCAAGAAGATGAGCGCGAAGCACACGCAGCACAGTGGGAACTGAACTACGTAGCATTAGATGGCAACGTTGGCTGTATGGTTAACGGTGCAGGCCTTGCGATGGGTACGATGGATATCGTAAACCTACACGGCGGCAAGCCAGCAAACTTCCTTGATGTAGGCGGCGGCGCGACAAAAGAACGTGTAGCTGAAGCATTCAAGATCATCCTTTCTGATGACAATGTTAAAGCAGTACTAGTAAACATCTTCGGTGGCATCGTTCGTTGTGACATGATCGCTGAAGGTATTATCGGTGCGGTTAAAGAAGTTGGCGTAACAGTTCCTGTAGTTGTTCGTCTAGAAGGTACTAACGCAGACCTAGGTCGCGAAGTACTTGCTAATTCTGATGTTGATATCATTGCAGCTGAATCTCTAACAGATGCTGCTCAGAAAGTTGTTGCTGCTGCGGAGGCTAAATAATGTCTGTATTAATTAACAAAGACACTAAAGTAATCTGTCAGGGTTTCACTGGCGGTCAAGGTACATTCCACTCAGACCAAGCTATCGCATACGGTACGCAAATGGTTGGTGGTGTTTCACCTGGTAAAGGTGGTCAAACTCACCTAGGCCTTCCAGTATTCAACACAGTACGTGAAGCCGTAGAAGTAACTGGCGCAACAGCAACCGTTATCTACGTACCAGCACCTTTCTGTAAAGATGCAATCCTAGAAGCGATTGATGCCGGTATCGAACTGATCGTAACGATCACTGAAGGTATCCCTACAACAGATATGATCGACGTTAAAGTGAAGCTAGAAGAAACTGGCGTTCGCATGATCGGTCCTAACTGTCCAGGTCTTATTACTCCAGATGAGTGTAAGATTGGTATCATGCCTGGTCATATCCACAAGAAGGGTAAAGTAGGTATCGTATCTCGTTCAGGTACTCTGACGTACGAAGCAGTTAAGCAAACAACAGATGAAGGCTTTGGTCAGTCTACATGTGTTGGTATCGGTGGTGACCCAATCCCAGGTTCAAACTTCATTGATATCCTAAAACTTTTCCAAGAAGATCCAGAGACTGAAGCAATCGTAATGATTGGTGAAATAGGTGGTACTGCGGAAGAAGAAGCAGCTGAGTTCATCAAAGCGAACGTAACTAAGCCAGTTGTTTCTTACATCGCTGGTGTTACTGCTCCTCCGGGTAAACGTATGGGCCACGCAGGCGCAATCATCTCTGGCGGTAAAGGTACTGCTGAAGATAAATTCGCAGCACTAGAAGCAGCAGGCGTTAAGACAGTTAAGTCTCTTGCTGACATCGGTAAAGGCCTACGTGAAATCACAGGTTGGTAATCAGCTAACTTTTATCGATTGAGATAGAAGCTAACTAACTGAATGATATTAAAAAGGCTTGGTCACTGACCAAGCCTTTTTTGTATGTCTTCAATGATACGAGATACGAGATACGAGATAAGAATCGTAAGATTACGCTCGGGTCTTCACCATTTGAGATAGCATAAACATCGCAGCTGCACTGATAACCACAGACGGGCCAGCAGGCGTGTCATAGAACCAAGACAAGCTTAATCCACCGAATACAGAGATAGAGCCAATAATCGATGCTAGGAACGCCATCTGCTCAGGTGTATTGGAGAACTTCCTTGCCGTTGCTGCAGGAATAATCAGTAGTGATGTCATGATTAGTGCACCCACAAACTTCATACCGACAGCAATCACTATGCCAACAAGCAGCATCAAAATCAGACGCATTAAATCAATGTTTATACCATCAACAGCCGCGAGATCTTCGTTAACCGTCGTTGATAATAGTGGTCGCCAAAAGATAGCCAGTACCAGCCCTATCACAGCAGCCCCCGCATAGATGAACACCAAATCGGTCGGAGAGACTGCCAGCAAGTCACCAAATAGGTAGCTCATCAGGTCAACACGAACATTATCTAAGAAGCTGACAGCAACCAAACCAAGTGATAGCGCACTGTGCGCCAAAATACCGAGTAGGGTATCGGTCGCGACCAGTTTTTGTTTTTGCAATGTCACGAGTAACACAGCCAGCATCAAACAACAGATCAGCAGCGCGAAGTACAAGTTAATGTTAAACAGGAAGCCAAGCGCTAAGCCCATTAGTGAGGCGTGTGCAAGGGTGTCACCAAAGTAAGCCATCTTGCGCCACACCACGAACGAACCCAGTGGACCAGCAATAAGAGCAATGCCTAAGCCTGCAAGAATAGAAGGTAGAAGAAACTCAAGCATTAGTGGTGATGTCCGTGTTTATGGTTGGAGCAGTCGTGCACATCCCCAGAAACTGGCTGGCCTGCCAAGTCATGGTGATGGTGGTCATGTTGGTGGTGGTAGAAAGCCAAACTCTCTTGAACCGCAGTACCGAACAGCGCGATATAAGAAGGGTGGTGCTTGATGTCAGCTGGTGCACCAGAGCAGCAGATGTGGTGATGCAAACAGATCACATCGTCTGTTTTTGCCATCACTAAATGCAAGTCGTGTGAAACCATAAACACAGCGCACCCAAAGCGGTGACGGATGGAATCGATCAGGTCGTAAAGATCGATTTGGCCTTGCACATCAACACCTTGTGCGGGTTCATCAAGAACGAGCAGGTCGGGTCTTTTCAATAGTGAGCGAGCGATCAGCACGCGTTGGTTTTCGCCACCAGACAGTTGGTGCATGTTACTTTTTATTAGGTGTTCAGCGCCTACTAGCATCAAAGATTCTAGAATTTCTTGTTTGCTGAATTTTCCGGTGAGCTTAAGAAAACGCTCTACATTAAGAGGCAGAGAGTCGTTCAGCTTTAGCTTTTGAGGAACGTAACCAATTTTTAGTTTTTTTGATTTGGTGATCTTTCCTGAATATTTGTTCTGGAGCCCTAGTAGTACTTTAACTAAGGTTGATTTTCCCGCGCCATTAGGCCCAATTAGGGTAGTGATTCTGCCACGCTCTAAATTTAGAGAGATGTTGTCTAAAACTTTTCGACCGTCAAATTCGACGCTCACAGAATCTAGTTGGATTAAGTTATCCATGAATAGAACTCATTTGCAATTCGCTAATGTTATAATGTAACATTTACCTCAAGCCTAAGCTACTTTTCTATTATCGAGGGATTATGTCACGTTCATCTTTTATACTTGCTACTTTGCTTTTAGCGCCAAGTGTTGCAAGTGCCAATACTATTTTAACAAGTTTTAAACCAATTCAAATGATTGTGACGGAATTAACGCAAGGCGTTAGTGAACCGGGCGTGTTGATGAACAGCAACGCTTCGCCGCACGATTATGCGCTTAAGCCATCTGACGTGAAAAAAGTTCACAGTGCAGACATGGTGGTTTGGTTCGGTCCTGACCTAGAAGCTTTCTTGACGAAAGTGATTGGTTCAAAAGAGAACGTTATCCAGATCAGTGAGATCCCTGGTATTAACTTGAGAGAGTTCGGACATGAAGAGCATGATCACGATGCTCATGAAGGCCATAACCACGGCAGCCATGATCCTCACTTCTGGTTAGGCATTGATCAAGTTGAGGTAGCAGCAAAATACATCTCAGCTAAGTTGATTGAATCTGACCCTGACAACGCAATGGCGTATCAAGAGAACTTAGATTCATTCTTGATTACTCTGAAAGAAAAACAGCAGTCAATTCGCGAGCAACTTGCGCCAGTAAAAGATAAAGGTTACTACGTGTTCCATGATGCGTATGGCTACTTTGAGCAAGAGTTTGAGTTGAATAACCTAGGTCACTTCACGGTAAGCCCTGAACGTAAACCGGGTGCAAAAAGCCTAATTGCTATCAAGAAAACCTTAGTACGTGAGAATGTTCAGTGTGTCTTCTCTGAGCCTCAGTTTACGCCTGCTGTCATCGAATCAGTGACTCGCGGAAGCAATGCGAAGCAAGGTCAACTTGATCCAATCGGTTCAACGGTTGAAGTGAAGAGCGGAAGTTATTTCGATTTTCTTCAACAAGTTACAGACAGCTACACGAGCTGCCTAAGTGCTAAGTAATCGCTAGAGAGTATTCCTTACTCTACTTTGCTCTCGTTAATTTATGAATCATGCCGCTTTTTGCGGCATTTTCGTGACCGCTAAGATAAAACCTTCCAACAAATCGCAAACCTCCTTTCTCCTTTGTTAATTTCCGCTAAAATAGAAAGATAATAATAAGCACAAAAAAACTCAGTTTTGGTTTAAGCAACGTTAAGACATTGCGGCAGCCGAAACTTCACGTGTTGTTGCTGTTCAGGATTAAAAGTTGTATCAGATTATCTTCAGAATGTTCATGTTAATGAGCATTTCATTTAGCGTTCTTGCGGTAAATACATCACCTTCTGTTTTCTACCCTTTGCCCGTTCAAGCGCAAGGGAACTTTCTTGCGGCCAAAAATCTATATCTCGGTGCCGGAGGCGGGCTTTGGGTTCATGATGTTCATGGAAAAGTACTTTTTTATGATGGTCGAACTCTGCTTCCGAGAAAGGGCAGTTTGTTGCAGTTTTCCTCTGAAAACGTGGCGTTCCTTAATGATGAATTTTGGACTTTTTTCGATAATGAAGTGTACCGACACAGTCCGGGCATTGGCAACGAACTGGCGTTTAGCTTAAGCCCAGGCGCTGAAATCTCAAACATAGGTGCATCCGGCGATTATATTTGGGTGACCGACGGCAGTAATTTTTATACCTACAACACTCAGACCTTAGAATTTAATACTTACTCATTGCTCAAGTTGTATCGCTACAACAACAGCAGTGACATTTCGATAAATGACGCTGAGTGGGTGCTATCAAAATGGGTACTAGCGACCAGTTCAGGCGTTTACCTTTCTGAAAATCAAGAATTTACCCATGTAACAGCCTCAGAGAAGAATCACATAGAGACGGTCTATTTTTCGAATGCGAGACGTGAGTTAGTGATTGGCACCTTGAAGGGGGCGGTGATCGTCGATCTTGCGAATCCAGAGAAAGAGGTAAAAGTCAGTGGCTCTCATGTACTTTCACTCGCTGAAACCTCAGACCAATATTGGATTGGTACCGAGCACGGCTTAATTAGCTATAACTTTATTACAGGTCACATTACGCGATTCGACCAAGCGACTAACCAAGACTTCTCGTTACCGGGTGAGAAAATATACTCATTGATTAACGACCACGCTGGTGGTATGTGGGTGGCGACTAATAATGGTATCCGCTACTTTTCACTGTTCAGTAAGACATTCTCAAGAACACCATTAACCGGAATGGGGATGCACTCGAGCAGTGTAGTGATCAACAAAGTGCAACCTGTTAGTGACCACTTATCTTGGGTTGCTTCTTCAATGGGGCTCTATTTTGTCGATTCTCAAAGCGAAGAACGCCCGGTTCGTGTCTATTCGGATTCTGTACGGGATTTTGTCATCTTTGATTCTTCGATTTGGTTGGCTACCGAAGAAGGCATTATTAGCTTTAATACCGATACACTAGAACCTGAAGCACTCGATTTACCGAGAGCGATTGATGGGGTGCATGTTGAAAATTTTGCGCTTCAATCTAACAACCTGCTTTGGATGACCTCTGGGCAGAACCTTTATTCTCTTTCCGTTGATACGATGAATTTAACGGGCTATGGCATTGATTGGTTAGTCGATAAGTTTTTGCCAGCCAAAATCACCGATCTCAATATAGGGTTACAAGGTCGAGTCTATATAGGCACAGACCACGGTTTTTATTCTTTTATTGATAAGCGAATCAGCTTTAGTCGCTCAAGTGAACGATTTGGCAAAGTCGTCGATATTGAAAAAGCCAAAGATGGGGCTCAATGGTTCGCAGGCAGTTACGGCGTGTATCGAATTCCTTATGACAGCTCAGCGATTCAAGAGATCACCCTCGTTGAAGATAATATTAGCCCTAACTGTTTGATCAGCGATGACAATGGAGTGTGGTTAGGGTCTTCGAAAGGCATCAGTTACTACGGTTTAGATGGTCAACTGCATAAACACATTGGCTCTCCTTTTGGATTGATTACCAACGAACTGGCGGAAGGTGCATGTGCGTTGTTTTACAGTGAAGAGAGTCAATCTTCACGACTCGTTTTAGGCTCAAAGTATGGTGTGGTGAGTGCATTATCGAATGAGTTATTGGTATCCACGACACCTCATAGTCGCGCGTTGCTGAGTAAGATTAGCGTAGACCAACAAACGGTATCCTTGGGTGGCAAGACTGCCGACTTAGCTGAGATCCCTTATGGTTCATCGATTGGTTTCAAATTGGGTATTTTACCGGCGACGTTTGCTCCTGCTATGGAGTATCGACTGAGCGACGATGAACCTTGGAGTGAGTTTGAAGGGGGCTTGCTAACGCTCGATCATCTTCTTCCTGGTGACTACACGCTTGAAGTTAAGCCAGTGAAGGACTCCCATTACCGATTTGTCTCAACCAATCAAAGCTTCTCGATTGCAGAACCTTGGTATCTGAGTAACTGGGCGGCAGCGAGTTCTCTTATCTTGCTCATCTGTGTCGTGACCATCTTGGTATTTTGGCGTTCCCGTTATGTTACTTTTGCCAACAGGCACTTAAAGGCGCAAGTTGCACTAAAAACGGATCAGCTGAGACATCAGAGTCGTATCTTGTTGACGACCAATCAACAGCTGAAAAAGCAGCTATCGGTTAAAAATGCGCTTGTGTCTCACACCGCAAAAGAGCTGTCTTCTGAAGTGAATAATATCGCGGCCATGCTCCCGAATTGGAATGATGACCAAGGGAAGTCACCTATCTTGACCTTGAAGAATGGTTTAGCTCAGTTGAGTAATAGCCAACAAGGTGAGGGAGCGGTTTGTTACGACATGATTTTAATCTTGGAGTCGGTGCTCAAGGCTTGGCAGGACGATTTAGTGAAAGCCGGTATTGAACTGGATATTAAAGTCGAGACCAAGCAAAGACATGTCTCCTTACTGTATTTTAATCTCGATATTATCTTCAATAGCCTAGTGGCGAGCATCATAAAGCGTAACTTTAAGTCGCAGAGTATGGTTGTGCTAGTCGAAGAGGTAAAAGGGCATCTTGTTGTTACGATTCGAGATCATGGGATGCCTTTCCCTAAATTAGCGTCAAGCATCAGTGATAACAATGGTAAGTCGACTGACCTTAATATTGAGAAGCTTCCTTTGTTGATGAATCAGAGCGGTGGTGAGTTGAACGCCTTTGTGTCTGATTCTCAGAACAAGGTTCAGCTTTCTTGGCCGATTGAATATCAGATGTTGGATGACCTTGAAGCAAGCACAATAGAACAGATTGAAACCATTAAGCTTGCGGCTTCAACACCAGAACAACAAAAGCTGACCGCTGAACAAGAATGGAAGAATAAAGTGTCGCAGCTTGTTAGTGCGCACTACGCTGATGCGGAGTTCGGCACTGCAACTGCTGCTAAGTATCTGTTCATGTCGGAGAGAAGTTTACAGAGACGCTTTAAGTTGGCTTATAACAAGACCTTTAAAGAACACTTGAATGAAGTGCGCCTTGAGCATGCGTGTGAGCGACTCCTTGCAGGAGAGAAGATCTCAGATGTTGCGTTTGACTCGGGCTTCAATGACCCTTCTTACTTTAGCCAAAGGTTTAAGCATCACTTCGGTATGTCGCCGTCTAAGTTTGCTGAAAACAACGAGGAGTAGTTCACTGCGGATCCACTCTACTTTCACATAGATAAAGATACTCTAAGCCTCGACATTCGTGTCGGGGCTTTTTTATGCTCCTACGAGATACGAGATACGAGATACGAGATACGAGATACGAGATACGAGATACGAGATACGAGATACGAGATACGAGATACGAGATACGAGATACGAGATACGAGATACGAGATACGAGATACGAGATACGAGATACGAGATACGAGATAACGAGATAACGAGATAACGAGAGTTGGGATTTAGAAATATGTTTGGGATAAACAAGAGGAAGAAAAAAATATCGTGGTATAGCCGGGGGGACTATACCACGGGTGCCAAAGACACCTTCGCTTGCTGCCGGAGTGATATGGCAAGCCACATCACCTCTGGAATAAAATTAAAGAGAAGGAGTTTCTCTTCGATGGAGTAACTATACGTCCAGGTACTTATTTTACTTATAAAATTAACGACAGATGGTCATGAGAAAACCGACATTATTTTAAGTTATTGATAATTAATGATTTGTCGCTGTTTCTGTGAATTTGTACTAGTGAGGTAGTTCTCGTTGTTTGTTGAAAGTAACGTTTTTGACGTAAACGTTTTTAACGAAATTTACGAGCATGTATTTTCGAAAACATTGATTTCACACAATAGAATTGTGGTCATGTATGTGTATCATGCTGTTAATAACAATCTTTCTCATTATCAGTCACGAATTGGGTACTTATGAAATGAAACTCTCACAACTAGAGCAAGGCAAAGCGGCTTCTATTGTTGCACTAACAGGTTTAACACCAGAAGTTAGAAAAAAACTCATGGTCATGGGTATGTTGCCAAAAACCGAGGTGACTCTGATTCGCCGTGCACCTATGGGTGATCCGCTTCAAGTTGAAGTGAGAGGGGTTTCAATTGCCATTCGTGAAAGCATCGCAGAACAAATCGAGGTTATCTAAATGGATTATCAAGTTCTAACCGTTGGTAACCCGAATAGTGGTAAAACAACATTATTTAATGCACTGACTGGTGCTAAACAGCACGTTGGTAACTGGGTTGGTGTAACCGTAGAAAAGAAGACGGGCGTATATTCGCACGCTGGTGATCAGTTCCAGCTTACCGATTTACCGGGTATCTACGCACTAGACAGTGGCAATGACGCTAACAGCATCGATGAGTCGATTGCATCTCGTGCCGTTCTTACTCATCCAGCAAACGTAATCATTAATGTGGTAGATGCTAGTTGTCTGGAACGAAGCTTATACATGACATTACAACTGCGAGAATTGGGTCGCCCAATGATCGTGGTATTGAACAAAATGGATGTACTAAAGCGTGAGCGTCAGGTGATTAACCTTAAAGCGCTTGAGAAAGAGCTAGGTTGTCCAGTATTAAGCTTGTCTGCAAACGATAAAGGCCAAGTGGTTCGCTTTAAAGAACGCCTACATAAATTGCTTGTTCAAGGTGTGAGCCTTGATCCTATCTCTATTGATTACGACGCAGCATTAGAAGCTCTTATCCCTTCTGTTGAATCACAATTTGATGATGCTGACGTTTCTCACCGAGCTCTGGCTATTCGTGCTTTAGAAAATGATTACTTGGTCTTGAATGGACTGGCTCCGCAGACTCGTACTCAAATTGATGGCGTACGTCTTGGTGCTGACTTTGATATTGACCTTGCAGTCGCCGACGCGAAATACACATTCTTACATGACCTTTGTAAACGTGTTCGTCGCAGCGAAGGCAAACTAAGCCGCAACTTCACAGAAAAAGCAGACCAATTCATTTTGAACAAATGGGTCGGTATTCCTTTCTTCTTTGTGATCATGTACCTGATGTTCATGTTCTCTATCAATATCGGTAGTGCGTTTATCGACTTCTTTGATATCGGTGTTGGGGCAATCTTGGTCGATGGTGGACATCACCTATTAGATGGTCATTTACCTGTTTGGTTAGTCACTATATTGGCCGATGGTATCGGTGGTGGTATTCAAACCGTTGCGACCTTCATTCCGGTGATTGCAGCTCTTTACTTGTTCTTAGCAGTTCTTGAAAGCTCAGGTTATATGGCGCGTGCGGCATTTGTACTTGATAAAGTCATGCAGAAGATTGGTTTGCCGGGCAAAGCGTTTGTACCACTAGTGCTTGGTTTTGGTTGTAACGTACCTTCAATCATGGCAACTCGTACTCTTGACCAAGAACGCGAACGTAAACTGGCTGCATCAATGGCGCCGTTTATGTCATGTGGTGCTCGTCTTCCGGTATACGCACTGTTCGCCGCTGCATTCTTCCCTGGGGCTGGACAAAACGTGGTATTCGCTCTGTACATCATGGGTATTGTTGCTTCTGTGTTCACGGGTCTGTTCCTTAAGAACACCATTTACCCAGGTAGCAGCGATAGCTTAGTAATGGAAATGCCAGATTACGAATTGCCGACAGTGCAAAACGTGATGCTAAAAACATGGCAAAAACTGAAGCGTTTCGTACTTGGCGCAGGTAAAACAATTGTAATGGTTGTGGCAATCCTGAGCTTCTTGAACTCGCTAGGTATGGATGGCAGCTTCGGTAACGAAGACAGCGAGAACTCTGTGTTGTCTAAAGCGGCACAAGTTGTGACCCCTGTGTTCCAACCAATTGGTATTACTGAAGAAAACTGGCCTGCGACGGTTGGTATCATTACAGGTATCTTCGCAAAAGAAGCCGTTGTAGGTACATTAAATAGCCTATACACAACGCCTTCTGATGAAGAAGCGGCTGAATTTGATTTAGCAGCAAGCTTGCAAGAAGCGGTGATGACGATTCCTGAAAACCTGTCTGGTCTGAGCTATTCAGATCCACTAGGTATTGAAGTGGGTGATTTATCAGACTCTGGCTCAGTGGCTGAAGATCAAGAAGTCGATTCATCTATCTTTGGTAACCTGAAAGATAAGTTTGTTTCTGGCCACGCGGCATTCGCTTACTTGATTCTTATCCTGCTTTACACGCCTTGTGTTGCTGCGATGGGTGCTTATGTACGTGAGTTTGGCCAGACGTTCGCACGCTTCATTGCAGTTTGGACGATGGCGCTTGGTTACTTTGGTGCGACCTTCTATTACCAAGCGGCAAACTTTGCTGCACACCCAGTGACAAGTGCTGTGTGGATGGTGGTAATTGCTGGTGGCTTTGTGGTGACATATCGCGTGTTCAAGAAAATTGGTAACAAGCAGAAAGCGCTAGAGGTGCAAGTCGTATGATCTTAACTGAACTTCATCAATACATAGACAGCCAAGGTGTCGCAGCTCGTAAAGAACTCGCCGCAAAGTTTGGTATGAGTGAAGATGGCGTCGATGCGATGCTGGGTGTGTGGGTCAAGAAAGGGAAAATTTCTCGCTTGGTCGATACTAACAAGCATGGCCATACAACGCGCATTCGCTACACAATCAGCAAACAAGATGGCCTGTCGCTTAACGTGATGATGTAGTTCAGACCTGCATACACTCGTTGAGAACGGCGAGGTTAGAAAATTAGAAAGCCGCTTATCTATTTTAGATAAGCGGCTTTTTGTTATGTGTCTTTTCTGAACTGTCTGGTTTGAAGCTTAACGAGAGACTCTAATTACGCTTTCTTGAAGATAGAGCTCAGTGACAGCACGTTTTGAATACGAGTCAGAATAGCGGCTTGATCTTCTTCACTGCGTTGCTCGCCTTTGGTGTTACCCCATACAGGACCTGGCCATGCCATGTCGTCTTTGAAGCGTGCAATATGGTGAATGTGCAGTTGAGGCACCATATTACCTAGCGCACCTAGGTTTAGTTTGTCTGGTTGGAATGTGGCTTCTAGTGCTTGGCTTACCGCTTGAGATTCATGTAAGAACTGCTGCTGTTCTTTCATTGGTAAGTGGTGCAGTTCTTTTAGATTGGCACGTTTTGGTACCAGAATAACCCAAGGCACAGCGTTGTCTTTGTGCAGTAGCGCAAGGCTAAGAGGGAATTCGCCAATAATAGTAGTGTCTTTTGCCAATTGGGGATGAAGTTCGAAGCTCATGATCTTTCCAATTAATTGTTTTAGTTGAGTATAAGGTTGGAACAGATATGTGGCTAGTGCTTCGCTCTCAATAAGCAGATTCCCTATCACGTTCGTCCCTCACTGTAGGGAATGACGGCTGGGGAGAGTGATAACGAATTGGTTTGCTGTGGTTACGTGCTTTTCGGAGATTCCCTATCACGTTCGTTCCTCACTGTAGGGAATGACGATTGGGGAGAGTGATAACGAATTGGTTTGCTGTTGTTGTGTGTTTTTGGGAGATTTCCTATCACGTTCGTCCCTCACTGTAGGGAATGACGATGGAGGGGAGGGATAACGAATTGGTTTGCTGTGGTTACGCGCTTTTCAGAGATTCCCTATCACGTCCGTCCCCACTGTTGTGAGTAACGGTTTGGGAAATTGATAGCGATTTGGTGTGGTTTGATAGCGCATCATTGATGCTATCTTGGATTCACGGTACCTATTCCCGTCATCTCCTAGAGCGACGAAGGAGCGTAATAGGAGATCTCTTGTTGAGGACGTTGGTGGGTAACAGAGCTTGCTAAGTAAACGTAGCCTCCAAATAAAACAAAAGGTTGACGCTTTCACGTCAACCTTTCTAATTATCTCGAATCTCGAATCTCGAATCTCGAATCTCTTACATGCGCTCTAGAGTATCGATACCTAGAAGCGATAGACCTTGCTTGATTGTCTTCGCAGTTAGTGCAGCAAGCTTCAGACGGCTCTGTTTAACAGTTTCATCTTCAGCAACTAGGATAGGGCATGCTTCGTAGAAGCTAGAGAACTGACCTGCTAGTTCGAATAGGTAGCTACACATGATGTGTGGTTGACCTTCACGAGCAACAGACTGTACCGCTTCTTCGAATTGTAGAAGTTTTGCGATAAGTGCTTTCTCTTTCTCTTCAGTGATTTTGATTTCACCTTCAAGAGAGTCCATAGAAACGCCAGCTTTAGCGAATACAGAAGCAACACGAGTGTACGCGTACTGCATGTACGGTGCTGTGTTACCTTCGAACGCAAGCATGTTGTCCCAATCGAACACGTAGTCAGTAGTACGGTGCTTAGAAAGGTCTGCGTACTTAACCGCTGCCATTGCAACTGTGTTCGCGATCGCTTTCTTCTCGTCTTCTGCTAGTTCAGGGTTCTTAGATTCGATCAGCTGTGCTGCACGAACTTCAGCTTCATCAAGAAGGTCAGCTAGACGAACCGTACCGCCTGCGCGAGTCTTGAATGGCTTACCGTCTTTACCTAGCATCATGCCGAACGCGTGGTGCTCAAGAGAAACAGATTCTGGGATGTAACCTGCTTTACGAACGATAGTCCAAGCTTGCATTAGGTGCTGGTGTTGACGTGAATCGATGAAGTAAAGAACACGGTCTGCGCCTAGCTCTTCAAAACGGTATTTTGCACAAGCAATGTCAGTTGTTGTGTAAAGGAAGCCGCCGTCACGTTTCTGGATGATAACGCCCATTGGGTCACCATCTTTGTTTTTGTATTCGTCTAGGAATACAACTTGTGCGCCGTCGTCTTCTTTAGCAAGACCTTGCTCTTTCAGATCCGCAACGATAGTTGGAAGCATGTGGTTGTACATGCTTTCGCCCATTACGTCATCACGCGTTAGAGACACGTTTAGACGATCGTAGTTGCGTTGGTTTTGAATCATTGTTACGTCAACAAGCTTCTTCCACATCTCTGCGCAGAACTCGTCGCCGCTTTGCAGTTTAACAACGTAGCCACGTGCTTTAACTGCGAACTCTTCGTCTTCATCGTAAAGCTTTTTAGATTCACGGTAGAAGCCTTCAAGGTCAGCAAGTTCCATTGAAACTTCACCAGACTCAGCCTGAACGCGCTCAAGGTTTGCGATAAGCATACCGAATTGAGTACCCCAGTCACCGATGTGGTTAGCACGGATAACGTTGTTGCCTAGGAATTCTAGAGTACGAACAACTGCATCACCGATGATAGTTGAACGTAGGTGACCAACGTGCATTTCTTTAGCAACGTTTGGCGCAGAGTAATCCGCAACAATAGTTTGCGTTTCAGCAACGGCAACACCAAGGCGAGAGTCAGCCAATGCTGCGTCTGCTTGTTTTGCTAGGAAAGCTTCATCTAGGAAGATGTTTAGGAAACCCGGACCTGCGATTTCAACTTTAGACGCGATACCGTCTAGGTTTAGAACGTCCAATACTTTTTGAGCAAATTCTCGTGGGTTAGTGCCTAGTCGTTTAGCAACGCCCATAACGCCGTTTGCTTGGTAGTCACCAAACTGTGGTTTTGCAGATTGACGAACAGCAGCAGGAGAGCCTGCAGGTGCGCCAGCGGCTTCTAGAGCCTGAGATACTTTGTCATTAATAAGTGCTTGGATATTCACACGCGTTTCCTTCAATTCAAGGATGATAAGAGTGGCCGTTAATTCTTGGTCATTAAATTGGTTAATTATGCTTCTAGTTAACGATTTAATGCCAAAATCAGCAGCAGACTCTGTTTAAGTTCACAGAAATGGCGGTAATCATACCAATTTTGTGCGGTTTCTTATAGGTCGAATTGATAGAAAATTAACATTTCCTCAGGGGTTTTTGACAAACAACTTTTGCCAAGCCGAGTTTGAATGTTTAAGGAGTCGAATGAGCATACTTATTGAGTCTATTTTGCAAAAGCAACGCTTGTTGAAGAAAGCAAAACTGATAACATGCTGCCATAAATGGGAGAACACAGACAATGACGATGAGCCTCAAGCAAGCCGAACTCGAACCACAACAAATGATTGCCCGCCTTGATACGTTTATGGCGAAAATTGAGAACCTAGGAAATACATTGGGTTTGGATTTAAGCTTTGCTCAAGCGGATCATATTGCACTAAGAATCAATGAAACTGAGCTTGCGAAATCTGCGCACCAAGCATGGTCTGAGTACGGTTCTACGATTTCAGAGGCGATGATCAACGGTCGCCCAATTGTGGTGTTGGCTTTCGATGAACCGTTGCAAAGCCTTGGTTGGAAGATTGAATGCTTAGAGCTGCCATACCCAGCAGAAGGCAAGATTTACCCGAGCCAAGATTGGGAACATGTTGAGTTCGTGATTCCTTCTCACGCACAAACGGCTGATGAATATTTAGCGGATCTGAAAGAGACTTACCCAGAGTTCGCAGCTAAGTTCGACTCTTTGGCTGAGCAAGGTATTAAGATCAAACTCTCTAGCCCGAAAGGCGAGGGCGAACGTTTGAATAACCCAACGGTTGCATTCAAGCATCAAGGAATTTGCATCAAGCTGCACCCACATTCGTTGAAGAATATTGTAGAGTCAGAGCAGGCTTAGTCTGATCGGACTTAACAAGAAAGAGATTCCTGATCTCGCTTAGGCTCGTCGGAATGACGGATGTGTGCAGTGGTTGTGTTGGTCTACTAACTATTGCGAGCGCTTGCTAAATATAAAATTTTCTAGATAGAAAGCCTATCGTAGTCGGGAATCTCTTAAAGCCAGTCTGATCATCAGATACAAAAAACGCGCAATGGGTTAACCCTATTGCGCGTTTTTTATTGGATTCTAGCTGGAAGCCGAACCTAAATTAGCGACTTACAGAATCACAGTTTTGTTGCCGTAAACAAACACGTGATCGTTGATCACCTTGTTGAGCGCCTTACTCAGAACATTCTTCTCAACGTCACGACCCGCTTGCGCCATGTCTTTCGCGCTGAAGTTATGATCCACTGGAATAACGTCTTGTTTAATGATTGGGCCTTCATCCAAATCATTAGTCACGAAGTGTGCCGTTGCACCAATGATCTTTACGCCGCGCTCATACGCTTGTTGGTATGGCTTTGCGCCAATAAATGCTGGCAAGAAGCTGTGGTGGATATTGATGATCTTGTGGTTGTACTTTTCAACAAACCCCGGAGTCAGCACTCGCATGTACTTAGCCAAAACAAGGTAATCAGCCTCGTATTGGTCAATCACTTCTAGCATTTTCTGCTCATGCTCTTCACGGTTCAGACCTTCGTGTGAAACATGGTGGTAAGGAATGTCAAAACGCTCGGTTAGGCTTTGTAGGATGTCATAGTTGCCAACAACGGCTGCGATTTCCACGTCTAAACTGCCATCGAAGTTCTTCATTAGAATGTCGCCAAGGCAGTGCGCTTCTTTGGTTACAAGAATCACAACACGCTTGCGAGAAGAGCTCATTAGCTTGCGTTTTGCGTTCTCTGGTAGCGCTTGGTCTAAATCGGCTAACAAGGTTTCGTCATTGAAGTAACCCTCTAGCTCGGTGCGCATAAAGAAGTGGCCGCTGGTGTTATCTACGAACTCATTGTTGTGCACAATATTGAGTTGGTGTTTGTAACAAATGTTGGTGATCTTCGAGATGAGGCCTGGGGCATCAGTACAATGTGTTAGTAAAGTTTTTCTTTCCATTTGCATCTTACTTCCATGAAATATTTTTATTCTTTAAATTAAATGCAGGCCGTCGAACGGTGAACTGAGCCGCAATATCACCGTTATAATTAATCTATTATCAAGTTGGTTTCAACAAATTCTGCTGCTCATTTATCGCTTTGATAAATTGTTTGATATGGAAATATCAGTTTTTAGATAGGAAAACAGGCAGAAGCTTCATTTTTAAAGTTTTGACCGTAGTACGCATTTGAACTTCAACCGGGGCATTCACGCCTTGGCCAAAAATAGAGGTGATACTTATGGATAAAGAGTTACTAGCAAAAAAACTGTACTGCAAGCGAGTGAATTCATTGGCGGGTGGTACGGAGTTAGATGGTAATGTTTTAGATGAAATGTGGGAAAGCAAAACCTCACCAACCGATGCTGCGAAAGCCATGCAGCCTTGCGAGAACCAATTTGAAGGTGCGCCTTGGTTGTCGCGTTACCTCAGCCGTAAATAAAACCCTTTCTTTGATTTCTGTTCCTTTCTCTTTTCAGGACACTCAGACCAAATCAAACTAAACCAAACACCTCCGGTGCGAAGTCATTCTTGATTCGCGCCGGCTCACTAAACCTGCCATAATTCGCCTTCTCTTTTTCTAAACTTCGTACTCTATGATATCTAAAACGTTTTCTGCTGATGGTGCTCTGGGCAAAGCAATCCCTGGGTTTCAACCAAGACAAGCTCAGTTAGACATGGCTGAAGCGGTTTCACAAGCGATTGAAAAACAAAGCCAATTGGTTGTTGAAGCTGGAACAGGTACAGGTAAGACGTTTGCTTACTTAGTGCCTGCGTTGCTGAGTGGTAAGAAAACCATCATTAGTACGGGGTCTAAAAACCTTCAAGAACAGCTGTTTCATCGCGATTTACCATTAATGGTCGATGCGCTCGGCTTTTATGGTCAGGTTGCGTTACTTAAAGGACGTTCTAACTATTTGTGTTTGGATAGGCTGAGTCGTCAAATGATCGAGAGTCATGGCACTCACACCGATCCAACACTGTTAGCGCAACTAGTGAAAGTTCGTAGTTGGTCGTCTGCGACACAAACGGGTGATTTAGGCGATTGTGATGATATTGCAGAAGATAGCCCAATTATTCCTACGATTACTTCTACTAACGACAACTGCTTAGGTAAAGAGTGTCCAAGCTATACCGATTGCTTTGTGCTTAAAGCGCGTAAGAAAGCGATGGATTCCGATGTGGTTGTCGTAAACCACCACCTGTTCCTAGCCGATTTAGCGATCAAAGAAACCGGATTTGGTGAACTGATTCCTGAAGCCGACGTGTTTATCTTTGATGAAGCGCATCAGCTTCCTGATATTGCCAGCCAGTATTTTGGTCAGTCTGTGTCGAGTCGACAGATTAATGAGCTCGCCAAAGACATCGAGATCGCCTACCGAACTGAAGCAAAAGACATGCGTCAGTTACAAAAGGTCGGGGACAGGCTCGTTCAGTCTGCCGCCGATCTACGCATTGTATTGGGCGATACGGGCTTTCGTGGTAACTGGCGTGAGGCCTTGAAATCGGAGTCGATTGCACGAGAGTTAGTTCGCCTACAAGATGCGTTGCAACTGGCCGTCGATGTATTGAAGCTAGCACTGGGTCGAAGCCAACTGTTAGACACGGCTTTTGAACGTGCGAACATGATTAAGTCACGCATTGAACGTGTGTGCGATGTGTCGATTACGGGGTACTCCTATTGGTATGACACAACACCAAGGCAATTTGCTTTGCACATCACACCACTGTCGGTTGCGGATAAATTCCACGAGCAAATCGAACTTAAACCGGGCGCTTGGGTATTTACCTCAGCAACCTTGGCGGTGTCCGATGATTTCGACCATTTCACATCGCGACTTGGCTTAAAGCCGTCAGCTCAGTTTTCACTACCGAGCCCATTTGATTATCCGAATCAGGCGCGTTTATGTGTGCCTCGTTATCTTCCAGAACCGAATAGTCCGGGGTTGGCCGATAAGCTGGTTCGAATGCTGACTCCTGTGATCGAGCAAAACCAAGGCCGCTGTTTCTTCTTGTGTACTTCACACAGCATGATGAAAGAGTTGGGAGAGCGATTCCGAGAAACCCTCACGGTTCCTGTTCTATTGCAAGGTGAGACAAGCAAGCAAAAAACCTTAGCCGAGTTCATGGAATTGGGTAACGCATTGCTCGTAGCGACAGGCGCTTTTTGGGAAGGGATAGATGTTAGGGGCGATGCATTAAGCTGTGTTATCATCGACAAATTGCCCTTTACGGCCCCTGATGACCCTTTACTTAAGGCTCGAATCGAGGACTGTAAGCTAAAAGGGGGTGATCCTTTTGCACAAGTACAGTTGCCAGACGCTGTGATTACCTTGAAACAAGGTGTCGGCCGATTGATACGTGACAAGCGCGATAATGGCGCTTTGATTATTTGCGATAACCGATTGGTGACTCGCGATTACGGTGGCATATTTTTGGCGAGTTTACCGCCTATCCCTCGTACACGTGACTTAGGGGTCATTAAAGAATTCTTAGCTAAAGACCATTCAACCGCTGCTGAGTAACTGGCATTGTTGAGTTTAGCCATTATTTTTAGATTAGATAACGAATATTTGAGACACAAATGAGCGCGAAAATTCTTGCAGTAGATACCGCAACTGAAAACTGTTCAGTTGCATTAGTAATGGGTGACCAGGTGTTCGCACGTAGCGAAGAGGCTCCTCGAGACCATACGAAGAAAATTCTACCTATGGTTGATGAAGTACTGAAAGAAGCGAATGTCGCTTTAACCGATATCGATGCTATCGCGTTTGGTCAAGGTCCAGGCAGCTTCACGGGCGTACGTATTGGTATTGGCATTGCTCAAGGCTTGGCTTTTGGCGCGGATTTACCAATGATCGGTGTCTCTACACTGGCAGCGATGGCGCAAGGCAGCTACCGTAAATTTGGTGAAACTCATGTAGCAACAGCGATTGATGCGCGTATGAGTGAAGTGTACTGGGCTCGTTATAGCCGTGAAGAAGACGGTCGTTGGACTGCGGTTGATGCTGAGTGTGTTACACCACCAAGCGAATTGGCTGCGCAGCTTGAAGCTGACTCTGAAACATGGGCAAAAGTCGGCACAGGTTGGGAAGCGTACGCAGAACATATGGATACTCTAGCGATCAACACCAAAGCGTGTGAAGTGCTATTCCCAGAAGCGCAAGATATGGCGTTCCTTGCTCAATTTGCTTACGCAGAAGGTAAAGCGGTTGCCGCTGAAGAGTCTGAGCCAGTTTATCTTCGTGACAAAGTGACTTGGAAGAAACTGCCAGGTCGCGAATAATTTTTACAAGGTTCTGATGCAAATTAGATCTAAATGCGTATTATTTAGATTTGAGAGGGCAGATATTTAGTCATGGTATCAATTAACAACTTACCTCCTTCTTCGATAGGCAGCACGTCTAAGCCTAATCGAATCAAAAAGAAGGAGCAGGCAAAAAAATCTGATGCTAGCACTGCGGTTGGGCAACCAACTAAGGTGGCTAATGCTGTTTCCCACTCTATTCGTCAAGTTAAAGAGTCTGAACTCCATAAGGCTCAAATCCAGTATGATCTTCCAGAAGGCCGAGGACGTAAGGCTATGGAAGAGTATATGGATGTAATGAATCAGGCGAAGAAAGAAGAACTTGCAAAGCTTATCGGTGTCGATATCTACATCTAGAGCTTGTCATTAATGCCTGTTTAAGGACCAGAACCATGTCAAATTACTTATCTAAAATTCGCTTAATTGCCCTTTCTATTGGTATTTTGGTGCTTGCAGGGTGTTCGTCACTACCTAGCGAACTCGAAGCAAAATCAGAGCCTGTTATTAGCGATTACCAACAATGGGTCGACCAACTACCGGATGCCAAAAGTGTTCGATTAGGTGGCGTAATATCTAAAGTAACTAACTTGAAAGATAAGACTCGAATCGAAGTCGCTAATATGCCGATTTCTAGTAACGGTAAGCCAGATCTAGACGCAGAACCAAGCGGACGTTTTGTCGGTTATATTGAAGGCTATGTTGAGCCTCTAAGCTTTGCAGAAGGTCGCCTGATTACTTTGGTTGGTCAATCAAGCGGCAGTGAAGATGGGAAAATAGGGGAGTACCCTTATACCTTCCCTGTGATGCAAGTAGACAACCAACGACTTTGGAACATTACGGAGCGCGTTGTTGTTAACGATTTTGCACCAACCTACTACTCGTGCAGAAGTCTACATTGCCGCAGCTTCCAAACGATGCCAAGACAAGGTCGAGTGATACAGGACGTAGAGTAGCTCACTTTGCCGGCTCTTGATTACTAAAGGTTGATTACTAGAGCTTGATTACGCAACCAGATGGAATTAGATGCTTGATGATTGAAAAGTCATACTCCCTTGCGAGCGGGAAGCTTGCAACACAGCAGATAGGCAACCCAGAAACGACCGCTACGACGGTCGTTTTTATTCATGGGTGGTTAGATAACTCCGCGAGTTTCTCTTCTGTTCTCTCTAATCTCGAAACACTTTCCCCCAACTCTCACTTGGTTGCGATTGATCTCTTTGGTCATGGCTTTTCGTCGCATAAGTCGGGCAGTTACTACCCGTTTCACGACTATATTGATGATTTGCACCAGTTGGTGACTAAATTATCGCCAAACAGACTGGTACTGGTAGGACATTCACTTGGTGCATTGATCGCAAGTTGCTATAGTGCCGCCTTTCCTGAAAAGGTGTCAGGATTAATTCAAATTGAAGGTCACGGACCTCTTTCAGAAGCTCCCCAAGAAACGGTTTCTCGCTTGAGAGATGGGGTACTCAGTCGTCTTCGACAGCGAAGAAAGCCTTCACGTCCTCTGGCAAGCCTTGAGGATGCTATTAAGCTGAGAGCTCACGCCAATCAAATCAATGCTGAATTAATTGCTCCTATAGTAGAGCGAGGAATTGTCGAGTTAGATAACTCTTGGCAATGGCGATGCGACCCTAACCTAAAATGTGACTCGTTATATCGAATGTCACAGGCGCACGCTGAAGCGATTATGGCGGCTATTGAATGCCCTCAATTAATAGTTTTAGGAAATGATGGATTCCGACATTTGCAGCATAATCGCTACAAATCAGCCCATAGTCCTCTAAATATAGAGACTGTTCCTGGCGGACATCATTGCCATTTAGAGAGTCCAGAGTTAGTTTCAGAGCTAATTCTTGGTGTAGTTAACAAAATTTAAACAAGTGTTTGAGCCTTTTAGTGCTCATGCACTAAAGCTGTGCTGTAATACCGCAATGATAAAAAGCGGCGAAACAGTCGTCAGCTGATAAACGAGGAGTAACATAGTGGATAAACCTTGGCTTTCACGTTATCCAAGTGACGTACCAGAGACGATCAACCCAGATCAGTACCCATCTCTTGTTGAAATGTTTGAACAGTCGGTACAGAAGTACGCAGACCAACCAGCATTCGAGAACATGGGCTCAATAATGACGTTCCGTAAGCTTGAAGAGCGCAGCCGTGCTTTTGCCGCTTACCTGCAGAATGATTTGAAACTGAAGAAAGGCGATCGCGTTGCACTGATGATGCCAAACCTGCTGCAATACCCAATTGCACTTTTTGGTGTATTGCGTGCTGGTATGATTGCAGTGAACGTCAACCCACTGTACACACCTCGTGAGCTTGAACATCAACTGAACGATTCTGGTGCAAAGGCGATTGTTATCGTTTCAAACTTTGCGAGCACGCTAGAGAAAGTCGTTGATAACACGCCAGTTAAACACGTTGTACTCACCAGCTTAGGGCAAATGCTGCCACGCGCGAAAGGTACAATTGTCGATTTCGTAGTGAAATACGTAAAAGGCATGGTGCCTAAGTATGATCTACCGGGCGCTATCTCTTTCAGAAAAGCACTGCATAAAGGTCGCCGTCTTCAGTATGTGAAGCCGTTTATGGCGGGTGATGACATTGCTTTCCTACAGTACACGGGCGGTACTACGGGTGTGGCTAAGGGCGCAATCCTAACGCACCGCAATATGATCGCGAACGTACTTCAAGCGAAAGGGGCATACGGTCCTGTTCTGCAAGAAGGCCGTGAGCTGGTGGTAACGGCACTGCCGCTTTACCACGTGTTCGCACTGACCGTAAACTGCTTGCTGTTTGTTGAGATGGGTGGTCGAAACCTTCTTATCACCAACCCTCGTGATATTCCTGGTTTCATTAAAGAGCTACAAAAGGTGCCGTTTACCGCGATTACTGGCGTAAACACTCTATTCAATGCACTTGTGAATAACGAAGATTTCCACGAGTTGGATTTCAGTAACCTGCGCCTATCGGTTGGCGGTGGCATGGCGGTTCAACGCTCTGTTGCTGAGCAATGGAAGAAAGCGACAGGCATTCACTTGCTGGAAGGCTATGGCTTAACCGAGTGTTCACCACTGGTAACGGGTAACCCATACGACCTTAAAGATTACACTGGCGCTATTGGCCTGCCTGTACCATCAACAGAAGTTCGTATTGTTGATGATGAAGGCCAAGTGGTTGCTAATGATCAAGTGGGCGAACTGCAAGTTCGTGGTCCTCAAGTGATGCAAGGCTACTGGCAGCGTCCAGAAGCAACCAAAGAAGTGATCGACCAAGACGGTTGGCTATCTACGGGTGACATCGTTAAGTTTGATGACGAAGGCTTACTGCACATTGTTGACCGTAAGAAAGACATGATTCTTGTGTCTGGCTTTAACGTTTATCCGAATGAGATTGAAGATGTAGTGGCACTACACGGCAAAGTGCTCGAAGTAGCGGCTATCGGTCAACCTCATGAAGTGTCCGGTGAATTGGTTAAGATCTACGTCGTGAAGCGCGACCCTAGCCTAACCAAAGAAGACATTATCGCGCACTGTCGTGAACACCTAACGGGTTACAAGATCCCTAAACTGGTTGAATTCAGAGAAGATCTTCCAAAGACCAATGTAGGTAAGATCTTACGTCGTGTGCTTCGTGAAGAGAACGATGCAGAATTGGCTAAACGCGCGAGCGAATAATAAGCCAGTTTATGGGTAACCATTACTCGAGAAACCATAGCACGAGAAGCCATTGAGGCGCTTAATCTAAGCGAGCGCTGAAAAATGGTGTTAGAATGCCGACAGTTAATGTCGGCATTTTTGTATCCGGCGATCAAATAGAAACCAGTGAGAGTTTTTGTGGATTATCAAATCATTACCCAATTGAAAGACCTTGAGCGAGTTTGCCAACAAGCACGTGAAGCCGATGTCGTTATGCTTGATACGGAGTTCGTTCGTACAAGAACCTATTACCCTCAATTAGGCTTGATTCAGTTATTTGATGGTGAAACGCTGTCACTGATTGACCCTATTGCTCTTGGCGAAATGACACCATTTGTTGGATTGTTGAAAGACGCCTCAGTATTGAAAGTGCTGCACGCGTGCGGTGAAGATTTGGAAGTGTTCCAGAACGCATTTGGCTGCACACCGACACCAATGGTGGATACGCAAATCATGGCTGCTTTCTTAGGCCATGGCTTATCAACAGGCTTTGCTGCTCTGGTTTCAGAGTTTGTTGGTGTTGATCTCGATAAGAGTGAATCTCGCACTGACTGGCTAGCTCGTCCACTTTCTCAAAAGCAATTGGACTACGCAGCGGCAGATGTGCATTACCTGATGCCAATGTACAACAAGCTTCTTGAAAAAGTGATGGAAGCGGGTTGGTGGGAAGCGGCTCAACAAGAGTCTGACCTACAAGTTGCTAAACGTATTCGTAAAGCAAATCCAGACAATGCTTACCTTGATATCAAAGGTGCATGGCAATTAAAACCTAAACAGTTAGCTATCTTAAGACCGCTAGCAACTTGGCGTCTAAAAGAAGCAATTAAGCGTGATTTAGCGCTGAACTTTGTTTTCAAAGAACAAGACCTGTGGGCTGTAGCTCGATTCGCTATGAAAGATCCCAAGCACATGGAACAGGAAGGTTTTGACTACCGCTCTGTACGTCGCCATGGTGCTAAGATCAGCTCAATAGTAAAGTTAGCGGAACACACGCCAGAAGAAGAGTACCCAGCACCAGTAGAACGTCTAATGGATTACCCGGGCTACAAGCAAATCTTCAAAGTGTTGAAAGATGAAGTGAAAACAGCATCACAACACAGCGGCTTAGCGACCGAGTTTTTGGCATCGAAAAAGCAACTTAACCAAATGTTAAGCTGGGTTTGGAAACACCAACGTAACCCTGAAAAGCTACCTGATGTAATGCAAGGTTGGCGTTTAGATGTGGTTGGCGAAAAGCTGAGTAAAGCGATTAAGTAATCTGTACTTGTTATAAGAGTTAGCCAGTTACAGATATAAAATGCAGACACAAAAAAGAGAGCCTAAGCTCTCTTTTTTATTTAATCTGCTTACTACTTACAAGATAGTGAAGACTACTTATCGTCTTCTGGTAGTTTAACGTTCAACTCTAATACTGAGATGTCGTCGTCTTTGTGTTCGAAAGTAAGATCAACCATTGATGGATCTACCTCAACGTACTTTGCAATACACTTCAAGATGTCTTCTTTCAGTTGCGGCAAGTACGATGGAGCAGGGTCGTCATGACTGCGGCGCTCAGCAACAATGATCTGCAAACGCTCTTTGGCTAGATTTGCGGTCGTCTTTTTCTGTGGTCTGAAAAACTCTAGTAATGACATTGCGTATTAGCCCCCGAACAGTCTTTTGAAGATGCCTTTCTTCTGTTCCGTTAAGAAACGGAAGTCCACTTGGCTACCTAGTAGTCGCTCTACAGTATCATTGTAAGCCATACCTGCGTCGGTTGCTTCGTCAAAGATAACTGGAACACCCTTGTTCGATGCGTTCAGTACCGCTTGGCTCTCTGGAATCACGCCCAGTAAAGAGATGTGTAGGATCTCTTCAACATCTTCAACACTCAGCATTTCACCTTGAGTTACACGTGCTGGGTTGTAGCGAGTCAGTAGAAGGTGAGTTTTCACTGGCTCTAAACCGTCTTCTGAGCGACGAGATTTAGAGTCAAGAATACCTAAAATACGGTCTGAGTCGCGTACAGAAGAGACTTCAGGGTTGGTTGTTACAATCGCTTCATCAGCAAAGTACAACGCCATTAGAGCGCCTTGCTCAATACCCGCAGGAGAATCACAGATGATGAAATCAAAGCCCATTTCATCAAGTTCATCAAATACGCGACGAACACCGTCTTTCGTTAGTGCATCTTTATCACGAGTTTGAGAAGCAGGAAGAATGAACAGGTTTTCTGTGCGCTTGTCTTTGATCATCGCTTGGTTCAGCGTAGCTTCACCATTGATAACGTTAACGAAATCGTAAACAACACGACGCTCACAACCCATGATTAAATCTAGGTTACGCAGACCGATATCAAAGTCGATAACTGCGGTTTTCTTCCCTTTTAAAGCCAGACCTGAGGCAATAGCTGCACTAGAGGTCGTTTTGCCTACCCCGCCTTTACCTGACGTTACAACGATAATGCGTGCCATTATTTTTTCCTTTTATTTCTCTTATATTGCGAGGACGTCAACGTGTAATACATCGTTTGCCATACTGAACATGGTTTTCTTCTGCCAGTACTCGCTTTCAATTTGATCGCTGAGCCAGTAATTTCCTGCAATAGAAACCAGCTCGGCTTGTAAATCATTACAAATTATTTTTGCTTCAGTTTGACCACTTGCACCTGCAATCGCGCGGCCGCGTAAAGTGCCATGAATATGGATGCTGCCATCGGCAATCACTTCTGCACCCGCACTTACGTGACTTAGGATGAGTAGGTCGCCATCTTTCGCGTAAACCTGCTGACCAGAACGAATTGGGGTTCGAACCACCTTAATCGGTGCCATCTTAGCGGGTGCTTGCGATGGAGATTTACTTGCCGTCATGACAGCAAAGCCCGCTTCTTTCGCTAGATTTTGCATACGTTTATCAGAACAGCCAGCCACGCCAACCGGGATCATGCCCGCTTGAGAGATACCATTTTTCAGTTGCACAAAATCGATATCGCCTGCGACTTTGCTGATGTTGATAACAACAGGCGCAGCGGCGAAAAACGTGGGTGCTTGGTCTACCTTCTCCTGAAGAAAAGACACTGCATTTTCGACTTGATCATCGGATAAGTGCAAAACAGATAGCGTAAAGCTGCTACCTTTTAGATCTGGGTTACTAGACATCGAAAAACTACAGGACCTCAATAGCGAATTGGTACAATTTCTTTATCAATAAAATAAAGGGCATTGCCTGAAACTAGGTTTATCATGTTATATTCCCAAACCAAGCACAGCAAGTAATCTTGTTGTCAAATGGACGTTTTGTTCCCAATATTTCCCTAACATAAACTATTGATCTCGCAAGTGAGAGTTTTGTAGTCATAATCAATTAAAAAGGTTTGTCATGCTGTGTTCTATATATAAAAGCTCAAAGAAAGAAGGAACATACCTTTATATCCCAAAGAAGGATGATTTTTCACAAGTTCCTGACGCATTGATGCAAATGTTTGGTAAACCTAGTTTTGTAATGGTAATTAAAATGGATGGCCGTAAACTGGCTCAAGTGAACATCGAGAAAGTGAAAGAATCACTGAATACCGATGGTTTCTTTTTGCAGGTTCCGCCACCACCAGTTAACGAACTTGAGCTTCATAAAGAGCGTAAAGCTCAACAGAAATCTCAAGACGAAGAGTGATAGCCACCTCAATTCAAGGAGGAGTGATCGTTGAGTAAATTTTCGAAAACCATATTGGCTGTGTCAGCATTACTATTGGGTAATAGCCTGACCATTAGCTCAGTACACGCTGAAGAGCTGAGCTTCGAACAATATGTAGAAAAACTAAAGCAACAAGGCCGTGAAGAAGGCGTTTCTGAAGCGATCATTGATGAAGCCTTTGATGGTGTAACGTTTAAGCCAAGAGCGGTGAAAGCCGACAAAAACCAACCTGAGAAGAAGCTGACTCTGGATGAATACATTCCACGAGCGGTACCAGATTGGAAAGTGAAGCAAGCCCGCTCGCTTTATAAGAAGCATTACACAGCGCTAAAGCGTATTGGTGATGAATATGGTGTTCAACCAAGATTCATTGTCGCGCTATGGGGCGTTGAGAGTAACTTTGGTAAGTTCACTGGTAACTACAGTGTTATCGATGCGCTAACGACCATGGCTTACGAAGGACGCAGAGAAGCGTTTTTCCGCAGCGAAGCAATGGCGGCGTTGAAGATTCTTGATCAAGGCCATATTACACCAAAAGAGATGAAAGGCTCTTGGGCTGGTGCTATGGGGCAACCTCAGTTTATGCCAAGCTCATTCTTAGCGTTTGCCGCTGATGGTAATGGCGACGGTAAGAAAGACATTTGGGGTACTGAAGAAGATGTGTTTGCTTCGGCAGCCAATTACCTTAGCCAATCAGGTTGGGATGATAAGTACACTTGGGGCCGTCAGGTTCACGTACCGTCAACCGTGTCTATTGATTTGCAAGGCCGAACTGAAGACAAAGCGAAGTACCTAAAAGAGTGGTCTGAACTTGGTATTAAGCGCTACGACGATCGCCCATTGCCGACGCTTGATGAAGACATTAAAGCTTGGTTGATTATGCCGGATGACGAAGCGGGTCGTTCGTACCTCATTTACAACAACTACAATGTGTTAATGAAGTGGAATCGTTCTTACTACTTTGCTTTGGCAGTTAGCCACCTAGCAGACAGAATTAAGTTTAATTAATCGGCCTAATTTGATTAGCAGACTTAATTTGATTAATAGACCTAGCTTGCTTTGATAGCAATTGGCCTACCATAGGCAGAACGAACTAAAGGACTCTTCGGAGTCCTTTTTGATTTTATATTTCAGAGATTTAAGAAGGTGGTCTTGTGCTAACAGATAGAGCTGCACAGATGGTGATATTCCATGCATTAATTAAGCATGATGGCTTTACCAGTGCTGCGAAAAGCTTGAACGTTTCGGTGTCTCATATCAGTAAACAAGTTGCTTTGCTTGAAGACTCCATTGGCATCAAGCTGGTACAACGAACCACACGTAGTCTAACGCTGACCGAAGCTGGGGAAGTGTTCTATCAGCACTGTGAGCAACTGTTTAACACGGTAAAAGCGGCTCAAATGGATATGGATAGCCAGCGTGATGACATTTCTGGAATATTGCGTGTTGGGTTGTCACAGTCATTTGGTACTTTGCACATCATTCCTGCGATTGATCAGCTCAGACAGCTTTATCCTCAGTTGAGAATCGAGGTCCACTTGTTTGACTACAAGGTGGATATGATTGAAGAGCGATTGGATCTCTGGATCACCAATAACGAAGACCTGCCTGAAGGGTACATTGCGCAGCGATTAGCTGACAGTCAGTTTGTGGTTGCAGCATCGCCGGATTATCTGATTAAAGCAGGGACGCCACATGTACCTTCTGACCTGATTGACCATAACTGTCTTATCTATCGTAGCCGAGAGCGAGATTACACCTCGTGGGCGTTTGATAATGGCCAAGAGAATCTTAGCGTTAAAGTAGCGGGCGATTACTCGGTGGACTTAGCAGAGGCAGTACGCGATGCAGCGGTATCAGGGTGGGGAGTGGCTTACTTAGCAACTTACCTAGTTAAGGAAGAGTTTAGAACGGGCAAATTAATTCAAGTTTTGCCTGAATGGCGCGCTAGCCAATTAATGCCATTTTATGCCGTGTATCCGAGTCGAAAGAACATGCCGAAGAAGCTTTCTGCGGTGATTGAGTTCATCAAAGATCATATCGGATCGCCGACGTACTGGGATGAAAACCTGAAAACTTGCGTTGAACTGCATCGCTAACTGTTTCCAAATCTATAAATATAATTTCCATATGGAAAAAGTATGGTTTTTAATCAAACTTAATTATTAAAATTCAATAACTTAATTTATATCATCACTCAAAGGTGATTACCCCAACATCACGTTAACAACCACCACTTGCCGCAAACGATTTCCTCTATAGAATGCGTCGCCTTTCCTATCTACAACTTTTAGGTTGACGCACATGGCTTCGCTACTTGGAATTATCACTATTTTAGTTGCCGCTTGGTTACTATCTACGGACAGAAAAAATATTCCACTAAGAACAGTCTCTTTGGCTTTCTTATTACAAATCTCATTCGCGCTGTTGGTTCTGTATGTACCAATGGGTAAAGAAGCGTTGAATGCAGCCACAGGTGCGGTATCTAGCTTGATCAACTACGGTCAAGAGGGGATTAACTTCCTATTTGGTGGCCTTACGAATAACGGTTTCGTTTTCGCGATTAACGTTCTAGGCATCATTATCTTTTTCTCTGCACTGATCTCGGGTTTGTACCACATCGGCTTTATGCCAAAGGTGATCAACCTTATCGGTGGCGCGCTGCAGAAGTTCTTGGGCACAGGTCGTGCCGAGTCACTGTCTGCGACAGCAAATATCTTCGTTGGCATGATTGAAGCGCCATTGGTGGTTAAGCCTTACTTGAAGCACATGACAGACTCACAACTGTTTGCTGTGATGGTGTGTGGTTTGGCTTCTGTCGCTGGTGGTACGCTAGTGGGTTATGCATCGCTTGGTGTTGACCTAAATTATCTGATCGCTGCGGCATTCATGTCTGCACCTGCGGGTCTATTGATGGCTAAGATCTTAGTGCCAGGTAGCGCTGATGACGCTCAAGAAAATATTGAGTCTGATGTTGAAATTCCACGAGCAACAAACGTAGTTGAGGCAATGGCAGATGGGGCTATGTCTGGACTTCGTATTGCCGTTGCGGTGGGTGCGACACTTCTAGCCTTTATCAGTGTGATTGCAATGCTGAATGGCTTATTAGGTATTGTTGGCGGTTGGTTTGGCGTAAACCTAAGCTTTGAACTGATCCTAGGTTATGTGTTCGCACCCGTTGCATGGCTGATCGGTGTGCCATGGTCTGAGGCTGTGGTTGCAGGTTCACTGATCGGTAACAAGATTGTCGTGAACGAGTTCGTGGCCTTCATCCAGCTAATGGATGCTAAAGAAGCGCTAAGTGAACACTCACAAGCGATCGTGACTTTCGCTCTATGTGGTTTTGCTAACATCTCAACAATGGCGATTCTAATTGGTGGCTTGGGCAGCTTGGTACCAGAGCGTCGCTCTTTCATCTCACAATACGGCTTTAAAGCAATTTGTGCAGGTGTGTTTGCCAACCTAATGAGTGCAGCGATTGCTGGTGTGGTGCTGTCTCTGTAGCTAGATGATAAGTACCGAGTGGATGAGTCAGTCACTTTATTTCCCCGATAGTAAAGTGACTGATTAATCACAATAATATTCGGTTAGCACGAAAAAGAGAGCCTATAGTTTAATGACGTAGGCTTTCTTGTTTCAGCAAATAGGTTTGTGTCACAGGGTGTGGTACAAATTTTTAGGGGCACAAATGGATTTGTCGATTACTTCTTCTTTGGCGTTAATTGGACTCTTGTCTTTAGCTTGTCAGCTGCTCGGCTGGCGTTTGCGTCTTCCCGCGATTCTCCCTCTTCTCATTGTTGGCCTGCTGTTAGGTCCCGGTTTAAATGTCCTTAATCCCGATGTTATTTTCGGTGATGTTCTATTCCCGCTGATTTCATTAGGTGTCGCCATCATTCTGTTTGAAGGCGCATTGACTCTGAACTTTAAGGAAATTAGAGGCCACGGTCGAATGGTGACTCACCTCGTGAGTTTCGGCATGTTGATTACATGGGTGTGCATTGTTGTTGGTGCTTACTACTTTGTTAACTTCAGTTGGCCACTAGCGGCACTATTCGGTGCCTTGGTGGTGGTGACAGGGCCGACGGTGATTGTCCCTATGCTTCGCAGTATTCAGCCTAAATCTTCTCTGGGCAGTATCTTGCGATGGGAGGGGATAGTGATTGATCCCATTGGCGCTCTGTTTGCTGTTCTGGTTTATGAATACATAGTCTCTTCTGCCGACCCGACAGGGCATGTACTTTCAGCTCTGGGGCTAACCTTAGCCATTGGTTTAGGCTTAGGGATCATCGGTGGCCATTTGATTGCCAAGATGCTGCAAGGGCACTGGGTGCCTCACTATTTACGTAATGTGGCGGTGCTGACGCTAATGTTGGCGGCGTTCTCTTTTTCTAATGACTTGAGTGAAGAGTCGGGCTTACTAACCGTGACCATCATGGGGATCTGGCTTGCCAATGTGAAGGGCTTGGATATCGAAGACATCATCGAATTCAAAGAAACCCTGACCGTGTTACTCATTTCTGCGTTGTTTATTCTGTTAGCCAGTCGACTCGACTCGGGGACCTTCCTCTCGATAGGTTGGGGCGGTATAGGGTTGTTAGCGGTGGTTATGCTGGTGGCTCGCCCGTTAAGCGTGTGGATCAGCGGGATCGGTACGGATCTTACTTCGGCGGATAAATGGTTTTTGAGTTGGATGGCACCTCGCGGGATCGTTGCGGCCGCGGTTTCTTCTCTGTTTGCTATCAAACTGCAAGAGAAGCAATTGATTGAGGGTGCAGATCTGCTCGTGCCTATGGTGTTCTTAGTCATTATTGGTACGGTTGTGATTCAGAGCTTAACCGCGAGCTGGTGGGCGAGAAGACTTGGTGTGACTCAAGAGAAAGCACAAGGGGTTATCTTCTTTGGCGCCACTCACTTTGCAAGACAATTTGCCAAGGTGCTAGCCACACACAACATCAACAGTGTGCTTGCCGATACTAACTGGGAGAGTATTCGTTTGGCGAGGATGGATAATTTGAATGTCTACTTTGGTAACCCCGCTTCAAGTCACGCGGAAAACAATTTGGAACTCGATGGGATAGGGCGTGCGATGATCGTCTCGCCTTATCGTCAAACCAACCCGTTAGTCAGCATGCATTACCAAGACGAGTTTGGTGCCAATAAGGTGTTTGAGCTTGAATCGTCAGAGACTAAGCATGAAAGACATCAAGTGAGCCGTGATGGCAATCGAAGTCTGTTCTGGGAAGGAATTACCTATTCCAAGCTCAACTCGTTAATGGCACAAGGCAGTCAAATTAAGAGCACAGGTTTAACCGAGGCATTTGACCTTAATGAGTTTAATACTCTGTACCCGAAAGCGATTCTACTAGGTGTGATTACTAACGGTGACTTTCGCTTAATTACACAAGGTTCTGAGCTGGAAAAACTGATATCAACGGAATGCGAGATCATCAGTTTGTTGCCGCCGTCAGATCCGGCAGAAAAAGCTGAGACTCCAGATAAATAGCGATTAGTTTTGTATCTAAAACGAATCGCTTGATATCAAAAAAGCCGCAACGTTCTTCACGTTGCGGCTTTCTAAGTCTATTTATACTGTCGTCTGCAGATTTGTCGTTCGCAGATTACTTTGAGTGAAACTGCTCACAAGCGATCATCGTGTTTTCGATTAGGCTCGCCACTGTCATTGGGCCAACACCACCTGGTACTGGCGTGATGAAGCTTGCGCTCTCTTTCGCTACGTCGTATTCAACGTCACCCACTAGCTTGCCAGATTCTAAACGGTTGATACCAACATCGACCACAACGGCACCTTTCTTAATCCAAGCACCCGGAATGAAGTTAGGCTTACCAACGGCAACCACAACAACGTCTGCTTGACGTACGTGGCCTTCAAGGTCTTTGGTGAAACGGTGACATGTCGTCGTTGTACAACCCGCTAGAAGTAGTTCTAGGGTCATTGGACGACCTACGATGTTTGAAGCGCCAACAACAACCGCGTGCTTGCCACGTAAATCGATGTTGTAACGGTCAAGCAGTGTGATGATACCTTTTGGCGTGCAAGAGCGAAGCTTAGGCATACGCTGAGCCAAACGGCCAACATTGTATGGGTGGAAGCCATCAACGTCTTTTTCTGGTGTGATGCGCTCAAGAACGTGAGTGCTATCAATGCCAGCAGGTAGAGGTAGTTGAACCAGAATACCGTCGATCTCTGGGTCTTGGTTCAGTTGGTCTACTAATGTTAACAGTTCATCTTCTGTCGCAGTGGCTGGCAAATCGTAAGATTTAGATACGAAGCCAACTTCTTCACATGCTTTACGCTTACTTCCAACGTAAACCTGAGAAGCAGGGTCTTCACCCACTAAAACAACCGCTAGGCCCGGAGCGCGTAATCCAGCTTCAGTACGAGCTTTTACACGTGCAGCAACTTCAGAGCGAACCGTTTGAGAAATTAGCTTTCCATCAATATTTTGAGCAGTCATGAATTTCCTTAGTATTGATATTCAAGTTAGTGGCTGATGTTTTTGGCGCATTATTCCAGAAAATCTTTTTGATTACCATCAAGCAAACGTTTGCTTTGGTCTATTTTCCAACACTTATATGTTTGTTGCCCTTTTTTTACTCACTTAGATCAGAATGTTACATAAAGCCGTTGCTTTACTGATTCGAATTCGTATAATTCGTTCCTGTAGCGCGCCCTTAGCTCAGCTGGATAGAGCACGTCCCTTCTAAGGATGTGGTCGAAGGTTCGAATCCTTCAGGGCGTGCCATTATTTAAAGAAACCCGATAACTCTCAGAGTTGTCGGGTTTTTTGCGTTTCAGGGCGACTTAAACTTCTTTCTACTTGTTCTTCTACGTACTTGTCGACTTCTGCTAAACCACCACGATCTCCGGAATATATCGAAGTCCCAGCATCGTACATCCATCCTCGAAGTAACTATCTGTCACAACGTTGAAACCGAATTTACCATAGTAGTCTTTAAGGTGTGCTTGTGCCGAAATAAAAATAGAGCAGTCAGGATAAATCTTGCGAGTCGCATCGAAGCTTACTTGCATAAGTTGGTTACCAACCTGTTTACCACGATACTCTTTTGCCACGATTACTCGGCCGATACACACATCGTCAGCATCTGAATCGAGTAGAGGAAGAACATCCACTGGGTATCCAAGCTTTTGAGCCATAATACGGCTGTAAGCGACCAGACGTTCGTTCTCATAACCCATGACGTGATAAGTCTCGGGATGGTTATCTTTGCCATCCAAATCACTGTAGGGTGTGTTCATATCCACGATAAAAATATCGACTCTTTGTTGCAAGAAATCATAGAGCTCTTGAACAGACAGATCCGCAAACTTTTTAACTCTCCACTCAATCATTATTCTTCTCCTTATTATTGTGGGCTACAACATAGAGAGTATTTAAAGCGAGTTCATTAACCTTTGTTAATTGGTCAATGTTACTGGTGAAAACGCCCACTTTAAAGCGACGCTCGTTTCCACTCGTTATTCATTTCGTTCGACCTATGTAATAGAAAGTTAAAATTGTTCCTTTTTTGGGGTTTACATCATTTGGTAATAAAGCCACTATGAATTCACGAAGAATAGACAAGTAAAGCTGTTCACCAGTGGGTTTAGGAATCAAACCTTCTGCTCAATAGCTGATTTAGAGGAAGTAATGGCAGGAAACAGTATCGGACAACATTTCCGCGTGACCACGTTCGGAGAAAGTCACGGTATCGCACTAGGATGTATCGTAGATGGGTGCCCACCAGGATTAGAAATTACCGAAGCAGACCTTCAAAGAGATTTGGATCGTCGTCGCCCCGGTACTTCTCGCTATACAACGGCTCGCCGTGAAGCGGATGAAGTGAAAATCTTATCAGGTGTATTTGAAGGCCAAACTACGGGTACTTCTATTGGTCTATTGATTGAAAATACAGACCAACGCTCTAAAGACTATTCCGAAATTAAAGACAAGTTCCGCCCTGGCCACGCTGACTATACGTATCATCAAAAGTACGGTGTGCGTGATTACCGAGGTGGTGGTCGTTCTTCAGCTCGTGAAACGGCAATGCGTGTTGCAGCAGGTGCAATTGCGAAGAAATACCTAAAACAAGAATTTGGTGTTGAAATCCAAGCTTACCTTTCTCAAATGGGTGATATCTCAATTGATAAAGTGGATTGGAACGAGATTGAAAACAACGCTTTCTTCTGTCCTGATGCCGACAAAGTACCAGAATTTGATCAACTGATTCGTGACTTGCTAAAAGAAGGCAACTCGATCGGTGCGAAGATTCAAGTGGTTGCGACTAAAGTGCCAGTAGGCCTTGGTGAGCCAATCTTTGATCGTCTAGATGCTGACATCGCGCACGCTCTAATGAGCATTAACGCTGTGAAAGGTGTTGAGATTGGTGATGGCTTCGATGTTGTTAATCAACGCGGTAGTGAACACCGTGACCCATTAACTCCAGAAGGTTTCAGCAGCAATCATGCTGGTGGTATCTTAGGTGGTATCTCTACTGGTCAAGATATTGTGGCAAGCATTGCGCTTAAACCAACATCAAGCATCACTGTACCTGGTGACACAATCACTAAAGATGGTGAAGCAACGCAGCTAATCACGAAAGGTCGTCACGACCCATGTGTTGGTATCCGTGCGGTGCCTATTGCAGAAGCAATGCTGGCTATCGTGTTGCTTGACCATTTGTTACGTCATCGCGGTCAGAACTTTGGTGTGACAACTGAAACGCCACAAATCTAATTCTGCTTCTTTTTATTTAG
This sequence comes from Vibrio pomeroyi, assembly GCF_024347595.1. NCBI lineage: Bacteria > Pseudomonadati > Pseudomonadota > Gammaproteobacteria > Vibrionales > Vibrionaceae > Vibrio > Vibrio pomeroyi. Next base: position 2,669,554 of record NZ_AP025506.1, on the reverse strand, counting down.
AATAGAATTGAAACTGATTTGATAAAAACAAAAAGGGTTGCTTCGTAATGAAGCAACCCTTTTTCGCATTAGTAGGATTGTTCGTCCGGTTAGCGACTATCGTCATTAAAGACCGCTAGCAGCTCAAGGCTCTTAATCCATTAATGCACTGAGCTTTCAGGATCAAGCTGGAACGAAGGCAAGCGCCATTTGAATCTTACCGCCGCCATGCGCAGCAAGTAACCAACTACAAGCGTCACAATTGTCGCCGTTACGTCGTTGATACCAAGCTCAAGCAAAACGAGGTACAAACCTGAAGCGACAAGTGCGACAGACGCATATAGCTCTTCATGTAACACTAATGGTGTTTGACGACAGATAAGGTCGCGTAGCAAGCCACCAAAGACACCTGTCACCAATGCCGATACCATGCAAATCATCGGGTGCAGACCCATAGTCATCGCTACTTTGGTACCAATGATACTGAATACAATCAGGCCTATGGCATCTAAGCGAATAAATAAACCTTTTAGCTTGATAACCCATTTAGCCAGTCCGGTTGTAATAACACCTGCGATACAGGTGATGGCCAGATACTGCGGGTTTTCAACCCAACCTAAAGGGTAATGGCCAAGTAAGATATCTCGCACCGTACCGCCGCCAATTGCCGTTGCGCTCGCAACCAACATTACACCAAACCAATCCATTTTTTGTTTGCCAGCACTGAGAGCGCCGGTCATGGCTTCTGCCGTGATGCCAATGATATACAAAACACTTAGTAGCATTGCTGTAGCTCTATAATTTAGGTCTATAAATTTGAGTCTTATAGGCCTTAGGGATATAAAAATGAAGCGCGAGTGTAGTAGTAAAAATGCTTGTTGACGAATGAATATTTGTACCGTGAATGAGCGTTTCAGATTAGCTAAACTAATCATTCACCTTAAAGTGGTGTAATCTGGGAATGGCAATCGATTGTCACTGCAAAGTATAATGGCGAACCCGATATCATTACGCTTGATAGGGCTTTACCGAGCGCTTAAAAAAACGCAAAATGCCCCAGTTCTTTTTACTTAAATTTGATTTTATGACACACCAATATTCAGACATTATCGATATCTTCAATCAGACCTTTTTTGAAAGCTTTAATACCAAACTAGAGCTAGGGGCTGATGAGCCGATCTATTTGCCTGCTGATGACACTATCCCGCATCATCGAATTGTGTTCGCACGTGGCTTTTACGCCTCTGCACTCCATGAGATCGCACACTGGTGCGTTGCTGGCCCTGAGCGTCGTTTACTGGAAGATTTTGGCTATTGGTATGAACCTGATGGTCGAACGGAATCGGTTCAAGCTGAGTTTGAAAAAGTAGAAATTCGCCCACAAGCGTATGAATGGATCATTGCGATGAGCGCAGGCTTTCCTTTTAATGTCAGCTGTGACAATCTACACGGCGATTTTGAGCCAGATCGTTTGGCCTTTATGAATAAAGTACATAGCGAAGTTATGGGTATCTTTGAAGTGGGCTTTCCGCCTCGCGTAAAAATGCTCTCTGAAGCATTACGCAGCTTCTACGATGTAGAACCTTTATGTGCTAGCCAATTTATTGTGAAATAAGAGAATATTATGATTATCGAATTTGAAGAAAAACTACTTGAAGTAATTGATGCTCGCATTGAAAACGCATCAGACGACGAACTGTTTGCTGGTGGTTACTTACGTGGTCATATTTCTCTGTCAGTGGCTTCGTGTGAAGAAGAAGGCATTGAAGACGTAGCAGAAGTTAAAGCACGCATCGAAAAGAGCCTAGATGACGCTCGCTCTGAACTAACGCCTGCAGACCGTACCATCGTTAATGACCTTTGGGTTGAGCTACAAAACCAAGCTTAATCGCTGGTTATTTATCACTACCCGCTCAGTCCCTTCCTTTTCATTTTGCTGAGTCGTGAATAGTTTGAGACTCATTCGAAATTTTTGAATGAGTCCGTTCAATCCTTGTGATGGTTCCATTTTCTAACTACGTTATTCTAATCCCACTTAACGGAATTACAGAAAAGGTCACATCATGAAAGTTATCGCATTTGGCGCAAGCACAAGCTCTACCTCTATCAACAAAACTCTAGCAACTTACGCAGCTAACTTGATTGAAGGTGCTGAAGTTAAAGTTTTAAACATCAACGATTACAACGTTCCTATGTTCAGTGAAGACACTGAAAAAGAGATTGGCCAAGCGGAAGGTGCGCAAGCATTTTTGCGTGACCTAGCAGAAGCGGACGCGTTTGTTATCTCTTTCGCTGAACACAACGGCCACTACCCAGCCGCGTACAAAAACCTATTTGATTGGGCGACACGCATTGAGCGCTCAGTGTTTGGCGAGAAGCCAGCAGTTTACCTAGCGACTTCACCGGGCCCTGGTGGCGCACAAACGGTACTAGGCGCAGCAACAGGTTCAGCGCCATACTTTGGCGGTAACGTAAAAGCATCCCTTTCAGTACCAAGCTTCTACGATAACTTTGATTTTGAGTCTGGTTCTATCAGCAACGAAGAGATTGCTCAGCAGATCAAAGATGCGGTTGCTAAGCTGTAAACATCGTTCAATTTAGAACACCGGCTTAGAGCAACACGATCAACAAAAAGCCCGAGTGACATAACGTCACTCGGGCTTTTTAGCTTTTAGCTTCAAGTATTTCCAATATTCAGATGTTTTAGATGTTCAGAATAGTTGAACTAGAAACTACTGGTTTGCTTTAGAGTGCTTATCAGCAACCCAGCCAGCGGTTAATGCTTTACCTTTACGCAGCCTGCGCACCCACATTCTGCTTGGGTGAATGGCTTCAAGCACATCAACTGGCAAAGGAAGCGGATCGCCGCAGATTTGTGACGCTAACACTTCAGCTAACAGTGGAGCAGAGCTTAAACCGCGCGAACCCAGTCCGATAAAGCAGTACAGGTTAGAGAAGCTTGTGACTGTTTGAACATCATCAACCGAGTCACGCTTTGGGTTAAAGTTGTGCAGGTCTTGGTACTGATCTTTAATTGCTTCGAAATCACCAACATTTCCGACAAATGGCAAGTGATCACGGCTTACGCTGCGGATACCTTGGCGCGCTAGGTTACCACTGGTGTCGACATCTTTTGTCCATACTTGATCTGGTAGCGACCCGCGCAGGCGCTCGCCATTGTGTTGCTGAACCTCAATATCGAACTCTTGGTCAATATTGGTTTTGTCGTAGTTCGCACCAATGCAGTGGTGGCCGTTGTTTGGATTTTGCGGCGTTAGGTAACCATCAAAACACAACACAGTTTTTAACTTGGTTAAGTTTTCCGTGGTCGGAATATGGCTTACTTGGCCTTTAACCGGAGTTAGAGGTACAGGCTGAGTTTGCTCAAGCTGGGTGAACTTGTGGCCGTTCGCAACAACCACTTGGTCATGTTTAGTTTGAATTTCACCTTGTGGTGTCTCAATAGTGAGTTGCCATTGTTGTTCAACTTCGAGCCACTCAAGTTGAGTCACTTGATGTTGATAGTGAGCACTAACTTGGTTGGTCTCTTCTAACTTTTCGAACAAGCCTTGTGTCAGTTCTAGAGGGCTTAACCAACCACCTAGTGGGAAGTAAACACTCTCTTTATCAACAGGTAGGCCAACCTTTTCATTCGCTTGTTCTGGCGATAAACGCTGAATCAAATCTGTATGGAAATTGCCTTCCAACATACGATTGAGCTTTTTGGTTGAGCCTTCATCCCACATCAGAATATTTACGCCACACCAACTGTGGTCAAACTGAATAGATTGCGCCGCCTGATTGATGAACTGGCGAGCAAACAGTAAACCTGGGCCAAACACGCGAGAGACGTTCGATGTCGCTTCACTTAACAATGGGTAAATTGCACCTTGGTTGTTGCCTGAAGCATTGCCCGCTGCTTGTGGGTGCTCGCAATAAAGCGTGATGTCTTTACCGCGGCGGCTCAGCGTTTTAGCGAGTGCTGCACTAGCAACACCACCACCAATGATCGCGATATCTTGCGAGTCACTGTGTTCTGATAGGCCATACCAAGGTTTGATGTTGGTGTGAGCATGCTTTTCGCCCAGTCGGCCTGCGATCATTTCGCGTTTAGTGCCAAAGCCTTTAACCTTCTTCATTTCAAAGCCAGCTTCAATCAAACCACGACGAACAAAACCAGCGGCGGTGAAGGTCGCACAGCTACAATCTTGTTTAGCCAGTTTGGCCATGCCGTTAAACAGGTTTTGATTCCACATCTCTGGGTTTTTACTTGGAGCAAAGCCATCTAGGAACCAAGCATCCACTAAGCCGTGTTTTGGTGTAGGGACGTTAGGCATACAATCTTTGATATCACCAAACCATAAATCAAGCGTGATAGCGCCATCACCCAGCACAATGCGGTGACATTCCGGCAGTGCGATAGGGTAGTGTTCTTGGAGTTGCGTCGCATACTCGGCTAATTCTGGCCACGATTGGTGTGCTTTGATGAGATCCTCTTTATTTAGAGGATATTTTTCAAAACTGATGAAATGTAACTCTTTGGTAATAGCTTGAGGGTTATCTTTAAGGAAAGTATCGAACCATTGCCAAACAGCAAGAAAGTTAAGGCCAGTGCCAAAGCCGGTTTCTGCAATGACAAAACGACGTTGTTGATGTTCAACCCAACGCTCTGGAAGGTGGTTTTGCTTTAAAAAGACGTAGCGAGTTTCTTCCAAACCGTTAACATTGGAGAAGTAAACGTCGTCAAATTGGTCTGAAACTGGCGTGCCAGACTCATTCCATTCCAGTTCTGCATTAGTAATTGAAGTCATAAAATCTATCATTTTGTGATTTGAAGCGATATGTTGGTAGGGATTGTACGAATTTCTAGGAAAGCTGACCACTTTTGTTAGGCTTCTTAGTTATCATCTAGCTGAATTTAGAATTATAGGAATGTCACATGAAACGAGTCGTAATCACCGGTATGGGTATTGTTTCAAGTATCGGTAACAACGTCGAAGAAGTTTTAGCATCACTGAAAGAGGGTAAATCTGGTATTACCGCTTCAGAGCAGTTCAAGGAAAATGGCTTGCGCTCTCAAGTTTGGGGTAACCTAAAAATGAACCCAGCTGACCATATCGATCGCAAAAAAATGCGCTTTATGGGTGATGCGGCGGCATTCGCATATCTTTCAATGGAGCAAGCAATTGCTGACTCTGGTTTAACAGAAGATCAAGTATCTAATGACCGCACGGGTATCGTTGCGGGTTCAGGTGGTGCTTCTTCACTTAACCAAGTAAACGCAGTAGACATCATCCGTGAGAAAGGCGTTAAGCGTGTTGGTCCATACATGGTTCCACGTACAATGGCTTCAACGGTTTCTGCTTGTCTAGCAACTCCTTTCAAAATCCGTGGTGTGAACTACTCTATGAGTTCTGCATGTGCAACATCTGCACACTGTATTGGTCACGCAATGGAGCTTATCCAACTTGGTAAGCAAGACGTAGTATTCGCTGGTGGCGGTGAAGAACTAGATTGGTCTCTGACTATGATGTTCGACGCAATGGGCGCACTTTCTACTAAGTACAACGACACTCCTGAGCTGGCTTCTCGTACTTACGATGCAGACCGTGACGGTTTCGTTATCTCTGGTGGCGGCGGCATGCTAGTAATCGAAGAGCTTGAGCACGCAGTTGCTCGTGGCGCGAAAATCTACGGTGAGATCGTAGGTTACGGCGCAACTTCAGATGGCTACGACATGGTTGCTCCTTCTGGTGAAGGCGCGGTTCGTTGTATGAAGATGGCTATGCAAAACGTTGATGGCGTTGACTACGTGAACACTCACGGTACTTCAACTCCAGTTGGTGACGTTAAAGAGCTAGGTGCTATCCAAGAAGTATTTGGTGGCAACAGCCCTGCAATTTCTGCAACGAAAGCGATGACTGGTCATGCTCTAGGTGCTGCTGGTGTACATGAAGCGATTTACTCAACGCTAATGCTAGACAACGGCTTTATCGCTCCAAGCATTAACGTTTCTAACCTAGACGAAGCAGCTGCTGGCCTAGACATCGTAACTGAAGCTCGCGAGCAAGAGCTAACTACGGTTATGTCTAACAGCTTTGGTTTCGGCGGTACAAACGCAACGCTAGTAATCAAAAAGTACCAAGCTTAATTTAGGCTTGAGTCAGATATACAAAGGTTAATCGTTAACGGGTTACGCGAGTGTCGATTCAACACGCACAGGTAACTCGTTAACTATGAACCACAGAACAAAGCTTTTTAAACATGGATTTTAAATCTAGGTTTAAAAGTTGAAAGGTTTCCAGAGCTTGATCAGTAGTGACTTAGTTAATACTGGTTGAACAGACGCAAGACTCTGTCTCCTGGAGAGCGAGATAGGATCCTTTTGTTCTGGATGTTTGCCCGATTGTTTATTCAATCGGGCATTTTTCGTTTTAAGCTTTTGGCTTTTGATTTCTGGGTAAAGACGCTTATCTCTGCTGTTTGTGCAGACTCAGCGATTCAGTCCTTTATTCATAATGTATTCCATTTGCTACTCGACACCGTGTGTGGAATTTTGCACAATCATTTCAATTCACATTTAGGTCGATAGACCCCAACAAAAGTACTCGCCAAATGAAAATCTTAATCGACGAAAATATGCCTTATGCTGAAGCGCTTTTTAGCCAGCTAGGGGAAGTGACAATGAAGTCTGGTCGCACACTCACAGCTGACGACCTAGTTGACGTAGACGCATTAATGATTCGCTCAGTCACCAAGGTGAACGAGTCGTTGATCAGCAAAGCCAATAAACTAAAGTTTGTTGGTACTGCAACGGCTGGTATGGATCACGTCGACCAAGAGTTGATGAAAGAGCGTGGCATTTTCTTTACCGCGGCACCAGGCTGTAACAAGGTGGGTGTGGCTGAGTATGCGTTCAGTTCAATGATGGTACTTGCGCAGCAACAAGGCTTCTCAGTGTTTGACAAAACGGTCGGCATTATCGGTTGTGGTCAAGTGGGCAGCTACTTAGCGAAATGCCTAGAAGGTATTGGTATTAAAGTTCTGCTTAACGATCCTCTCAAGCAACAAGAGGGTGACACTCGTGAGTTTACTAAACTAGAGACATTGCTTGAGCAATCAGACGTTATCACGCTGCATACGCCAATTACTAAAACCGGTGAGTTCCCAACGCATCACTTGATCAATGAACAAGTGCTCAACAACTTCCGCTCTGACCAAATCCTGATTAATGCGGCTCGTGGTCCTGTGGTGGATAACCAAGCGCTAAAAGCTCGTTTGCAAAAAGCGGATGGTTTTACTGCGGTTCTGGATGTGTTTGAGTTTGAACCTGAAGTCGACATGGAATTACTTCCACTGCTTGCTTTCGCAACACCTCACGTAGCGGGCTACGGTTTAGAGGGCAAAGCGCGCGGTACGACGATGATCTTCAACAGCTACTGTGAGTTCTTGGGTACTGAACAACGTGCTTATGCAAGCGATCTTCTGCCGACGGCACCTGTGCCTCAAATGAAATTAGATAGAGCTTGGGACGAAGCAACACTGCACAATTTGACTCAGTTGATCTATGATGTGCGCAAAGACGACGCCTTATTCCGTCGCAATATCTCTACGCCGGGTTCTTTTGACAAGATGCGTAAAGAATATTGGGACCGCAGAGAGTACAGTGCTGTCGAGTTAACGGGCGACGAATCTTGTAATTTGACGCCGTTATCTAAACTCGGTTTTATGGTAAAGCCAACTTTATAAAAGAGAGAAACAATGAGCCAAGAATTTAATATTGCTATTTTAGGTGCGACTGGTGCGGTTGGTGAAACCATTCTTGAAGTACTTAAAGAGCGTAAATTCCCTGTCGGTGAACTGCACTTACTAGCAAGTGAACGTAGTGAAGGCAAAACTTCCCGTTTTAACGGCAAAACAATACAAGTACAAAACGTAGAAGACTTCGATTGGTCTCAAGTACATATTGCGTTTTTCTCTGCAGGTAGCGAACTTTCAGAGCGTTGGGCTCCAATCGCTGCGGATGAAGGTGTGGTTGTTATCGATAACACATCACGCTTCCGCTACGAATACGATGTTCCTCTGGTTGTGCCAGAAGTGAACCCTGAAGCGATTGCTGAGTTCCGTAACCGCAACATCATTGCGAACCCTAACTGTTCTACTATCCAAATGGTTGTAGCACTAAAACCAATTCACGATGAAGTAGGTCTTGAGCGTATTAACGTTTCAACTTACCAATCTGTGTCTGGTGCAGGTAAGCCGGGTATCGATGAGCTCGCAGGTCAAACTGCTAAGCTTCTTAACGGCATGCCAGCTGAAAATTCAGCGTTCTCACAGCAGATCGCGTTCAACTGTATTCCTCAAATCGATGAGTTTACTGAGAACGGCTACACGCGTGAAGAGATGAAGATGGTTTGGGAAACTCAAAAAATCTTTGCTGACTCTTCAATCACAGTGAACCCGACGTGTGTTCGCGTACCTGTATTCTACGGTCACGCTGAATCTCTACACATTGAAACTCGCGCACCAATCGGTGCAGAGCAAGTGGTTCAGCTTCTTGAGAACACAGAAGGCGTTGAAGTTTTCCAAGCTCTAGACTTCCCAACTCAGGTTCGTGATGCTGGTGGTAAAGACCACGTAATGGTTGGTCGTATTCGTAACGACATCAGCCATCATAGCGGCGTGAACATGTGGGTGGTTGCTGATAACGTTCGTAAAGGCGCAGCTACAAACGCAGTACAAATCGCTGAAGTTCTGATTCGCGATTACTTCTAAGTTTTACTGCTTTGATAAACAAGCCTCACTCTTTAGTGGGGCTTTTTTAATCGATTGAAAATATTGTTAGTCAAATTGTGTGAAATTGCTGCGAATATTGTCGCTGCAACACATTTTTTGTTTTCATCTCTATAGTTTTACGTCATTTATCCGATATATTTAATAGATCATCACTTTATCCGAATTTAAGCACCTAGCTGAGCCTTTTATGTTTCAAATTTTCAAGCAGTGGTTAATGCCTTTTGCCGTTATCATTGCGACTCAGATTTCCGTTGTTCGTGCAGATTCCATTCGAGTTGTTGGGCCTGATGGCCAAATACAATCAGCGCCTACGTTTTCAGAACCTCTCTCAAGAGCGCAGTCAAATAGCGCTGAGCCTTCTCGTTTCTATGGTCCAACTCGTGGTTCAGAGACGCTGTGGTCTATCGCCTCAAGATTACGTCCGGATAACTCCGTTTCAGTCCAACAAACCTTGTTGGCGATTTATCGCTTAAATCCTCAGGCGTTTGAAAATCAGAATATCCATAGCCTGTTGCCTGCTAGCAATCTACGCGTGCCTTCTTTAGAGCAAGCGCGAGCAAGTTCGACGCAGCAAGCCATCAATATCATGAACTCGCACTTAGCGAAGCTTGATGATCCGGCGACGAAACCGGCAGCTTCAAAGCCAAAAGCAGTGCAAGCCTCGAATCAATCGGATACTGGCTCTAAAAATACCACGCCTGCAAAACAAGCCAACTCAACTGAAACCGCTAAGAAGCAGGCTTCTCTTGTTCCATCATCTCCAGCGAAAGAGATGAATAAACTTGAGAAACAGTTAGAGCTTTCCGAAACAGAGCTCCTTTCACTTGAAGAGAAGAACCATCAACTCCGCTTAATGCTGTCGAATGTACAGTCAGAAGTAGATGTGCTGAAAACAGAACTCAGCGATGAAGACCGTATCCGCAGTGAAGTTGAAAAGTTACTGGCGGAAGAGCGCAGAAAGAACGCTGAAATTGAAAAAATGGCACCAAGCGCGATGGATCAACTGTTATCTAACGGTTGGTTAGTGGCTGCACTGGCGATTATTCCCGGCCTTCTGCTTGGTTTAATCATTGTTGTGCTATTGGGTCGCCGCTCAAAAAACGATGACCAACAACAAACAACACAAGATCAACCGATTCAACCAGAAGCAAGCAGCGTTGCGCCTATCACTCTAGGCGACGAGATTGACGACCTTGATAACGAGCTGTCTCTCGATGATGAATTGTTCGGTACGGAAGATGACGCCAATAAGCTGTTTGATGATCAAGCTCTGGCTGAAGAAGACGATGTATTTGCAGGCTTAGACGAATCGGATCTCGATTTTAACCTCGACGGTGAAGATGATGACCCATTTGCTAGCATTGGCGAAAACGGTGAATTAGACACTAACTTCGATGATCTGGACTTAGACAGCAGCAACGGTATCAGTGTTAATGGCGAAGAGAAAGCGCTTGGTCTTGAAGAGATGGAGCGCGCACTCGATAAAACGGCAGAAAGCGCTCTAGATTCTGATGATGTTGATTTTGACCTTTCTGATGATAACTCAATGTCTGCTGACGACATTGAAGCTCTATTATCTCAAGAAGCTGAAACGGAAGATTTAGGTTCAAATGAACTAGACCAATCCCTGTTAGACGATCTGTTCGCCCTTGATGACGAAGATGATGATAGCTTCGATATCGATGCTTTGATTTCGGAAGAGCAAAATGACTCGCCTTCGACGAGTACCACCCCAGCTACCGATGATTTCGACATTGATGCGCTTATCTCACAGCAACAGAATGATGCTAAGCCAGCGGATTTGAGCAATGACGAATTCGATATCGATGCTCTGATCTCTGAACAGCAGACTCCACAGCCAGGAGCACAACCCGCAGCGCCAAGTGTAGAAGACGATATTGATGACATCTTTGCTCAGGTTGCCGCTCAAAATGATCAAAACGACCCTTTCAATCTTGATAACGATGATGAAGTTACCAAAGACTTGAACAGCGGTTTGGCATCGGATGATGATATCGAAAACATCCTGTCTCAGTTTGATAAACCAATCGTAGACGAAGAAACTCAAGACAGCGTTGATCTGCTTGATGAGCAGCTGGCAGGCGATGACGTAGACCTAAGTAACTCGACAGACCTTCTTGATGAGATGCTAGGGGACGATTCGGATGATGAGTCTGAAAGCGAACCGCTTGGCTTTGATTCTCTGTCTGAACTGGAAGAGCTTTCTGGCCTATCGACGGACGATGAGCTAAACATTGCGGAAGATAGCACGGAAACCTTAGATGAGCTGATAGGTGATTCTGACGATGATGACTTTGAACTCGATGCAGATAGCACCGATCTGCTTGATGATTTCCTTGATAGCGAATTGTTAGCTGATGATGCATCAAGCGATGAAGCGAGCGAGAAGGGCACTGAATCTTTAGACCCGTTTGATGAGCTATTAACAAGCGGCATTGAAGACGAGCTTGAATCAGAAGAGCAGACGTTTGATAAAGAGTTAGACGCGGCCTTTGATTTTGACAAAGTCAGCGATGAGCCTATTAAAAACTCAGACGTTGAGACTACTCCATTACCGTTAGAGCCTTCTGAAGCCGAACTAGAGCAAGCTGAGGACGTTAGTGAAACATCACAACCTGAGCAAATTAACGACGAGTCATTAGATTCAGAACAGACGCAAGACAGCTCTGAGCTAGAAAGCGATGAAGTTAAGCCACAAAGCAATGAAGCCTTTAATCGTGATGACTTTATCGATGACCTATTTGGTGTAGCACCAGCAACAGATGCTCTGCTTGATGATTCATTAGAAACCACAGACGAAGCGTTGATTGATGAATTAATGACGTCTGATGACAGTGATGTATTGGAAGCAACCGTAGAGCCAGTTGAAGGCCTAGTTCAAGAGCCAAGCGAAAAGTCTTCTGAACCAGAACAAACATCAAGTTCGGATGTTTTAGATTCATTACCGGAACAAGCAGAACCGTCTGTTGAAGATAACGAACTGGATATTGATTCGCTGTTATCTGAACATTTTGATGTCGAAGAACCCGCTTTCGCTGAGTTAGAACAAGAAGCGCTTGAGCCGAAAGCAACAGATACACCAGACAGTCACGAAGAAATCGCGCCTAGCTATGAAAACCAAACTTCAACTACGTCATTGAGTGATCTCTCGGAAGACGAAGAAGAGACGGTTGAAGATTGGTTAGCAGAAGCGATCGACGATGTAGAATCTCCTGCGAACATCGCCTCTGATTTTGACTTTGAGCCGAAAATTCAAGGTAGCGATGAATTTGAAGATGTCGTTGAATCCTTGCCAGAGCCAGAGCCAGAGCCAGAGCCAGAGCCAGTTCGAGCTGCAAATATGCCGGAAATCATTCCAAATGAATTCGGCGTACCTGAAGATGACGATTGGCTGATTGAAGATGAAACGTCTGAGCCAGAAGCATTAGAAGAAACTGACGTAGCATCAGAGTCTGTAGCACCTGTTGTTGAACCCCAGTTAGATGCTGAACCGCAAGTTAAAGCGACACCGCAAGCGGAAGTAGCAGAACAAGAAAGTGACGAAGAGTTCTCGTTTGATGACTTTGAGTTGCCAGAGTTTGGTGAAGAAGATGCATTGGCAGAAGCTGATGCTGCACCACAAGCAGAAATAGCGGAGCAAGAAAGCGACGAAGAGTTCTCGTTTGATGACTTTGAACTGCCAGAATTCGGTGAAGAAGACGCACTGGCAGAAGCTGATACTGAAGTAACACCAGAACCAGTAATACCTGCTGTTGAGCCTCAATTAGATGTTGAACCTCAAGCTGAAGCTAAGGGTAAAGACGACGAAGAGTTTTCGTTTGATGACTTTGAGTTGCCAGAGTTTAGTGAAGAAGACGCACTAGCGGAAGCTGATGCTGAATCAACACCAGAACCAGTAACGCCAGCTGTTGATGCTCAGCCAAGTGTTGAATCGCAGCCAACCGCTGAGCCTCTGCTAGATGTTGCACCACAGGCTGAAACTGCGAAACCAGAAAGCGAAGAAGAGTTCTCGTTTGATGATTTTGAGCTACCAGAATTCGGTGAAGAAGATGCATTAGCTGAAGTGGTGAGTGAGCCGGATGAAGCACAGCTAGAGCAAGACTTGTCTGATGGCACAGAGAAGTTCGAATTCGATGACCTTGACCTGCCTGAGTACGATGAAGAGAGTGCGAAAGCCGATTCTGTCTTGGATGATATTGAGCAAAGCAGTGCTGAGCCAGTAGCAGAAGATGAAGGCGTACAGTTCGACGAGCTTGATTTACCAGAGTACGGTGAAGATGAAGCCATCTCTGATGCGTTTGCTGAGAAGGCAACACCGCTAACCTCTTTCAGCCCACAAGGCGAAGAGCAAGATGCGTTGCACGATTTGTTCTCGAATCCGCAAAGCTTCAGTCATGCTGATGACTTATCGGATATGGAAGAGTCTGAATTGGCTGGGTTTACAGAGCCAGAGCTATCATCGAATACTCTTTCAGAATCAAACCTAGCGCCATCAGAGTCAAACTCAGCGCCAACGGCGGTTCAAGACGAACCACTAGAAGGCTTTGATGATTTTGATGAGACAGCACTGGCTGAGTTGCTTTCGGAAGACGTTCAAGACTCTGTCGATAACATGTTCGACAAACCTCTTGATGCAACATCGATTGATAGCGCAGGGCTAGACATTGATGCAATGCTTGAAGTGGGCGGCGAAGACTGGAAAGGCTTTAATTTAGCGCCAGAACAGCAATCGAGCATGCACAATGACGTACCTGATGATCAACAAGAAATTTGGGCATCGTCAGAGCAACAAGCCGAACCAAAAATCAAAGAAGAGAATTGGGGGCAGCAAGATAACTTAACCGAATCAGGCAATGGTCGTGATAAACAATACATGACGATTGATGAACTGATGGCGCAAGTCGAGCAAGAAGGCGAAGAGGTCATTAATCCAGATGATGAAGAATTGAAGCTGGATGTTGGCCTAAATGAATTCCCAGATGTGATCGGCGATATTGGCAACTATGATGTCGATAGCAATGCAGAGGCTGCAGGTAAGCTTGATTTGGCTAAAATCTACATCGAGATGAGTGATCCTCAAGGAGCGATTAAGCTGCTAGAAGAGGCGATTGTTGACGGAAGCGATGACATTCGCCGCGAGGCCAAGAATCTCATCGACACGTTAAACGGTCGATAAGCTCAGCGAAACGAAAAGGGTAGCATTGGCTACCCTTTGTTTTAGGCGAGGTTAAGAGTCGTCGTTTTATTTGGCTTCTCAAAGCTAGCCTAGGGCGATGGTGAGTGTTTATTGAAGTTTTAGCCCCATCCTATTTGGGCTAGCACTCATTTCCGTATATACTTCTCGCCCATTTTCAAAGAGAACAAGAACATGAAAATTGCTTTAGGTATTGAATATAACGGTACCCACTACTTTGGTTGGCAGCGCCAACGAGACGTGAAAAGTGTCCAAGAAGAATTGGAAAAGGCTCTTTCAGTTGTCGCGAATCACCCAGTAGAAGTTATGTGCGCAGGTCGTACAGATGCCGGTGTTCACGGTACGGGACAAGTCGTTCACTTTGAAACTAATGTCGATCGCAAAATGGTGGCATGGACAATGGGCGCGAATGCCAACATGCCAAAAGATATTGCGGTTCGTTGGGCGACTGAAGTGAATGAGGATTTCCATGCTCGTTTTTCAGCTACTGCACGCCGTTACCGCTACATTATCTTTAACCATGCACTGCGCCCAGGCATTCTGAATTCAGGTGTGAGCCATTACCATGGTCATCTTGATGAGAAAAAAATGCATGAAGCGGGTCAGTACTTGTTAGGCGAGAACGACTTCACTTCATTCAGAGCGACACACTGTCAATCTCGTAGTCCATGGAGAAACATGATTCACTTGAATGTGACTCGTCATGGACACTACATTGTGATCGACATTAAAGCGAATGCGTTTGTTCACCATATGGTGAGGAATATTACTGGTAGCCTTATTGCGGTAGGTAAAGGTGAGCAGAAACCAGAGTGGATCCAGTGGCTTTTAGAGGCCAAAGATCGAAAAGTTGCAGGTGCGACTGCAAAAGCGGAAGGCTTGTATCTGGTGGACGTTGATTATCCTGAACATTTTGAACTACCAAGAGAGCCAATTGGCCCTCTATTTTTACCGGATAATTTGAACTAAATGTGAGACTTAGGTTCAAAAATTATTACGGTTTAGTGCGTAAGATAGTCCCAGAAAATAGGTACAACCAGTTTTTTATCTACAGTCGCTGTTTTATGTGCTTTAATTCCCACGCATAATTCCCAAATTTATTTCTTTCGCAATCAAGCGGAAGAATCGAAACAAAAAGGTCTTCCATGAGTTGGCTTGAAAAGATTCTAGAAAAAAGCAACATCGTAACATCTCGTAAAGCGTCTATCCCTGAGGGTGTTTGGACTAAATGTACTTCTTGTGAGCAGGTTCTTTACCATGCTGAGCTAGAGCGTAACCTAGAAGTATGTCCAAAATGTGATCATCACATGCGCATGAAAGCACGTCGTCGTCTGGATACATTCCTAGACAAAGGTGAACGTGTTGAACTAGGTACTGATCTTGAGCCACAAGATAAGCTTAAATTTAAAGATTCTAAGCGTTACAAAGAACGTATCTCTGCTGCACAGAAAAACAGTGGTGAGACAGACGCACTAGTTGCAATGAAAGGCGAACTGCTTGGTTTACCTATTGTAGCTTGTGCTTTTGAATTCTCATTCATGGGCGGCTCAATGGGTTCTGTTGTAGGTGCTCGTTTTGTGAAAGCGGTTGATGCTGCAATTGAAAACAACTGTGGTTTAGTTTGTTTCTCTGCAAGTGGTGGTGCGCGTATGCAAGAGGCATTGATGTCTCTAATGCAAATGGCGAAAACCAGTGCTGCTCTAGAGCGTTTATCAGCGAAAGGCCTACCGTTTGTATCAGTAATGACTGATCCAACAATGGGTGGTGTTTCTGCAAGTTTGGCAATGCTTGGCGATATCAACATTGGTGAGCCAAAAGCACTGATCGGTTTCGCTGGACGTCGTGTAATCGAGCAAACTGTACGTGAAGACCTTCCTGAAGGTTTCCAACGCAGTGAGTTCCTACTAGAGCACGGTGCTATCGACATGATCGTTGACCGTCGTGAGATGCGTCAGCGTGTTGCAAGCCTTGTTGCTAAAATGACCAACCAGCCTTCACCATTAGTAGTTTCTGTGAACGATTCACCGAATGAAGCTACTTATGAAGTACCAGAAGCGCCAGAAAAAGGGTAAAGTACCTTCTAACAAACCAACTTTATTATGGTTATGAGTTAGATGAGTCAACAACCTATTCCTCAAGCCACATCCTCTTTGGAGATGTGGCTTGATTATTTATCAAACATCCACACCAGTGCTATTGATCTTGGGTTAGACCGAGTTCAGGCCGTCGCCTCTAAGGCAAACCTCACCAAACCTGCTCAACATGTTATTACTGTTGCCGGAACCAATGGCAAAGGCTCAACGTGTGCCCTAATGGAAGCGATTCTATTGGACGCTGGTTATTCTGTTGGTGTCTACAGCTCTCCTCACTTAATTCGCTATAACGAACGTGTTCGTATCAACGGCCAAGATCTCTCTGATGAGAAGATGGTTCAGTCTTTCGATTTTATTGAGAAAGAACGTGGCGAAATCAGTCTTAGCTTTTTCGAATACGGCACTTTAGCCGCGCTACGTGCATTTCAAACGGAAGCGGTCGATGTCGTGCTATTGGAAGTAGGGCTAGGCGGTCGTTTAGATGCAACGAATATCGTTGATCATGACGTGTCTGTGATTACGAGCTTGGCTGTCGACCACGTTGATTGGCTCGGTGATGATATTAATGTGATTGGCTTTGAGAAAGCGGGTATTTATCGTAGTGGTAAGCCTGCTATCTGTGGTCAACCTAAGCCACCAGCTACAGTTGCAGCGCACGCTGACGATATTAAGGCTGAGTTGTATCAAGTCGGTATTCAATACACCTACGATGTGGATGGCGATACTTGGAACTGGCGCAGCGGTGCATTCCAATTAGAATCTCTACCTATTCCAAGCCTACCGCTACCAAACGCAGCAACCGCGTTGATGGCATTGGGCACTTCAGAACTTAGCATCAGTGATGTGAATGTCGTTAATGGCATGAAGAACGCACAGCTTCCAGGGCGTATGCAGCAAATTAGCGATCAACCTGTGATTGTTCTTGATGTGGCGCATAACCCACATTCAGCCGAGTACTTTGCGCAGCAAGTAACGAAGCAATACGCAGACAAAAATTTACACGTTGTAGTCGCTATGCTTCATGACAAAGATATTCCAGCGACATTGGAAGTATTAGCTCCTATCACAACACATTGGTATCCAGCTTCGTTGCAAGGCCCACGCGCAGCAACAGCGGCTGAACTGTGTAAAAGTCTACCTCAAGGCGTAGAGCAGTATTCAAACCCTGTCTCAGCGTTTGAAGCGGCTTTAGCTGCTGTTCAAGGCGACGATGTTGTGTTGGTGGTCGGTTCTTTCCATACCGTAGGTGAAGTCTTGGAGCATTGGCAGAAAAAAGGAAACTAAATGGCAAGTAAATTCCAAAGCCGATTAGTCGGCACCATCATTTTAGTGGCCATTGGCGTGATTGTATTGCCAGATGTGCTCGATGGTAAGAAGCTCCACTATAAAGAAGAGTTTGCAAGCATTCCGATTAAGCCAGAGCTTGATAGTAATGTTGAAGTGTTTGAAGTACTCGATCCTGTTGAAGATCAGATAGCGTTACCGGACTCTCCGGTCGAGCGAGTGGTCGAAAGCGGTGTTGATGATCATTCAGATACGCAAACGGCGTCGGCTTCTGAAAAAGAAGCAGACAAAGTGGCAGTGGTGGTTAAGCCGGTACCAGAAAAAAATGAATACCAAGACAGCGCTTGGATCATTCAATTGATGGCTTTAAAGAATGCTGACAACGCAAAAAACGTTGTTAAGGATTTACAGAAGCGTGGTTACCAAGCTCACACCAAGCAAGAAAAAACTTTTACGCGAGTAATTATTGGCCCGGATGTGTCTAAATCCAAACTTGAGCGACAAATTAAGGAATTAGAAAAAATTACGGGTTCAAAAGGCCAATTGCTCAAATTTAAACCGTTAAATCCATAAGAAAACGTTTGCGTCAGCATTTTTTCTGTTAAAATGCGCGCCAACTTAAGATGAAGAATTCATGAATTGGTTAGATTTTGTCATTTTAGGCGTGATCGGCTTCTCTGCCGTGATCAGTTTAGTTCGTGGTTTCGCTAAAGAAGCCTTGTCACTCGTAATTTGGTTTGGAGCATTTTTCATTGCTAGCCAGTACTACGCTAAATTAGCGATGTACTTCACCAATATCGAAGATGAGATGTTTCGAAACGGAACTGCGATAGCAGCATTGTTTGTTGCAACGTTAGTTGTTGGTGCCTTAGTTAACTATGTCATCGGTCAGCTAGTTCAGAAAACAGGCCTGTCAGGTACAGACAGAATCCTCGGTGTCGTCTTTGGTGGCTTACGTGGTGTTTTGATTGTTTCTGCAGTGTTGTTTTTCATGGATGCGTTTACTGCATTCCCAAGTTCTGAGTGGTGGAAGAATTCGCAGTTGGTTCCGGAGTTTAGTCGAATCATTGCGCCGTTCTTCGAGCATTTACAAGCAACATCTAGTTTCTTATCTGGCGCGCTCTAGCGCCAGTTAATGTCGAAAAATCGAGGATTAGGACATGTGTGGTATTGTTGGAATCGTGGGTTCAACACCTGTAAACCAGTCTATTTATGACGCTTTAACGGTATTGCAGCATCGTGGCCAAGATGCCGCTGGTATTTGTACCATAGAAAGCAATCGTTTCCGTCTGCGTAAGGCGAACGGTTTAGTAAAAGATGTTTTTGAAGCAAAACACATGCAACGCCTCCAAGGTAACGTTGGTATTGGCCATGTTCGTTACCCGACAGCAGGTAGCTCAAGCGCGTCGGAAGCTCAGCCTTTCTACGTAAACTCGCCTTTTGGCATCACATTGGCTCACAACGGCAACCTAACGAACGCAAATGAAGTTCGTGAGAAGTTGTTCGAGAAAGACCGTCGTCATGTAAACACAACGTCTGACTCTGAAGTTCTACTGAACGTATTAGCTCATGAGATCGATACCGTTAAAGGTAACGTGACTTCTGACGACGTTTTCCGTGCTGTATCTAATGTACACCGCACGATTCGTGGTGCTTACGCAGTAACGGCAATGATCATCGGCCACGGTATGATTGCATTCCGTGACCCACATGGCATTCGTCCACTGTGTCTTGGTAAGCGTGAAGTTAATGGTAAAACAGAGTACATGGTTGCATCTGAATCGGTAGCACTTGATGCTGTTGGTTTTGATTTCATGCGCGACGTAGCACCTGGTGAAGCTATCTACGCAACGTTCGACGGTGAACTTTTCACTAAGCAATGTGCAGACAATCCACAACTAAACCCATGTATCTTTGAGTTTGTATACTTTGCACGCCCAGATTCATTCATCGACAAAATCTCGGTTTACAGCGCACGCGTTGAGATGGGTGAGATGCTAGGTAAGCGTATTAAAGAAGAGTATGCAGACTTAGACATTGATGTGGTTATCCCAATTCCTGAAACATCGAACGATATTGCGCTACGTATCGCTCAAGCGATCAATAAGCCATACCGTCAAGGTTTCGTAAAAAACCGTTATGTTGGCCGTACGTTCATCATGCCTGGTCAACAACAGCGTAAGAAGTCGGTTCGTCGTAAGCTGAATGCAATCCGTTCTGAGTTTAAAGATAAGAACGTTCTATTGGTTGATGACTCTATTGTTCGCGGTACAACATCAGAGCAAATCATTGAGATGGCTCGTGATTCGGGCGCTAACAAAGTCTTCATGGTTTCAGCTGCTCCAGAGGTTCGCTTCCCTAACGTTTACGGTATTGATATGCCGAGCGCGACAGAGCTGATTGCTCATGGTCGTGACAACGAAACGATTTGTAAGCAGATTGGCGCAGACGCTTTGATCTTCCAAACGCTACCAGACTTAATCTCTGCAGTAGGTATGGGCAACCAAGACATCTCTCGTTTTGATACTTCGGTATTTAACGGTGAGTATGTAACGGGCGATATCGACCAAGCGTACCTAGATTTCCTAGACTCTTTGCGTAACGACGATTCAAAGGTTCAACGTGAGATTCAACAGGATCTAGCGAACCTAGAGCTACACAACGAAGGCGCTTAGTTTTCGTTAGTATTGAAAGTATAAAAAACCAGAGCATCGGCTCTGGTTTTTTGTTTTTGAGATAGGGGGTTAATCTAATGAATGTGGTACGCGATCACAAAATCAATAAACAATCTAACTTTCTCTGGTAGGTGGTCTTTGTGGTTATAAAGCATGTAAATATCACGAGGGTTAGCACTCCAGTCTTCTAGGACTTGCACTAAGCTGCCATCTTCAATGTATTCACGAATCATCACGTCAGGCATCAGGGTGATACCTAGACCTTCAGAACACGCTTGTCTCACAACATTTAGCGCGTTCGCATTGAAACGACCTTTCTCGCTGTTCACCACCGTCTCTTCATTCGAATTGCTCAGCTGCCACTTAATCAGTGGGTAGCCTTTTAGAAGAGAGTGGTTAGCCAGTTCTTCAGCGTGGCTTGGTGCCGGGTTCTTCGCTAAGTACTCAGGGCTAGCAATAAGAATGTCTTTTACTTCACTGATCTTTCTCGCGATTAGGCTTGAGTCACGTTGTGGTCCGACACGGAAAATCACGTCCCACTCGGTTGGATCAAGCTGATCGGCTTGGTTGTTCATCATCAACTCAATATTAATATCAGGGTATTGAGTCATGAAGTCGCTGAACATTGGCATCATCATGCGCTTGGTCAGGTTGGAGGGTGCCGTAATACGAATCTTACCGGAAGCTCCTTTGCACACGTCGGTGAGCTCTTCTGCAGTAGAAGACAGACGTTGCAATAGCGGAGAGCATTCATTGAAAAAACGTTCGCCAGCCTCTGTTAAAGAGAGTTTACGCGCGTGTCTATTGAGAAGCCTCAGGTTCAGTGAGTCTTCTAAGGCTTGGATGCGTCGTGTAATGGTCGCAACCGGAATCATAGTCTTGCGCGATGTTGCGGTGTAGCTCCCATTTTCAACGACGAGTCGAAAGAGGTTTAAATCATCTAATTTCATAAATCCAGACACATTTGTTTACAATCTCATCTAATTTATACGTAACAGTGAGATCAATGTTTGCGTTACGTCAACTCGTTGCATTATTTACAAGTATTCCAACCCTCGTCACGAATTACCAGTAAAGAGTGCAAATTTGTGTATTTAGCATTTTATTACTAAGTTTTATATTAGTTCTTAGAACAGATAACAATAATAATTCGACTTAGTTTTGTGAGGTTATAGATTATGTACAAAACTCACAGTCAGCCAGTAATGACCTCGGCTCAGGAAGTAATTAACCAAAAATGCGTAATGTTGGTTGATGATGATCCTATTTTTCGCCGTATAACCAGCGCGTATTTAGACAAGATTGGTTATAAAGTGGTTGAGGCTGAAAATGGGCTGGACGCTCTGCAGAAACTTAGAGACTCAGCACCAGATTTAATTGTGTGTGACTTATCAATGCCGATCCTGGACGGCATCGAGCTAGTAGAAGAGCTCAGTTTAGAATATCCGTCACTGCCTATGATCGTTGTGTCTGCTACCGACGACATGTCTGATGTGGCGAAAGCATTACGATTTGGTATTAAAGACTTTTTGGCAAAACCTTTAGAGGATCACGGTCACTTAGGAAGCGCGATAGCGAATACGTTAAAAGATTCATTCGACAATATTTCAGACCAGCGAGATTTTTCAAGCCAATGGTTCTGTGTGGATGACGGAGGAGAGATCCCTGAAGACCAGGAACTGCATTGGCATCTTAACTACCTACAAGATAACCCGAGCGCGGCAAAAGACTTACTGCATGCCTTGCTTCCTGAAAAAGACACAAGACAAGGCTCATGGCGTTGTAGTTACCGACTGCTGCAATCAACAGAGATGATGCCACTCGTGTTTGATTACGCTTGGATGATGAATGGGCAGTTTGCCTTTTACCTCGTCGATTCGTCTTCTTCTGATAATGGCAGTTCAGCGTCAACACTGTTGGTGAGAGCCTTATTCCACGATTACATAAGAAATCGAAAAGATTTTAATGTTGATCTCAAAGATATTGCCGAAATTTTAGAGAAGGGGATTGAGTGCTCTAAATGTGCCACGGCCGTTAATGCGTTATTTGGTGTTGCCAATCTTGCTGAGGGTACCATCTCTATTTTACCGGCGGGTTTAGATGGACGTTGGTCGAATGGTGAGATGAATCAACACATTGCCGCAGGTGAGCGCTTAGGCGAAAACTGTAAGAAGAATTTCATTACGAGAGACTTGCCGATTGAGCAAGGCTGCCAACTTTCATTAAGTCTGCTTGGAGCAGCGAGTTTTAGTTTAGACATACACCAAGGGTCTACCGATTAACCCTATATTTCCTCGGTTTTTGTGAATAATTGATTAAGGTATAGTTGCGCAAATGGTGTGGCTATGCCTTTTTTGTTAAATGTTGATTTAGCAAAGCGGGTTTGGTTCGCCAGATACTTACCTTTACTAACAAAAACAAGAAGCAATCATGGCAGATAACAAAGACTTTCAAGACCCGTTTAATGTATTCTACTTTTTAGGATTTTTAGCCGCATTTTTAATGATTCCATTGCTACCAGCAACACTTACGTTGATCCGAGTATTCAATGGTTACGCAACATTCTAGTTAAGCTGTCATCGCAGACTGGTGATAGCTGACTCAAGGAGGCCACAATTAGCGTTCGAGTTTTAAGCCTGAATATAGCTGGTGGCCTTTGCATATTTCTCGCAGTTCTAGGGATAGTTTTACCTGTTCTGCCAACCACTCCTTTTCTCCTTCTTGCTAGCGCATGCTTCATGCGAAGTAATCCGAAAGTTCATAAATGGATGCACGAGCACAAAACGCTGGGTCCTTTACTGAACAATTGGTACCAACATGGCGCCGTCACCAAACAAGTTAAAACGCGTGGCGTATTCTTTATCTTGTTGAGTTTTGCGTTATCCATCTACTTTGCCCCTATCATTTGGGTCAAGGCTTTCCTAATTTGTGTACTTGTTATTCTTCTCACATGGTTTATGCGACTTCCAACCCATGAGTTGGTTGCTGACAGCAAAGAAAATCACTACCATTAAGCCAGTGTGCCTGCTTGTATAGCGGGCGTTTATTATTTCAGCAATCAGAGTTATGACTCTCGTTGCAATGAATACCAATCGTACCTTTCCTTAATTCCAAGCGTTGATGTTTGATTCGTTAACGAGAGTTTGGAAAGCGGCCTAATGAAGTGCATAAGATTATGAACACAGAAAAAATCTCTCTGATCAAAGCAAGCATCAAAAGCATTCCTGATTACCCTAAAGCAGGTATTTTGTTCCGTGACGTAACAAGCTTGATGGAAGACCCAGCGGCTTACAAAGCGACTATCGACCTGCTAGCGGAAACATATAAGGACATGGGCTTTACTAAGATCGTTGGTACTGAAGCTCGTGGTTTCTTATTTGGTGCGCCTTTGGCACTAGAGCTAGGTGTTGGTTTCATTCCTGTTCGTAAACCGGGCAAACTGCCTCGTGAAACGGTGGCACAATCTTATGAGCTTGAGTACGGCACAGATACGCTAGAAATCCATACTGACGCTATCGTTGAAGGCGATAAAGTGTTGATGGTTGATGATTTGCTAGCAACGGGCGGTACGATTGAAGCAACAACAAAGTTGATTCGTCAGCTAGGTGGTGTGGTAGAGCACGCTGCATTTGTTATTAACCTTCCAGAAATCGGTGGTGACAAGCGCTTACAAGGCTTAGGTCTAGAAGTGTTTAGCATCTGCGAATTCGACGGTCACTAATCCTTTTCGGAATTATTCATGAGCTATCTTGCGTTAGCGCGAAAATGGCGACCAACCAAATTCAAAGAAGTGGTTGGTCAAGCCCATGTTTTAACAGCACTAGAGAATGCCCTTAGCCAGAATAGGTTGCACCATGCATACCTGTTCAGCGGTACACGAGGTGTTGGTAAAACAACCATCGGCCGTTTGTTTGCTAAGGGACTCAACTGTGAAACAGGCATTACCTCAACCCCTTGTGGTGAATGTGCAACCTGTAAAGAGATCGACGAAGGTCGTTTTGTTGACCTGCTAGAGATTGATGCGGCATCACGTACAAAGGTAGAAGATACCCGCGAGCTTCTGGACAATGTTCAGTACAAGCCGGCACGTGGTCGCTTCAAGGTTTACCTTATCGATGAAGTACACATGCTTTCTAGGCACAGTTTCAACGCGCTTCTAAAGACGTTAGAAGAACCGCCTGAGTATGTGAAATTCTTGCTCGCAACGACCGATCCACAAAAGCTTCCTGTGACGATTTTGTCGCGTTGTCTGCAGTTTCATCTTAAGCCGATCAGCGTTGATAATATTCACGAACAGCTTGACCACATTCTTGAACAAGAGAATGTGACGTCTGAATCTCGTGCGCTTGGGATGATTGCTCATGCTGCTGACGGCAGTATGCGTGATGCTCTGAGTTTAACGGATCAAGCTATTGCATTAGGCAACGGCAATGTTGTGACAGACACCGTGGCTCACATGCTCGGCACGCTAGACACCGACCAAGCCATTCACTTGCTTGAAGCGATCAGCAGTAAGCAGCCTCAACTGGCAATGGCCTGTATTCAGAATCTTGCTGAGAATGGTGTAGAGTGGGATGGTTTGTTGAATCAGCTTGCGACTCAACTGCATCGTTTGGCGATGTTCCAAGCTCTGCCGTCAACATTAGATAAAGCACAGCCGGATGCTGAGAAGCTAGAACTGTTGAGTAAGGCACTAAGCCCTCAAGACATTCAGCTTTATTACCAGATCGTGTTGAAAGGTCGCGAAGACTTACCGTTGTCGCCAACCGCTCGTGTTGGTATTGAGATGGTAGTTTTACGCATGTTGGCCTTTAGACCTGCTGCACTAACGGTTGCAACAGCAATCTCGACTCAGTCGACAAACACTGCGCCAGCACCAGTAGCTCAAGCTCAAGCTCAAGCTCAAGCTCAAGCTCAGGGCGTTGCTCAACCTGTGAGCCAACCTGCGCCAATGGCAGCTCCGAGACAGCCTCAGATGCAACAACAGGCGCCTCAACAGCAAGCTATGCCGCAGCAACACGTACAACAGGCTCCGCAGCAGAGTCCGGCACAGTATTCAGATTCGCAAGGTTACGCTGACCATTCAGGCAACCAAGGTTATCCTGAGCAGGATTACCCACACAGTCAGTATGATGCACCACCGGCTTATGACGAACGTCCTAGCTACGGTGCAGAGCAGCCTCAACAAGCGAATTATCAGAATCAAGCTCCTGCTCAGCCACAGAACGTTGCGCCTTCTGCGCCACCTGCTTCTGCTGCTCCGCAAGGACAATCAGAACGACCTGCTTCGCCTGTCAGTGGTTTACGCCACCAATTGCGTTCTCAGCGTAGAGGCAGTGCGGCGCCGGAAAACAAAGGTTCAGCGCCAAAAAAGGCTAAAGCGACACCAGCTAAAACTTCAGTTCTTGACCGAGTTGCTCAGCAACACGGTGGTTCTGAGCGGGTGTCGCCAGCTTCTTTATCTGCCTCTTCTGCAGAAAAGGTAACCAATGATAATGAACCTTATCGCTGGAAACCGTCTAAACCTGTAGTGAAAGAGGTGAGCAAAGAGCTTACACCTACTCAGATCAAGCGTGCGTTAGAGCATATTAAGACACCAGAAATGGTCGATAAATTGCTACAAGAGTCGATTGCTCAAGATGAATGGTCCGCCACGATTCAAAAGCTAGAGACAGCCAAGCTTGTTGAACAGTTAGCATTGAACTCAGTGTTTGCTAAAAACGACACATCAATCACTTTAACGTTAAGAGCGAGCCAAGCTCACTTGAATACGGACCGCGCACAGAGCGAACTATTACAGTCGCTCAATACTGTGCTCGGAGAAGAGTGTCATTTGAGTGTTGAAATCGGTGATGGTGGAGAAACGCCACTAGAATTACGAGAAAGGTTGTACCAAGGTAAGTTGAAAGACGCGTTTACCAGTTTGGAAAACGATGCCAACGTACAGTTTATCGAAAGACGTTTTGCTGCAGAACTCGACAGAGACAGCGTTCGTCCTATCTAGAACATTTTCTCGTTTAGTGACTTGTATATCATCCCAGACAAGCAAATCTGAGAACTGAACATCGAGGGGTTGAATCGCACTGGCTTAACCCCCATTTAAGCACGTATAGCTTAATTAATTTTAATAAACCAATTAGACCAGAGAGTATTAACATGTTTGGTAAAGGCGGTATGGGCAACATGATGAAGCAAGCCCAGCAAATGCAAGAGCGCATGCAAAAGCTTCAAGAAGAAATCGCAAATATGGAAGTTACAGGTGAGTCAGGTGCTGGCCTTGTAAAAGTAACGATCACTGGTAGCCACAGCGTTCGCCGTGTTGATATCGATGAAAGCCTAATGGAAGACGATAAAGAGATGCTTGAAGATCTTATCGCTGCTGCTTTTAACGATGCGGCTCGTCGCGTTGAAGAAACTCAAAAAGAGAAAATGGCTAGCGTAACTGGCGGAATGCAACTTCCACCAGGTATGAAGATGCCTTTCTAAGAAACTATTTCTAAAGGTTTATTCAAGCTGCGGTTTATCTTGAGTAAATCGTTACTTGAAAATTAGAACGGTTAAATATGCGTACCAGTCATATGCTGGAGCATTTGATGGAGGCCTTACGTTGTCTACCTGGGGTTGGCCCCAAGTCGGCGCAGCGTATGGCCTTTCATTTGTTACAGCGCGATAGAAAAGGCGGCCTACAGTTGGCTGAAGCTCTTAGCCAAGCAATGACCGAAATTGGTCACTGTAATGAGTGCCGTACTTTTACTGAAGAAGATACCTGCCACATTTGTACCAATCCTAAACGTCAGGAAAATGGTCAAATCTGTGTAGTAGAGAGCCCTGCAGACATTGCAGCTATCGAAGCAACTGGCCAATATTCTGGTCGTTACTTTGTGCTTATGGGTCACCTTTCACCACTTGATGGTATTGGTCCAAGTGATATCGGTCTCGATGTTCTGGACTACCGCTTACGCCGTGGTGATATCTCTGAAGTAATCCTAGCGACCAACCCGACAGTTGAAGGGGAAGCGACAGCGCACTACATTGCAGAGCTATGTAATGCCCATGAAGTGAACGCAAGCCGTATCGCCCATGGTGTTCCCGTTGGTGGTGAGCTAGAGCTGGTGGATGGCACCACGCTTTCGCACTCCTTACTCGGTCGTCATAAGATCTAAAAAAGCCGCTTGGTGAATCATCACTAAGCGGCTTTTTCTTTTATGGCTTTCAAAGGTTTCTATTTCAAAACACTTCTCTGAGCTTAATCTGAACCTCTCACTGCTTTGTATATCATCGCGCCAATCACGGCACCGATAATTGGTGCAATCCAGAATAGCCATAGTTGCGAAACTGCCCAATCACCAACAAATACAGCCACGCCGGTACTTCGAGCGGGGTTCACAGAGGTGTTCGTTACAGGGATACTGATAAGGTGGATTAAGGTTAGACAGAGACCAATTGCGATAGGAGCAAACCCAGCAGGTGCTTTTGAATCCGTCGCGCCCATAATCACGAATAGGAACACCATGGTCATGACCACTTCACAAACGAGAGCCGCTGTGAGCGAGTAGCCGCCCGGTGAGTGTTCTCCATAACCATTGGAAGCAAAGCCAGAGGCAGCAGCATCAAAGCCAGCTTGGCCTGAAGCAATCACAAATAACACGCCACCTGCGATAATACCGCCAATCACTTGGGCAATAATATAAGGTGCGACATCTTTGGCATCGAAGCGCCCGCCACTCCAAAGGCCGATAGTAACGGCAGGGTTAAGGTGACAACCGGATATGTGGCCAATAGCAAAAGCCATAGTGAGCACAGTTAAACCAAAGGCAAGAGAGACTCCGAGTAAGCCAATTCCTACATCGGGAAAAGCAGCGGCTAAGACGGCACTACCACAACCACCCAACACCAACCAAAACGTACCAAACATTTCTGCGATATACCTATTCATAACGATCCTTATTAATCTGTACCAGTATCAACAAGATAGTTTAGATTTCGCAACTTTGTGAAATCTTGGGCATATAGGAGGTAGAAAAGGGTAAATATGCTTAGGTAATTGCTTCTAATTCGATCAGGTTATCAAGGGCTTCTTGGTCGGTCTTACCACAAATGACAGGGCAGGCTTTGAATTGATGACACACTTTAGGGCGTGAAGCTTGACCGAATAACTTACACAGATCTTGTTCATTTAATTGAATGCAACGCACGCCTGCAGGCTTGCCATTAGGCATTCCAGGAATAGCAGATGTAATACTTGGAGCGATACAACAAGCTCCACAACCTAAACGACATTCCATCAAATTAAACTCACTAAATAACAGGGTGCGCGATAGTAGCAAAAAATAATGGGAGTGACAGCTATTGATTGGATCAAAGAATGAACAATTATTATCCTTGAACTTTTTATGGGCTAGCGGTATAACACGCACCCCAGTAAAAGAGTAAGAAGTAATCCTATGACGAATCCATTTTGGCAAGAAAAAACACTAGAGCAGATGACCGAGAATGAGTGGGAATCACTGTGTGACGGCTGTGGTAAGTGTTGCCTACATAAGCTAATGGATGAAGATAGCGATGAAGTGTACTACACCAACGTGGCGTGTAGCTGGTTAAACGACAAAACATGTTCATGTAAAGATTACCCAAACCGCTTCACTTCAGGTGAAGAGTGTTTGAAGCTAACTCGTGACAAGATCGATGAGTTTCACTGGTTACCAGACACTTGTGCTTACCGTCTTCTATCAGAATCTAAACCGATTCCTGAGTGGCACCCATTGATCACCGGATCAAAAACAGAGATGCATGCAGCAGGTGAAAGCGTTCGTAACAAAGTGGTATACGAAATTGATGTTGTCGATTGGGAAGACCACATCTTAAACCACCCGAACCGTTAGTTACTTATTAGTAGCAAATGACCCGAATAAAAAAAGGCTCACATTTCTGTGAGCCTTTGTCGTATTTAGGAGGGTCCAAATCAATGGACTGCGTCATGGCTAATGTCAAGCAAGCGGTAAGTCTGCAACCACCTGATTGAACGTGATACGAGCATTCTGAGCTTGCTCAGATAACTCGATCTTTTTCGCTTGTGCGGCACTAAGATTACTCTCGGCCTGCTCAAGTGCTTGTTGTAGGTTCTCTGGTAACTCGTGAGTTTCCATTTGCGAACCTTGCTCTAACACATAAGCGCGAATTTCTTTTTTCACTGCGGCAAGTTCTGTGTAAGCAACACGCTCAAGTTCTGCGGCTTCTTGTGCTGCATCTCTTTCTTTCTCAAATTGAGCCAACGCCATACCTTCTGCAGACCATGGATCCATGTCTGGCAGTTCTTCGATGTTAATCGTTGGTTCGATGTACGCGTCTTGATGGCGCAGGTCGAGGTTAGTTGCACGAACTGCAGATATCATCAGCATCACAGAGATAGCCAATAACGGTAAACCACCAACAATTGCTGCAGTTTGTAGTGTACTTAGGCCACCCAGGAACATCAGAATCGTTGGTAAGAACGACAGAGTGAATGCCCAGAACATACGGTTCCAACGCATTGGCTCTTCAGTCACATTGTTTTGAACCACAGATGCAAGGATGTATGAGATAGAGTCAAACGTCGTTGCTGTAAAGATGATACAAAGCAAAGTGAATACTGCGATAACTAGAGTGCTCATCGGCAACTGCGCTAGCATTGAGAAGATTGCTTTGGTTGCGCCTTCAGCATTTAGAATTGCAACTACATCTAATTCACCAGAAAGCTGAAGTGATAAGCCGTAGTTACCTAGAATCATGAAGAATAAGAAACAACCCAGTGAACCGAAGAAGATCGAACCTGACACCATTTGTTTGATGGTTCTGCCGCGAGAAATGCGCGCAACAAATAGACCCATACTCGGTGCAAATACTAGCCACCATGCCCAGTAGAAAATTGTCCAGTCTTGTGGGAAGTGGGTGTTTTCAAATGTACCGTAGCCACCAAATGGTTCCGCCCATGTCGCCATCACGAAGAAGTTAGACAGTAGACGACCAATTGAATCTAGACCGGTTTCAAGCATGAAGATAGTTGGACCCGCAATCAGTACGAAAACCAACAGACCCATAGCACCCCAGAAGTTGATATTACTTAGGATCTTGATGCCTTTTTCCAATCCAGCATAAGAAGAGTAAGCAAAAATCGCAGTACAAACTAAAAGCACCATCACTTGCGTTAGGTTGTTTTTAGGTAGACCGAATAGGTGATTCAGACCTTCAGTAATAAGAGGAGCGGCTAAACCTAATGTTGTTGCTGCGCCGCCAAGTAGACCGAAAATGAAAAGGATATCGACGATTTTTCCAGGTACGCCTTTACTGCGGTGCTCACCAAGAACTGGCATTAACGCGCTAGAGATCTTTAGAACAGGCTGTTTACGTACGTAGAAAAAGTAAGCAATAGGAATTGCAGGGATTAGGTAGATAGACCAAGCAATTGGTCCCCAGTGGAACAAACCGTAAGTTGCTGCCCAACGAACTGCCTCTTCACTGCCCGGCTCTAGTTGGAAAGGAGGTGATTGGTAGTAGTAAGCCCACTCAATACAGCCCCAGTACAAGATACTTGCACCGATACCACCACAAAATAGCATTGCTGCCCATGATGCAGTTTTGAATTCAGGCTCTTCATCAGCTTCGCCCAGTTTAATCTGTCCCATATCACTGAACACAACGTAAACCATAAATGCACAAGCCGCGAGACCTAGCGCAAGATATAGAAATCCTAGTTGATCAGTCATGAATGTTTTCGCAACCGCAATCCAGTCTGCACCCTGAGTCGGGAACAAAATGAGCGGGAAAACTATCGTGAGTAGGAGTGCAATAGCACCAAAGAAGGTTGGCTTATCAATAAGCTCAAAAGTGTTTTTCACGAGTATTATTCCATTAAAATGAGAGAGGAATTATGAAGTGAACTCGTTTTTTAGAACAAATCGGGTCTATTGTCGTGACGACAAATTGCTTTTGGCAAAGAGTAATAGGCAAGGCATGAGGTGCCAATGCAAAAGAGGGCAGTGGAAGGGATAGTGTAGAGTGAGGGTAACGTTAAATCAGAGCGAGAAGAATGCCACCAACGGTTGCCGCTGCGGACAGGTATTGCCCTGCTGAATAAGAACCATCGTCTTCTTCTTCAATCTTATCAGGGTGATCCATACCTAGTGCGCCGTGAGCAAATGACTCAACCTTATCGGTCACGGTTTCGTTTTCCGCTTCGATTTTCTTCGCTTCTTTATCGATCTCTTTAAGAGCCGATAATAGGGCTTTGCCCTCATCAGAGAGCTTAACGGTATTTTGCTCAACCTTAAGAGGGGCGGGCTTTTCAGCTTCGGTACTCTTGGTTTGTGTGTTCATTTGCGACGGTGAATACAGCTGAGTGTTACTCGTTCCTACTGGCGTCATATCGCTCTCCTTACCTATCCTTAAATATAGTATCGGCAGAGGTGTGAAAAACTTGTGCAATTAATCATCGATAGTGATGTTTTTTATTCGCACATTACATTTACTTCTGCTTAATCAAAACTGCTTGGTATTTAAGCAATTCCTATGCCGATATTTATATTTGTCTTGGAGCGTTTTTGAGCAAATTCTTAAGGTGTCAGACTTAAACTTAAAATAAGCTTAAGTCTGAATCGCGAGTTTAATCGCACTTAAGATCGGCACCACGCTTAGATAGGTGTTTGTATGCCTTCATTCGGTTCTCTTTTTGAACAAAGCGTGCCGGTGGAGAAAGTACTTTTAGTTGGTAATCAGTCGTATCCGATGAGAACTCAGCAACCGGGCTAATAACTGCTACTTTTAGATCTGGGTTACGACGTAGAATCGAAGCCGCCGTGCCTAAGCCACCTTCAGTGTGGAACTTGCCTGCTACATGAATTACTTGCTTATTTGGATTTGACGCTAGGTAATTAACAATCGATTCAGCCATGGTCTCGTCCCACGTAACCTGAGCGGCAAACTGCTTTTCTGTTTGCTCTGGCGTACCGTGATGCATGGAAGCCATGAACTTTTCTTTGTAAGGGCTATCGCCAATATTAACCTCAGTCGCAACCCAATTTCGTTGTTCTGAAGAAAGCTGTTCTAGGTAAGGTAATCCCTTACGGCCAATACACTGAACGAAAGGCTTTGGAGCGTTTGCTGCGATAACATCTAAATCATTCGCTTTAGCAAACTCAACCAGTGCGCGGTAATCACTTTCGTAATTTGGCCAAGCAGCTGCCTTGGAGATAAGCACTTGCTCACCAATTTCACCGTTTAAGTATTGGTTTAGCGTGTCTTGATGTTCTCGAGTGAACTGTTCCATTGAAAGCGCAATGTTTGATGTTGCGTTGCGGCGCGCTTTTAAGAAGTCGGTTTGGAAACGATGAATTGCCGAGTGAGTGTGCCATTCGCCAATAAGGATCACATCAGCGTCAATCAACTGTTCGGGTAAAGCATTGAGAGAAAGCGTTTCACCTTGTGGAGACGCAAACTGGTAATCATAGAATGTGGAAACGGTGTCCGTTTGCGTGTTAGCCACTTGTTGAGAAGTGCTGTTTGAAGGTTGATTAGCACAAGCCGTAAGCAGGGTAGCTAATCCGATAAGAATAATACGTTGCATGAAATGCCTCCTTGAAGAACACGCATATTAAAGGAGGCAAGATGACATTTCAATGCAAACGATAATCAATATCAGTTAAATCTGTTTGCGATACACTCTCAGCATAAAGTCCGCTTCACAGTTGAATTGCTCAGCTTTGGTGAGTTGTTGTTTAAACTCCTCTGTCGCTTTCCAAGCAAACGGCGTCATCTGTAGCAGGTCGAATGCATCTGACCCCGATAGTTCCATCATATAGTTTAGTTGCTCTTGGTGCTCAAGCGTAAAACCTTCGATCACTTCTGGATCTTCGTCATGCAAGCGAACGCCGTCATAAATCGCATCACGCAGTTGGTATAGGTGTCGACTGGCTGGTGTCACGGTGATCACGACGCCATTGTCTTTGATGGTACGTTGGAGCTCTTCTGCCTTACATGGTGCATAAATGCGTAGAATGCCGTCTAAGCTGTTTTCAGCGAAGGGTAGACGATGACTAGAGGCAACAGAGAAGTCGACAGCAGGGTAGCGCTTAGCGGCGTATTTGATAGCAATCTTAGAAATATCTAGGCCAAAAATCGCGCCGTTTTTATTTTGAAGGTTCAACGCGATTTCGTTGGTGTAATACCCTTCGCCACAGCCAATATCCAACAGGCTAGGGTCAGCGTCTGGCAGGTAGCTAGAGCATAAGCCAACGACTGCTTGGCGCATTGGAGCGTAATGGTTGCCTTCAAGGAAGCGACGACGTGCCTGCATCATCTCTTTATTGTCACCTGGATCTTTTGAGCGTTTGTGGTGTGCTGGCATCAAATTGACATAGCCTTCTTTCGCTAGGTCGAACTGATGGTTCTTTTCACACTTAAACGTACGATCGTGTTGAGATAAAGGTTGGTGACACAAAGGGCATTGGTAAGTCATTGCGAACTCGAGGTAGAAATTTCAAGTCCAAAATTTTAACAGGAAGCATAGTGGGGCGCTAGAATAAACGCAGTTGTCTTAGCTAGTGATAATTCATGAAGAGATAGAGCCAACGATGGCTGGCTCTATTGATGCTTAGTGAGTTGTTTAATGGAACGTCTATTAATAATTAGCTAAAGAAGTTCACTTGATTTTTCAACGATTCCGCTTGCTTTTGAAGCTCATCAGCACTTCGAGATGTCTGAGCGCTGGTCTCACGGCTTTGTTGGTTGAGGTCGCTTATCGCATGCGCGTTGGCCGCAATTTCTTGAGAAACCTGAGCTTGCTCCTCTGATGTAGCAGCAATTGTTTCAGCTTGAGAAGCGATTGACTCAACTTGAGAAGCAATAGACTCCAATGCCGTACCCGCTTCTTGCGCTTTATCAAGTACTTGGTTGGCATTTGATTGGCTTTGTGTCATCAAGTTCACGGCATTGTTGGTCGAAGACTTTAGCTTCTCGATGATGCTTACTACGTCTTGCACTGATGTTTGAGTACGATGAGCGAGTGTTCTTACTTCATCAGCAACAACAGCAAAACCACGGCCTTGTTCACCTGCACGTGCGGCTTCGATCGCAGCGTTTAGCGCTAACAGGTTAGTTTGCTCGGCGATATCGTCGATCATCTTAGTGACGGTTTGTATGCTTTCGCTGTCTGCACTTACTTGCTCGATGGCAGATGCAGATTTATCGAGTTGGTCATTTAACTGAGCAACATCGATACATACTCCCTCAACCACCTCTAGACCTTGTTGACTGTCTTCATTCGCAAGTCGAACGTTTTCAGCAATGCTATTGACTTGCTGTGCTACGGATTCCGCAGAGGTCGCCATCTCTTCGATTGCTGTCACCACTTGTTCCACTTGCGCCTGTTGGCGGTCAGACTGCGTTAAGTTGTGGCTGGCATCTTGTGACACACTGCTCGAGCTGTTTTGGACTTGATCGCTGGTCGCGCGAATCTCGCCTACTAGGGTGTTCAGCTGAGCTGCCATAGTTGCAACGCCAGTATTAAGGTTGCTGATCTCGTTTTTAGTTTGCTTGCCGGTGTTTGGAATGTGCAGGCTGACTTCACCTTTACCTAATCGAAGCATGTATTCGTTTAAAGTCGTTAGCGGCGTGAGCGTGCGATTCAATACGAAGGTTAACGCTACGATTGTCGCGGCGGCAATCAAGGCCGAAATGATCGCGATAAGTTTTAGCAGATCGTCACTGCCCTTGGTCACCTCTTTAATGAATGTACCGCCAAGTAGTTTCCAGTCCCAACCGGGAACTTCGGTATATACCAGGTACTTTTCACCAACCGTTTCTTGGAATTTATATGGGTATCGAATCAATCCAGATGATTGTTCGAATATCTGGTAGAAAGGTTTATTCCCGTCGTAATCAGCAACGTCAATTATCGATTTACCGCCGCCAGCGTGAGTAGGGTGCAGTAAGTACTGGCCTTGGTGCTCTTGCTCATTATCAACAATGATGGTGTAACCAGTATCGCCCCATGATACCGAGCGCAAAGATTCAAACAGGCTTTGTGTTGCTTCCTCAACCGGTAAGCCGATAAAGGATACACCATTGACCTTACCTTGTGCGTTCATAAGAGGCGCGTAATAGGTAATGTAGCGTTGACCGAAAAGTTTTACTTGAGCGTAATAAGGTTGGCCACTTTTCAGTTTGCTGTAACCGGGATGATCTTTGCCGAGAGTTGTGGCAACTACACGCTCGCCTGAAGGTTTTTTTAGAGAGGTAGATACGCGGATAAAATCGTCACCAAATGGGGCAAATAGGGTAGCAACGGCTCCTGTGTCTCGGGTAAAGCTATCCACTAGTTTGGTATCGTTGATCAGGCTCTCACCATATTGAGTCATGTTTGGTATGGAGTGACCGCTAAACTCAACATCATAGTTTTCTACGTAAACACCTGCTAAGTAACCGTTGCGAAAGGTAGATTCTAAAACTTTGGCGGTATGCAGGTAGGCGTCAAATTGGCCGGATATGGTTTTGGCCATCGCTTCTACTTTTGATTGATGCTCCTTTAATGTGTTCTCTAAAAGTACCTGTGAGGCATTACGATAAACGAGGGTCGCTATCGAGCTAAAGGCGATAAGCAAGCACAATAAAATGACCAACTTAAGTTGGAAGCCAACACTTTGATTTTTGTATTTCTCGAGCATGAATTCACTATCCTGTCTTCATTGAGGTGTTGTTAAGTGGTTTTAGGTAAATTTGTTATTGAGTTTTCTATCATAGGAACTTATTTATCGGTAGTAATTGATAAGAATTAATGAATTGATAGTTATATTTATAAATTAAATGAATAAATCGTAAGCTGGCGTTGATTTGAACAGATGAGGATTCTATTTCGGTGAAAAGATTCAGTTGCTTAGGTGTGAGCGAGATTAGACGGATAAAAAAATGCAGCCAATATGGCTGCATTTTTGTTTCGAACTAGATTACTTAGGAGCTTATTTTTAAGCCTCGTTTGAAGAGAGCACCGTAATCAGCTGGTGACTTTCACCTGGCTGTAACGTTTTGCCTGCTTCTAGGCTTGGTGCGTGCAGTGTTGATTCAACACATAGCATGGTTAGGTAACCGTCGTCTTGCATGTCGCCCATACTAGTAGCTCCTTCCGCCCACGGGTTCCACAATACTGCAGAGTTATGGCCGTGGTTTTCAACCGTTAGAGTACGATCCAGCTTCTTGTCAGCAACAAAGATTTGCGCTTCTGGCTGAGTGTAAACACGGTCAATCGTATCGGTTAGCACAAGTTCAGCACCACCTTGGCAGATCTTGCTACCTTGTAGGCTATCGATGTACTCAGCACCCATACCTGTGGTCGTTGTGTTGTGGATATCGCCGACGTTTAGGTAAGTGTGCAGCGCGCCAGAGAAAGTCCATGGTTGAGAATCTGTGTTCTTCACATCTAATGTTACTTTCAGCTCATCGCCAATCTCAATATTTAAACGTGCATCAAACTGATGAGGCCATACTGCCAGCGTCTCTTCGCTAGGCTTAAGACCTAAGCTTACAATCACACCAGCTTCGCTTTCGCGGTGCTCAACTAATTGCCACTCGCTTGAACGAGCAAAACCATGTGCAGGTGCTGCAATGCGGCCAAACCAAGGCCAACATACTGGAATACCACCGCGCAGTGCTGTTTTGCCATCAAACTTAGCTTGTTGGCTCATCCAAATAAGGTCTTCTTGGCCTTGCGGTTGGAACGACACAACATGGCCGCCAAACAGTGAAATCGCTGCGTTTGCTTTATCGTGGATAACGCGAACCAGTTTTACACCTTCGTGTTCAACGATAGTGACGTTGTCAGAAAGTACAGCCAGTGCAGGTAGAGTTGATAAATCCATTACATGATCCTTCTAAGGAAATTGAATTCAAATGCTGACTAGAGCGGTGCTTGTACTTTCGTGAGTAACAAGCAAGAGTCAGTATTAGAATTGAATTTTGCGTTTGGGCTATCTCGATGAAGTTAGATAGACGCGGTTTAAAAGATAGCAGGTATTAAAAAGGCGACACTAAGGTCGCCTTTTTCAAAGTCTGCTCAAAACAGTCTTCGCTAATGCTTATCTAAAGCTATTTCTAAAAAGAAATTACTTAGAGATGTGAGCGATTAGGTCTAGAACTTTGTTTGAGTAACCGATTTCGTTGTCGTACCAAGATACAACTTTAACGAATTTGTCAGTTAGAGCAACACCAGCTTTAGCATCGAATACTGAAGTTTGAGTTTCGCCGATGAAGTCTTGAGAAACAACTTGGTCTTCTGTGTAACCTAGAACGCCAGCCATTTCGCCTTCAGAAGCTTCTTTCATTGCAGCACAAATTTCTTCGTAAGATGCAGCTTCTTTTAGGTTAACTGTTAGGTCAACTACAGATACGTTAGCAGTTGGTACACGGAAAGCCATACCAGTTAGAAGGCCGTTTAGTTCTGGAAGAACAACGCCTACAGCTTTAGCAGCACCAGTTGAAGATGGGATGATGTTTTGAGAAGCACCACGGCCACCGCGCCAGTCTTTAGCAGAAGGGCCATCTACAGTTTTTTGAGTTGCTGTAGTAGCGTGAACTGTAGTCATAAGACCAGACTCAATGCCCCACTTATCGTTAAGTACTTTAGCGATAGGTGCAAGACAGTTAGTAGTACAAGAAGCGTTAGAAACGATGTCTTGACCAGCGTAAGATGCTTGGTTAACGCCCATTACGAACATTGGAGTTGCATCTTTAGAAGGACCAGTAAGAACAACTTTCTTAGCACCAGCAGTGATGTGCTTACGTGCAGTCTCGTCAGTTAGGAAAAGACCAGTAGCTTCAGCAACAACGTCTACGTTGATTGCGTCCCACTTAAGTTCTTCTGGGTTACGCTCAGCTGTAACACGTACAGTTTTACCGTTAACGATTAGGTTACCGCCTTCAACTTCAACAGTACCGTTGAAACGGCCGTGAGTTGAGTCGTACTTAAGCATGTATGCCATGTATTCAACGTCGATAAGGTCGTTGATACCAACAACTTCGATGTCATTGCGCTCTTGCGCTGCACGGAATACGAAACGACCGATACGGCCAAAACCATTAATACCTACTTTGATAGTCATTGTAGTTGCTCCACAACTTAATTTCTGATTAAAGATAACTGGTAGTAAAATTACAGAATCCAGTATACATCTGCAATAGATAATCCGACTTAACTTGTTTAATGTCAAAAAAAAGCGACGCTTTTCTTAACAATTGGGTGTAAGTGGTTGAAAATTGACCATTGCGAGTGGCTCTGTACCCTTCCAGTTGGGTAAAATACCCCTAAATGATGATTCACTTATGAGTGTATATGTACAATGTTTTCTAGTGAGAAAGTATGTGCTACAAAACGACTCATATGCAAGCCTTTATAGAAAAAAGTAAATATAATAAATGAGAATGTGGAGAGATATTAACGTGATTCAAAAGGGAGGAAATATGATAAAGCCTGATGAATACTGGCGTGAACGCCTATCAGACGACGAGTTTGCAGTATGTCGTCAACGTGGTACTGAAGCCCCATATAGCGGTAAGTTACTACACAACCAAGACACAGGTGTCTATAGCTGTACATGTTGCGAAAGCCCTTTGTTTCTGTCGGATAACAAATACGACTCTGGATGCGGTTGGCCTAGCTTTGATGCACCAGTGAATGACGAAGCTGTACGCTATATAGAGGATCTAAGTCACGGAATGAAGCGTGTAGAGATCCGTTGTACCGCTTGTGATAGCCATTTAGGTCACGTTTTTCCTGATGGACCGAAGACAACCGGTGAACGTTTCTGTGTTAATTCGGTGTCGTTAATTTTCAACAAAAATGACAAAAGTACGAAATAACTTGTAACTATTGTTTAATCCTTACAGGTCGCATTTGCTGATCGACTATTACTGAATTGCCCAAGACTTCAGAATTTCAGAGTTAACTTTAGTACAAATAAAAACAGCTACCATGATGGTAGCTGTTTTTTTATGTATATAGACGGTGCGATCAATAACTCGGGACGATCGTTGGGCTGTAGACACCATCCTCAATAGCTTCGACAATTTTGTCGGCGTCTTTATTTAACTGTTTGTATTTTGAATCTTCAAAACGATAGAGAACGGCCAGTTCCGCTTCTGATGCAATTGGTACATCAAACTCTTTGGCAACCATTGCCCAGACATACGCTTTTTCCATATGGCCCAAACTATGGTTGATGCTGGCCATCGACTTAAAGATCTCAGTATTAACGGCTGAGTTGCTCGACAAAGTTAAGGCATTATTAAGCAGCTTAAGCGTTTTAGTATGATCTCTGGTGGTATAGAAGGTGGCTAGGGCGTATTGCATATCTGCCGTGTTTAATGCTTCTGTTCCTTCTAACTGTAAGAAACTGCGCCTTGCGTTGGTGTCGCCAGTTTGTGACCATAGGAAGTAGAGTGTTTCAGGCGTGTCTGATTGAGCTAGCTCTTCAACAATGCGTTCAGACTCTTCAATACTGTGCATTAAAGAGGTAAAGCGGCGTTCTTGCAGTTTAGATTGGTCAATCGTTTCAATCTGTGCAGCAAGCTCTAAGCATTTTTTATAAGCCGTAACTAACTTGAACTCTTTAATCTTGTTGATTTCGGTAGGTTGCTTTTGAACTTCAAAGCGATGCCAGATTAAGTCGGTACGTGCGACACGACATTGCCCATCGTTCATGTTCAACTGTTCGCACTGAAGCCCTGGGTTACTTTGGCACAGTTGATCGGTATTTTTGTTCCCTTCAAGACACCCAACCAGAGTGAAAGGCAATAGGCTCATCGCCAACCATTTCATAATTTTCATATTCCTTCACTTGTGATCAAATACACTTATTTTCGGTCAGGTTCTTGACTCAATTCTGTTACGGGTTATTTTCTGGTGAAAATTGTTAAAACTAAGGCTCTACCATGGATGCAGAACAACTTCTTAGCGCAATGACACCCGAGGTCTACGAACGTTTAACTTACGCAGTTGAGACGGGTAAATGGCCAGAAGGTACGGCGCTCTCAAAAGAACAGCGCGACTCGTGTATGCAGGCGGTTATGTTATACCAATCTAAACATAACTCTGAAGCTCAGCACATGACAATTGCAGCTGGTGGTGAGATTAGCTTTAAATCTAAGTCTGAACTCAAGAAACAGTTTAAGTCAGACCAAGAAGATATTGTTAGGGTTAACCCGAATCATTAAGCTTAAATTACAACAAAGGGGTGGCAATGTGCCACCCCTTTTGCTGTTAAGCCGTTTATTTATAAGCAGTAAAACGATTTAGTTCACGTTAAACCGTTTTATTCGCATTCAAGCGTTCTGTTTACTCGCATTTAAGCGAAGGCTTATAAGCTCATCTCACCACGCAACACTTGTTGCATCTGAGTCTTCACTTCTTCGTAGCTTAGGTTTTGGCTTAATAGGTAGTGTAACTTCGCCAGCGCCGCTTCTGGTGTCATATCATAGCCACTCACCACGCCAGCTTCTGCAAGTGCACAACCCGTCGCGTAACCACCCATGTTCACTTTACCCGCCAAACATTGAGTTAAGTTCACCACAATTACACCGCGCTCGGATGCGTCTTTTAGGTGTTGAAGTAGCTCTGGGTTTTGTGGGGCATTACCGACACCAAAAGTAAGCAGAATCATTGCGTTAACAGGCTGTAGTAGCGTGTTACGGATCACTTCGTGTGAGATGCCCGGATACATAGTGATTACGCCGATAGGTTGCGGAGTAATGTTATGAACCTTGAACGCACCTTTAGGTTGCTCATTTACCACAACGTTATTGCTAATTTGGATGTTGATACCCGCTTCTAGC
The DNA here is from genome assembly GCF_024347595.1 of Vibrio pomeroyi. NCBI lineage: Bacteria > Pseudomonadati > Pseudomonadota > Gammaproteobacteria > Vibrionales > Vibrionaceae > Vibrio > Vibrio pomeroyi. The sequence continues at coordinate 2,628,662 of NZ_AP025506.1, read as the reverse complement.
AATGGATTTAGGTTTGGAGACGTAAACGCATTGAAGCCATCAGCGTGAGATTTGGTGCTGCGGTTACCACGCATCAACTTGTTGTTGAAGAACAGTGTCACTTCATTGATTGGGTAGTTAGCTGCAATGTGCAGTGCATTCAGTAGGTTTGCTTGTCCGTCTGAACGTAGCTCTGCCAGAGGGATCTGAGAGCCGGTTACAATCACTGGTTTGCCAAGGTTTTCTAACATGAACGACAGCGCAGACGCGGTGTAGGCCATTGTGTCAGTACCGTGCAGGATAACGAAACCATCGTACTTATCGTAGTTCGCGCGAATATCATCAGCGATAGTCTGCCAATCCAATGGTGTCATATCTGATGAATCCATTAATGGAGAGTATTCATGAATGGTGTATTCAGGCATCTCTGGGCGATGGAATTCAGGCATGCCAGCAAGCTGCTTATCCATGAAACCTGCGACTGGAACATAACCGTGGTCAATAGACTTTTGCATGCCAATTGTGCCGCCGGTGTACGCGATATAGATGTGTTTTCTTTCCATGGCGATTAATACTTAGTGTGATGTAGGGAACAGGTGGGCGATTATAGCGAATTATCATGCAATAAAAAGAGGCGCCTAACACACAGGCGCCTCTTGGTTTATGACTTATAGGTTTAACTTATTGAACTTGGCAGTTTAGGCAGAAAGCGTAACGGCCTTGTGGGTCGTTAAAGTTACCTAATAGTTGGCTATCTTGAGCTAACTGCTGCGTAACAGGCTGTAAACTGCTTGGAATCATTGACTGAATATCTAGCCCAATCGACATCTGAACTTGGTTCATAAATTCTTGAATAAATTGTTCAGTTGCTGAAAGTGGCTTTTCTACCCAGTAAATGTTGTAGCTTTCAAGCTCTGCAAGTGAAGCCGCTGCTGCAATCGCATCGTCAAAGTCACCAATCTCATCGACCAAGCCTTTCTGCATTGCATCTTGACCTGTCCATACACGACCTTGAGCGATTTCGTCGACAGCATTAACGTCCATACCGCGATTTTCTCCAACCAAGCTGATGAAACGGCGGTAACCATTTTCAATACCCATTTGGAAAGCGTCTTTAGCACCATCAGTTAAGCCTGTTGTGATACCAAGGCCAGAGAAAGGTGAGGTGCCTACACCATCGGTGTAAACGCCGATATCGTTCAAGCCTTTCTCAAAGGTTGTGATAACGCTGAAAATACCAATCGAGCCTGTTAGCGTGGTCGGTTGAGCTAAGATCTTGTCTGCGCCCATCGAGATCCAGTAACCACCAGAAGCAGCAAGGCTAGACATAGAAACCACAACCGGTTTACCTGCTTGTTTGATCGCTTCGATTTCATTGCGAATAACTTCAGAAGCAAACGCACTGCCACCTGGGCTGTCTACACGAAGTACAACTGCTTTAACTTTGTCGTCATTACGAGCTTGGCGAAGTAGGGCTGCGGTGGTATCACCACCAACAGTGCCGCGAGGTTGTTTACCATCCATAATGGCACCGCTTGCCACAATCACAGCAACATCGTGTGATTCGCTGTTCATGTCTGGAAGCATAGTTGTACGGTATTCGTAGTAACCAAATGCGTTGTAGCTGTCTTGACCGTCACTGCCGAACACGTCTGCAAGTTCTAGTCGAACTTGTTGGCGGGTCGCTAGTTCATCCACTAAGCCCAGTTTTTCGGCCAGTTTCGCGATATCACCATCGACAGACTCAAGCTCTTTCAAGAAAGTGTCCATGCTTGGGTTCAGCGTTTTCGCGTCTATTTGGCGGTTATGGCTCACATCATCAACGTAAGCACCCCATAGTTGGCCTAACCAACGAGAAGCCGATTCTTTTGCCGCGTCTGACATGTCATCACGAATGAAAGGTTCGATGGCAGACTTGTAAGTACCTACACGGAACACATGGGTGTTCACGTCTAATTTCTCTAATAAGGTTTTGTAGTAAAGCGAGTAAGCGCTGTAGCCTTTAAGAAGCACACCACCATCTGGCGATAAGTATACTTTGGTCGCGTAGCTGGCTAGGTAGTATTGGCTCTGGTTGTAAAAATCACCCACCGCATAAATCGGCTTACCCGCTGCTTTAAACTCGTTCAGTGCTTTAGCAATATAACGAAGCTTGGTCAGGTTAGTTTCTGGTAGCTCTTTAAGCGCTAATACAATGCCCGTTACGTTCTCGTCATCTTTGGCATAGCGAATCGTTTCAACGATATCAAACAGAACGTTTTCTTTTGGAAGGTCTTTGCCAAGCAGTGAACCTGTCACGGAATCCATCGGGTTGATATAGCGGCTTTGTTCTACAATCGGACCAGAAAGGTTGAGCACCAAAGCCGATTGTTGTGGAACCGTTGGCTGAGCCGTATCTGAGTGGAAGTACACAAAGTAGATGATGGCAATACTGAGTAAAAAGATGATGTTAACAAGCGCAAGACGCACAAACGTAATGAGCTTCCAAATCCCTTTAAAGATCATGCCTATAAATTTGAATATTTTTTTCATTCTGTCTCCGCAGTGAGATCACGTCGCTTTAACAAGCCGTAGTACCATTAATCTCAATAATATGAACTGCTTAGTATCCTACGATAATTCCCAAGCTCAAACTATACCAAGAATTGTTAATCGATATATATTCTCATTAAGTGTAGTCAAATTAAGGACTTTTGAACGATTAATACGCTCTGCATTATGATCGGTGTTACAAAAATGTAAACGGTTGTTTGAACTTTTGGTAATTGAACTATACTGTGGTCAGACCACGAGGATAAAATAATAGAAGTGATGTCTGCCATGTACCCACATTTACTTGAACCACTCGATCTTGGATTTACTCAGTTACGTAACCGTGTATTGATGGGATCAATGCACACAGGTTTAGAAGAAAATAAAGAAGGCCTACACAAACTCGCCGCGTTTTATGAAGAGCGAGCAAAAGGAGGCGTTGGTCTTATTGTTACAGGTGGTTTCTCTCCTAATTTACGTGGCAGATTAACCCCATTCAGTGCTGAATTCAGTAAAGTAAAGCACGCTAAAGCGCACCAAGTTGTTACCGAAGCCGTCCACAAGCACGGCGGTAAAATTGCGCTTCAACTATTGCATGCAGGTCGTTATGCGATGCACCCATTCGCGCAAAGTGCTTCTGGCATTAAAGCGCCTATCGCTAAGTTCGCTCCGAGTGAGATGAGCCCTCGTCAAATCAAAAAGACCATTGGTGCCTTTGCCAACAGTGCCGAACTTGCTCAAGTCGCGGGTTACGACGGCATTGAGATCATGGGTTCTGAAGGTTACTTGATTAACCAATTCATCTGTAAACGTACCAATATGCGTTACGACGAATGGGGCGGTTCTTATGAGAAGCGTATGCGTTTCCCACTGGAGATCGTTAAATCGATTCGCGAAGCAGTAGGTGACGACTTCATTATTATTTTCCGACTGTCGATGCTCGATTTGGTTGAGCAAGGCAGCACCTTTGAAGATGTTGTTCTCTTGGCTCAAAAGCTTGAAGAAGCAGGCGTTACCATTATCAATACCGGTATCGGTTGGCATGAAGCACGTATTCCGACTATCGCGACACAAGTACCACGTGGTGCGTTCTCATGGGTAACCGAGAAAGTTAAACCGCACGTTTCTATCCCGGTGATCACTTGTAACCGTATCAATACACCAGAAGAAGCAGAACGTATTCTTAGCTCTGGGCAGGCTGATATGGTGTCTATGGCTCGTCCGTTCTTGGCGGACCCTGATTTCGTCAACAAAGCGGCTCAAGACCAAGCTCAGTTCATCAATACCTGTATCGGTTGTAACCAAGCCTGTTTGGATAACGTGTTTAAAGGTAAACGCGCGAGCTGTTTGGTTAACCCACGCGCGTGTTACGAAACTGAAATTGTTGTTCAGCCAGCGCAAGCGACTAAGACCATTGCGGTAGTCGGTGCAGGCCCTGCAGGTTTAGCTTGTGCGACAACGTTAGCGCAGCGCGGACACAAGGTTGATTTGATTGAGAAAAATGACCGTATCGGCGGCCAGTTCAGATTGGCAATGCAGATCCCGGGTAAAGAAGAGTTCAGAGAAACGATTCGTTATTTTGCTAACCAAATAGACGCATCGGGTGTGAATTTGAAATTGGATACCGAAGCAACGTTTGAGATGTTGTTGAAGTACGATGAAGTCGTGATGGCGGCCGGCGTAGAGCCAAGAAAGCTCGATATTGAGGGTATTGACCAAGAAAACGTGGTCGATTACCAAACCTTGATTCGCGAAAAGACACCAGTAGGCGAAAAGGTCGCGATTGTTGGTGCTGGTGGTATCGGTGTCGATGTGGCAACCATGCTGACAGAGCCGACGTCACACAGCCTAGACGATTGGCTGCATGAGTGGGGCATTGATAAGAATATGGAACACCCAGGCGGACTTTACCCTTACCCTGATTCGTTCAGCGATAAGACAGTCTGGGTAATGCAGCGTAAAGCGGGTCGTGTTGGTAAAGGTCCGGGTAAAACAACGGGCTGGATTCACAAACGCACACTAGAAAAACGCGGTGTGAATCTACTGGGCGGTGTAAGCTACAACAAGATTGATGACCAAGGTCTGCATATCAGCGTTGGTAAGCAAGAACAGGTACTTGATGCCGATTCCGTCATCGTGTGTGCAGGTCAGGTATCGGTTCGACCATTCGAAGATATGTGGCAAGAGTTTGGTGGCAAACTGCACGTGATAGGCGGTGCCGATTATGCCGGTGAGCTGGATGCAGTACGTGCTATCCGTCAAGGTGTTGAGCTAGCGATTAAGTTATAGAATCAACTATCAAGCTATAATGTTATCGGAAGATATTGTTATTTAGTTTGCTGAGTTAGATTTTGAACAAGGCTCCTAAGTCATAGATTTAGGAGCCTTTATTGTCTCTAATCTAACCTAAATGGGCGGTGGTTGAGATTTATTATCGTTTGTATTCTGTGCTAAAGTTCAAGTATACAAATAATAAAGAAATAGTAAGGACTTCAAATGGATGCTTTGGATCTATTGCTCAACAGACGCTCTATCGCAAAACTCTCTGATCCGGCACCTGAAGGTGTAGCGTTGGAAAACATCATCAAAGCGGGCTTACGTGCTCCTGACCACGGTGCGTTAACACCTTGGCGCTTTGTCATCGCGCAAGGTTCAGGGCTACAGAAACTTTCTGATATCTTAGTTCGTGCCGCTGAAGCGGATGAAAGCGAAGAAGCGGTGATCGAGAAAGTTAAGAAAGCGCCGTTCCGAGCTCCTATGGTGATCACCGTGATTGCTAAAGTGACTGAGCACGAGAAAGTACCAGCGATTGAGCAACATCTTTCTGCAGGTTGCGCGGCACAAGCAATGCAAATGGCCGCTGTCGCACAAGGTTTCCAAGGCTTTTGGCGTTCAGGTAAATGGATGTTCCACCCAGAAGTGCATCAAGCATTTGGCCTAGAAGGCGACGACGAAATCGTTGGTTTCCTTTACCTAGGTACTCCGGGCTGTACACCAATGAAAGTACCAGAGCGCGACTTCGCTAAGTTCGTTGAGTTCTTATAAAGAGCACTACGTTGAAAATGACTTAGGTCTGTGGGGAATTGTGAACTTGTTGGTTATGAATTCTATTGAATTGAATATTCAGTGCAGCACATCATTTTTAGAAAGAACCTTGCTAGACAGGACTTCATGAAAGCAAGCAGTGATACAGCCCACTAGGGGCTGATTCGATCACTAGACTGTTAGCGTACTTGTTAAGTCCAACATGATAAGTGGTATAAGCACAAGATAGTAGATTGTTCTTACCACGTTGAGTAAAACAGTTGTTAACTCAATCAACTTCATAAACACCGCCTTCGTTATGCGATTGTCGAATGTTGTCTTTAGCGTGAACTTTGATATGATTATTAATGTAATATGTCATCGTACTCTCAGTTCAGAAGACTGCAATCTTCTTGCTAAAAACGTGTATGTGACTGATAAATCAGCCCGCCTTTGTGTGGGCTTTTTTATTGCTTAGACTCTTGCATCTTACCTCCCGTAATTCGATTTGTCCTTAGTACAACATGTTGTGTTCGTTTGATTTTTTTGTCCTTTATTTTGTGTTATTTATCTGCTTTCTTGTGTCGTATTTAACGAGAACCACCAACTTTTAGTTTTGATTCAGATCAATAAAAAGAGAACGCTGAATAAGATCAATTCAATATTATTACGCTAGTTCTCGCTTTAGAAAAAATAAATAAAACCAATAATATAGTGTAAAAATCGTTGCTTTTTCTAGAGTCATTGCCGGCTGTGGCCGCATAGTTATTGGTAGATTCAAAACAACGCAGTTGGTTACTAAAGTTTGTATAAGGCATGTTTTAATTAGTGCATATTTAGTAGTCAGTAGTTTTTTGAATGTTAACTGTATAAACAACCAGTTTTTCTTGATTTATTAGGGTCACATTAGATAATGTGACCCTAATTGTTTGTAGCATCTGGAAAAACATGTCTCGCCTTATTATTGCTGAAAAACCAAGCCTCGGCCGCGCGATCGCCGCTGCACTGCCTAATCCACAGAAGAAAGACCAAGGGTTTATCAAATGTGGCAATGGAGATGTGGTGACTTGGTGTATTGGACACTTATTGGAGCAGGTTGAGCCAGATGCTTATGACGACCGTTATAAGAAATGGAACTTGGCCGATCTTCCTATCGTGCCAGAGCAGTGGCAGCTAAGACCTCGTAAGACATCGAGTAAACAGCTCACGGTGATCCGAAAGCTATTGAAGGACGCTACTCAAATCGTTCACGCCGGAGACCCAGACAGAGAAGGGCAGCTACTGGTTGATGAAGTGATCGATTACTGCAAAGTCTCTAAGGCTAAGAAAGAGTCGATGGACAGGCTACTGATTAGTGACTTGAACTTACCTGCCGTAAAACGTGCGCTCTCTCAAATGCGCAGTAACCGCGACTTTATCCCACTATCTATTTCTGCGTTAGCACGCTCTAGAGCCGATTGGTTGTATGGCATGAATATGACTCGCGCCTATACTTTGCTTGGTCAAAAAGCGGGTTACCAAGGCGTCTTGTCGGTAGGGCGTGTGCAGACTCCAGTACTTGGCTTGGTGGTGAGGCGTGATGAAGAAATCGAGAACTTCATTCCGAAAGATTATTTCACTCTGCATGCCTTGATTCCTTACCACAACAACGGTCAGAGCTTTGATATTCGTGCTCGTTGGAAGCCAAGCGAAGCATGTAAGCCGTGGCAAGATGAAGAAGGTCGTGTGCTCAATCGAAAGCTGGTTGAAAACGTCGCTCAGCGAATTGCGAATCAACCTGCGACCGTGATGGAATCAGAGCAGAAGCAAAGCAAACAAGCCGCGCCGCTTCCTTACTCTCTATCAGCCCTGCAGATTGATGCGTCTAAACGTTTTGGTATGAGTGCTCAACAGGTATTAGACACTTGTCAGTCTTTATATGAGAAGCACAAACTCATCACTTACCCGCGTTCTGACAGCCGCTATCTTCCTAAAGAACACTACTCGCAGCGAGAGTCGATCGTAGACGCCATCGCTAATAATGCGAAAGAGCTGCAAAGTGGTGCTCAAGGCGCAGATCTTTCACTTAAATCCAAAGCATGGAACGACAGCAAGGTTGATGCTCACCACGCGATTATTCCTACTCCGAAGAAATCATCGGTAAATGGTTTGTCTGCCAATGAGATGAAAATCTATCAACAAATCGCCCGCCAGTATCTGATGCAGTTCTACCCACCGGCTGTTTTTGCAGACGCTAAGTTGGTTTTTGATATCGCTGGTGGCGTGTTCATCGCGAAAGGACGTCAGCTTATCAACCCTGGCTGGAAAGTGTTGATGGGCAAAACGGACACCGAAGAGAAAGGTGATGGTACTGATACGGTTCCACCGCTAGATAAAGGGACTGTGCTCACCTGTCGTGAAGGTGTCATTGGCGATAAGAAAACCGAGCCGCCAAAACACTTTACAGAAGCGACGTTGCTGCAAGCGATGACGGGTATTGCGCGTTTTGTTGCGAACAAAGACCTGAAAGCCATTTTGAAAGAGACGGACGGTCTTGGAACAGAAGCGACTCGTGCAGGCATTCTAGACACTCTCTTTAAAAGGCAGCTGCTCACGCGCCAAGGTAAGAGTATTCATAGTAGCCCTGCTGGTCGAGGCTTGATTCATGCCTTACCTGAGGATTCGACCTTTCCTGACATGACAGCTCATTGGGAACACCAGTTGCAAGGCATGGCAGAACGCAATCAAGCGTATCAACCTTTCATGCAAGCGCTGGAAAGCAAGATAGATGGTTTGATGGGCAAGGTAAAAACTGGAGAGGTTCCTGAATCACTCCGCCACCTTCCTAAAGTCGACAGACCTGCTTTTAAACGTCGTAAAGGAGGTGGTGCGAAGAAGTCTTATACCAAGAACGGGTCGTATGCGAAGAAAGGTACTTCCGCTAAAAAGGGCACTAAGAGCTAGTACTTATCGGTAGAGGGATTAGCGTCCAACCTTGCGTCCACAACGCTTAAACAACTGCTGCCAGTAATCCACATGGCGGCGAGTCGATGTGCGAAAGGCTTGGTGCGTATCTTGGATGGGAAAGTAATAGCTGTGCAATTCTGGCTGAGCATCAAACATAACAAGCTGCGATGCTAACTGCTGATAATAGCCATCCAGTTGTGCCATGTAAGGTTGAACCTTACCAATATACTGTTGTTCGAACACATTGTTGAGATAACGAAACTTAGTAGTGTCTCGTTGTTTCCCGCAGATGATATTGGCATCAAAGGTTGTGAGTTGCTTGGTGATGGTATCGAGTTCAATTGAGGCTCGAGCGAGTGAGTAGTACAAATCTCCAAGCGTTGAACTCTTCTCCAGAACTTCTTGAACTTCAATGGTTTTGCCCGAAACGAGCGACGTGTTTAACGCTTGATTGATATGTTTTAGGGCGTCACTTGTCTGTCTCACTTGATCGCCAATATCAGCACGTAACCACTGACTCCCCCGCATTTGCGACTGCATAGCATCACTGGCATAGATGAGATTCCATTGATGTAGTGGAAACTGTGCGAGTTTCTGCTGCTCAATTTCTTTTAGTAATTCTACGATCTCTGGGTCTAATTCGTTATTCGCTAAACATTGCCCCACACCTTCCAGTAGAGCGACTTGATAATCATAATTTCGGAACTCGTCCGCGACTTTTCCGAGAACTGAGTTCCTTTCGGCAATCAGGTTGAACAATCCACATTGGCGAAGCTGATAGCTGTCAATGAGCCCGATAGAGAGCGAAGGGACATCCAGTAACAGCTCTCGTTTTCTCGGTAGGCTTTCAAATTCCCAGTTCTCTTTTATCTCGTCAGCGTCTTGTACTCTGGCTATTTTAGTTTGGTAGTCGTCAAACAAGTCTCCAGGGCCTTCCCCAAAACACCCACCGATCACCACGGTTAACAAAACCAGTGGTGAACGTCGCAGTAAATTTGGAAGAAGGCGAGGATTCATATGGAGCCTACCAGTCTATTTCAGTGCCATCGAAATTGAAGAAGTGACCACTTACTTCGGTATTAGCAGATTCGATGACTTTGATAAGGCCAGATGCCGAAGTGTCGGTGTCGATGAGAGCGTTTGGCCCACCCATTTCGGTTTGTACCCAACCTGGGTGCAGTGCTAACACAGTAAAGCCACCATCGGTTAGGTCGTTGCTTAAACTCTTCACAACGGAGTTGAGAGCCGCTTTAGAGGAGCGATAGATGTAGCCTCCGCCGGAGGTGTTCTCTGTCATGCTGCCTACTCGAGAAGACAAGCAAGCGACCTTTTTCACGTCACTTTTTTCTAGAACAGGTAATAGCGTTTCGACAAGCTTCAATGGCGCAATCGTATTGACTTCAAAAACACGTCGCCACTCTTCTACATCGGTATTACCCAATCCATAACCTTTTGGCCCATAGTAGCCAGCGTTGTTAATCAAGATATCAATCGACGGAATTTGAGAGGGAAGTTGGTTCACCGTTTGGTAATCGGTTATTTCTAACTGAATGCAGGTTAGGTCGCTGTTGTGATCTGCAAGTGAGAGCAGTTCTGTTGCTGAAGCGGCGTCACGGTAGGTTGCGTATACCTTGTGGTTACCTTGCAAGTATCGTTGAGTCAGACTTAAGCCAATGCCGCGGTTCGCTCCAGTAATAAAAATAACGCTCATGGTGATTCCTTTTCAGTTCAATTAGTTAAGTTTGATGGCTTAACACCAGAAAATCAACGGCCCACCAACTGGCCATTAGCATTCCGACAAAAATCATTACTGCTGTCGCTGAGCCACAGATCACCCCAAGGGTAAGTATTAAGTTTTTCATTACTTTCTCTGAATATATTTAAAGATAATGATAATTGTTATCATTAATTTGTGTTGTCGCCAAGTCTGAGGCTGTTATGATTTTGAGAAAGATAAGCAATTAACCCGATTATGATTCCTTTAATTTACCACCCAATTTATTCGCAGTTGCCTTTACCTGAGGGCCATCGTTACCCAATCAACAAATACCAGTTGTTACATAGCGCAGTTGAGGCGTTAATAGATAGCGATCCACTATGGAACAGCAAGTTTGAAGTGTTCCAACCAACGCCCGTTTCGGTTGAGCAAGTCAAACAGGTACACGATAGCGAGTATGTGGATTTGCTTGTTTCTGGAAACCTACCTGCGGCAAAGATGAGGCGTATAGGCTTTCCGTGGAGTGAGCAACTGATTGAAAGAACGCTCTACTCCAGCGGAGGAACTTGTTTGGCCGCAGAAATGGCGATAGAGAGTGGTTTAGCGATTCATTTGAGTGGTGGCTACCATCACGCGCATCATGATTTTGGCAGTGGTTTTTGTCTGTTGAATGATCTTGTGCTGGCAGCAAAGCAAGCGTTGACCTTTGAGCACATAGATAAAGTGTTGATTGTCGATAGTGATGTTCATCATGGCGATGGCACAGCGACTCTTTGCCAAGATAGCGATGAGATTATTACTCTGTCTTTCCACTGTGATAAAAACTTCCCGGCACGTAAACCTCTGTCGGATTTAGATGTGCCGTTAAGTCGTGAAACTGAAGATGAAGAGTTTCTAAGGTGTTTCGAACAAGTCACCAAGCTGGCGATTGCTCATCACCAACCTGACCTCATCATCTATGATGCGGGCATCGATATCCATCAAGACGATGAACTGGGCTATTTGAATGTGTCTACTCAAGGCATATTTGAACGCGACTGCTTGATGATTGAATTAGCGAAATCAGAATCTATTCCGATGGCGTGTGTTGTTGGTGGTGGCTATCGAACACAGCATGAAGATCTGGTTCCTATTCACATGCAACTATTGAAAGCGGCTCATCATGTTTACGATTAGCTTCTCAAATTAACCACTGAAATCTCATTAAAAAGGTGATAATGAAGAAGCATCTGCTGCACCAAAAAAGACATGGCTTGCACCACCTTGATGCGCAAAAATTACTTTTTTATTAATTAGTTACGTATTTGTGTGATTAATTCTGGTCTGTAAATTGCTTTACCCATGTGAATATAAAAACACAAGGGATGTAAATGAACCTGACGGACAAGGAACGCAGTTGGCTTAAGTGGTTTGGCGTAACAGGTAAACTGGCAATGCGTAGAGCCTGTTTTCTAAATCGAAGTAGGACAGAAGAGCTCGAGCAAACATTTGAAAGTATCGCCCATACTCGAGTGCAACTTCTTCATAATTGGGTGAAGAACCAATGGGACTTTTTAGAAGACTCTGCCGTTTATTTGGCAAGTCGAACGGAAGAACAGGCGGAAGGTACATTATCAAGTCTTCTTAAACGTGGCACGGATTTCTCTGAGCTGGCGATCGTCGATTCTAAAGGTGTCGCGCAAGCATCGAGTTATCACGACCATATCGGAGCCACTCTCGCAGATAAGAAGGCTTTAGCCGAAGGGGCATCGAAGCGTTATCTACACGGGCCGTATATGGACCCACGCACGTTGAACGTAGGAGCTTCGAGTTCATCGTTTCATGATCAAGTCACGCTGATGTTTTATGTGCCCTTTTCTCGGGACGAAGGGACTCAGCAGTTCTTATGTGGTCGTGTTCCTAATGATGTCATTGGTGACATTATTCAGCGAGAAGCGGGGCATATTTATAGTGAGTCGGGTGATAACTATATCTTTATGGTCGACTCTATTCATGACCCTCAAATTCAGCCAGGTGTTGCGCTCTCTCGCTCCCGCTTTGAAGATAATACCTTTTCACATGGCGAGAACTTAAAACAAGGGATTCATACTGACTGGGGAACGGTTAAGATCCAACAGCACACCGAATTTGAGATTCGATTTACGGATCCTGCCACGAATCAACTTCATCCCGGCGTCAGAGAAACCATCAAAAATGGCAGCAACCTGTTTATCGGTTACCCAGGGTATTCCGACTATCGCCACATACCGGTTATCGGCAAAGGTATTACTTTTCAGCTCGACGGTTCACCAGACACCTTCGGCATGATGTGTGAGTCCGACTTAGAAGAGGTCTATAGAGATCGAAGTCTCAGTTACACCTTATCTAAACATTTTATCGGCTGCATGTTATTGCCTTTGTCTGTTCCATTGCTGCTTGCTAACTTTTATACGTTAACTCCTCTTCTACACAGCGGTGTCATGTTCGCTTGCGCGCTTCTCGCTCTCGGTTTATTCCGTCTAGTGAGTGCTAAACCGTTAGCAAATAAGGTTCATGAAATGACTGGGGTGATGCAAACCTTAGCCGAAGGTGATGGCAATTTAAGTAGGAGGCTTGACCCAACCACATTCAGTCATAATGAACTTGGTAATTTGGGGCGATGGACTAACAGCTTTATCGATAACTTAGATAGCACGGTGAGTGACTTGATTCATGCGAGCCACGAAGTTAGGGAAGTATCGGAATCGATGTTTCGTCGCAGTGTCGTGATGAAGCAAACCAGTGATGATGCATCACAGGCGCTCAGTAATATGTTGGACCTAAGTCAGTATCAACAGAGTGAAATTACCCATGCGACCGTTTCGGCTACGCAAATGGATACAGTAATGAAGCAAGCCGTTCTTAATGCGGAGAAGGAATACAATCAATCAGTTGAAGGCATGGAGATTGTGCGGAATATTGTAGAAAGCTCAGCCCACAGCGTGAATGAGGTGAATAATGAAATGACCAAAGTGTCTGACATTATAGACATCATTACCGACATTACAGCGCAGACGAACCTTCTGGCATTGAACGCGGCCATAGAATCAGCAAGAGCAGGTGAACACGGAAGAGGATTTTCTGTGGTTGCCTCTGAAGTAAGAACTTTAGCTGACCGAACTTCACAAGCCGCCAACCATATTAGTGACTTAATGAAAGAGCTGCATACTAAGTCTCGCAGCGCAGTAGAGTCTATGGAGCGAGGCGTCGAGAATGTGAGTAAAGGTAATTTAACCGTCGACTCGAACGCACGCAGTGAGCAAATTCAAGCAGCAGTAGCCGATCTTTTTACGACCATGTCAAACCTAGATGAGAACAGTCAGAAAAATGGACAAACGGCAGACAAAGCCCAACGTTCTATCTCTGACCTACAACTGTCGACGAAACAACTCGCACGCCGAGTTTCGTTAATGGGTAATGCATTGAGCCGCTTAGACCAACTGATAGGACGCTTTGAAGTGAGCCGAAAGGTGGCGTAGTGAAAAGGCTGTGTAAGCCTGATACGTAAACTTCAGATACAAAAAAGCCGCTGATTTCTCAGCGGCTTTCTTTAATGTGGTGGAGGGATAGGGATTTGAACCCTAGAACCGCTATTAACGGTTGCCGGTTTTCAAGACCGGTGCTTTCGACCACTCAGCCATCCCTCCGATGGCGCGTATAATATAAGGGTGGCTTTCGCTTGTAAATACCCTTATCAACTGACTGCTTTTTTTATGAACGCTTTTCGATAATTTTGTGCTGAATGGCTATTTGTTGTGCTTTTTATCGAACGTGGAGGCGAAGTTCTGCGGTTAAAAATCATCTTTGTAATGTTGGCGATGAGCTTTGTTTGTGTGATAAACCAATCGCAGGCTATAGATGGTCTGGTTTAGATATCGATTTGTTGGCTGAGCGCGAATTGAGGACAACAATAAAGTACGACAGATAAGACTGGTGGGTTTGTGGCTTTTTGTGACAAGGATGAAAGTCGATAACCTAGTTTCCAATATTAAAAAGCTTCAGATGCAAAAAAGCCGCTGATTTCTCAGCGGCTTTCTTTAATGTGGTGGAGGGATAGGGATTTGAACCCTAGAACCGCTATTAACGGTTGCCGGTTTTCAAGACCGGTGCTTTCGACCACTCAGCCATCCCTCCAGTGGCGTGAATAATATAAGGGGCGGAGGATCTTGTAAACCCTTAATTTTCATAATTTTGTTTTGTTGCTTGTTTTCTAATCATTCACGGCAATAAAAAAGGGAAGCCACTGGCTTCCCTTTTCTCATTGATGATCATTTAGTCATTTTTTGTGTAGAAACGCTGCAGCTCTGTGAGGCCTTGCATCAACACTGGTAAGCGAGGGCTTACGTTTTTCAGGCGTTTGTAGTTCTGGTCGTACAATTTGTAGTTACCAAATTTATCTAACACCGTTGTTTGCTGATCAGTAACCAGTGCAAGCTCGCGAGAATCACCCGCTAGAATCCATTTTCTCTTACGCTCATCAAACAGGCTGCGACCGCTACTGAAGTCCGTTGGGTTCGATGACACGCCTAACAGCTCCTGCATTAGCGTTACCGACACATCTAGGTGACTAGAGCGGTGAGTGTATTCAGAAGCAGACTTACCAGGCCAGTTGATGAATAGAGGCACCTGTAATTGGTAACGGCTGTAGTTAGAGTTTGCACCCCAGCTGTTGGTTTTGGTTTCGTTAAACTCAGTACCGTGGTTAGAAGTAATGATAACCACCGTATTGTCGATAAGATCTAAGCGCTCTAGTTCAGCGTAGATAGTCGCTAGTTGAGCATCGGCCGCTTGAGCAGATTTCTGATAGTCTGCCGCAAAACGTTCTGCTGTGCTCAATGTCGAATCTGATTCAGAACTTGAATCGTAGCTAGAGAAGTTATCCAGCGTGGTCAGTTCAATAAAGTTAAACCAAGGGCGTTTAGCTTGTGGTGATTGAATCCAATCCGACCAAGCTTGTATCGCGCTTTGGTCATCATAAGTTGCTTGCTCTGGCATCACGTCACGGCCTCGGAATATGATTTCCGAGTAAAGTGCATCGTCAAAGTTGTCGCCACTGAAAGCGGCAAACTTATAATTATGATTGTCTAAAACATCTAACAGTACTGCGCTTGAGCCTTGTGCTTCGATGCTGCTTGCGTAGCTGCTCGGAAGGCCATAGAACAGGCCGAAAATACCAAACATATCGTTACTTGAACTGTAATGGTTGGTGAAATTGATCGACTGTTGCGCGTAAGCGTAGCTGTTTGGCATCGCTGTGGCATTAAGTGCATCAGAGCGAAGGTTGTTTACACTCACCATCAGGATATTCAGATCATCACTGCGGCGGTTGTATTGAATTTTTTCTAGCGGGTAGCTAACTATGTTTACGTTCTCTTTGTTCGCTTCTAAACGCTGTAGATACTCTTCACGGTCTAATAGGCCATGTTTTTCCATAAAGCTTTTCGCTGTCATTGGGTAAGACAGTGGGAAGTTCGCTTTTTGGCTAGTAATCGGGTTATAGAAATACGCATCAGCCCACATGTAGGTCAAGTGGCTGCTGATGAAACACAAGAAGAATACGGCGGTAATTGGACGGCCGATGTGTTTATGAGACAGTTTACGCTGCTTACGCCAAACCCACTCAGACAGACCGAGTTGCAGTAGGAAGATAAGCGGCATAACAATGAAGAGGTGCTGCAAGTCAGATGTGAATGCAGACTCCTCTCCACTGAATAAAACCTCCCACACGACAGGCGTCAGGTGGAGGTTTATATTTTGATACGTTTGGGTATCAATCAGTAGGACAGTTAAACCTATGGTCGCGAAACAAACGGCAACCAAACGTAATAACTTCCTCGACGGAAGAATAAAAGTGAGCGGGAACAGCACTAATAGATAGAGCGCGAACACTAAAAAGCCGAAATGACCAACCCACGATGCAGCCAAATAGAATTGACCCAGCAAGGTTTCTGGCCAAGCAGATTGAGTAATATAACGAGTACCAATCAACATCGCAGCAATGATGTTGAAAAATGCAAACCAGTGACCCCAACCAACCAGTCGAGATACACGATCGCTATATGAGTTTGCGCTGTCTACCATTTATAATTCTTTTATCCGTCAATCAAATTTAGTGAGACTTTTTATCTTCAAGAGAAGAAATTAAAGCCTCGGCAAATTTTTCAGCAATTCCTTTGCGTTGTGAAGCAGCAACATTCTGATTTAAGACATTGGTTGCGATATTTCCAGCGATCATCAGTGAAAGTTCTGGTGAAGCTTTGTGCTTAGATAGTACAGCACCTACTTCAGCTAGGATTTTTTCAACTTGTTCATCTGTGTATTTAGATATAATCGGCATAAGGACTCTAATAATGATAGTAAAAGCGGCTTATGATAACCTACTATGCACGACAACTGAAACCTGAACGGTAATATTTTCACTATGAGCCTTCACCTTTCCAACGTAATTTTACACCAGCTGAGCAAGAACGATCAGGATGAACTGATTGTTAACTATCGTGCTGAATCTCTAGAAAACGATGCTTCATCTGAAAGCCTAGTTGCTGAACTTCACCGTGTTTTTAATTCAAAAGCAGGCAAAGGGTTTGGTTCTTTCAAATCTGACAGCGAATTTCAGCAGTGGTTGCATCAACTTCGTGCTGGTGAGACAAACTTTTACGATTTTTCTCAAAAGAGTGCGCAACGTCTAAAAGACGAGCTATCAAAGTACCCATTCGCTGACGAAGGTATCTTGGTAATGGCTGAATATCAGTCACTTGCGACAGATTACCTTTTCATCGGTCTGCTGCCTTCAAACCAAAGCTTAAAGGTGACAGAAGGGCTAGATATTAGCGCAACTGACTACCTAGATATCTCTAAAATGGATATCGCAGCTCGCCTAGACCTGTCGACTTATGAGACAGACAAAGAGTCAAACCGTTACTTAACTTATATTAAAGGACGTGTTGGCCGTAAAGTCGCGGATTTCTTCCTAGATTTTCTTCAGGCTGAAGTTGGCTTAGATGCTAAACAGCAAAACCAAGTGTTGATGCAAGCGGTAGAAGATTTTGTTTCTGACTCTAAATTAGAGAAAGAAGAAGCGATCAGCTACAAAAAGCAGGTTGCAGACTACTGTAACGAGCAGCTAAAAGCGGGCGATGAAGTGCAAGTTCGTGAGCTTTCTGGCGAATTACCAGCAAGCACAGATGGCACGAGCTTCTTTGACTATACTAGTGAGCAAGGCTATGAGTTAGAAGATAGCTTCCCAGCCGATCGCGCAACTATGCGTAAACTAACAAAATTTGTTGGTGCTGGTGGCGGTTTGAATGTTAGTTTTGATAGTCTGCTTCTAGGCGAGCGTATCTTCTACGATCCGGAGACAGACACGCTAACAATTAAAGGCACACCACCGAACTTACGTGATCAACTGACTCGCAATAAGTCATAGTCCGAAGTTAACGGGTAGAAGCGGCAGCAGGATGTTGTCGCTTGTTCTGTGCTGAGTCTTTTAGCTACCAATAATGGCTGACAGCAAATACGCACAAGGAATATAGATGGAACAATCAGTAGCAAAGCCCAATCGCTTTAAAAAACCAGCCACTTTCTTGGTTGTGCTCTTGGCTCTGTGGCTACTGCCTTCATTAGCACTTCTCAATCTAAGCCGTTCCTACACACATTCTCTTGCTCAAATTGAAGAACTCGGTATTCGCGTTAATGAACTAAGGCAATCGCTTTATTTCTCGGAGCCACTGCGTGTGTCTCGAATCAATGACCTCGCACTTGATGCTCAATTGGTTTACTCGATCAGGCTGCAGATTGAATCTGATTTCCAACACGCCTTCTTTCGTCCTGATGTGAATCAACTGCTTTACGTTGCGGACCAATTTCTAGAAAAGTTTGATGAGTTCATCCCAATCGAAAGTCAGGTTCAAGACATTGTAGATAACATCAAGCTCTTGCGTGCCGATACTGAGCTCTCTCCTAAGCTAAAACCGCTACTGAATGAATTTGGAGTGGTGGTTTTCGAAGCAATGTATTCTGATAATCAAAGCTCGTCTGCCACTTATCGCGCCTTTGATTCTATTCTTGATAAGTCGTATGCATTAGAAACCGAAGAACAAGATGCTATTCAACAGTTGCTGGCAGATGCATCTGCATTGCTGAGTGATTACGCTCAACTTAACTATTTGGTTGATAAGATTAAGAAAAATTCGGTCAACGAGCAGATCATCAAGCTTGAAGCTGAGTTTCACGATCGTCAATTTAACCTATTATTGGTGATGCTTGGTTTAAGCTTAGTGGCGATGATAGCGTTGGTTTTATGGGGCGCTAATGCAAAAAAATTGACAAAAGAAACAGACGAAGAATTCAATCCTGAGCCTGAAATCGAACCAAGTAAGCCAAGTGCTTCCCGAACTTCTCATGCGGAGGTTGAGCTAGGAGAAGCCGATTCTGGAAATGTTGCTCGCGAAAAAGACAGCGTATCTCATGAATCGAATCACAGTGCCGCTTCCTCGGTCTTAAAACCGGCTGGTAACGCTTCTGAAGTTGCAGATAGCCAACATTCCGATTTTCAATCACAGCAGAATTTTAGTGTGCCGAGTCACTCCGCGATCCAACAAAATATTGAAGATACGCCAGTAGTAGAGAAACACGTCGCCAGTGTCACGGATTCAAAACCTGCGATTGATATTGAAGACATGTTAGAAACACTCGATGGTGACGCAGAGTCTGTCGAATTGTTGCTTGGTGTCTTTGTACAAGATCACGCTGATGATTATGAGAAGTTTAAATCGCTACTGACCAAAGATGAAACCTCAGCTGCTCGTGTTGTGCATAGCCTAAAAGGCGTGGCGGGTAGCATCAAAGCCTCTCGATTAGCAATCATTGCGGCGAGTATCGAAATGACGATGAAGCAATCAAGAGCCATCAGTGAGCATGATTTAACAGAGCTAGAGCAGGCAATAAAAGCCTCAGTAGATTCTGCTCATGCATATTTAGATAATCAACGTTAACTTTTGTAGGAATTTTGACAATACTCTGACGAAGTGCTCATACAATCCGCGCCCTTAGTCTTTGTCAGAGGTTTATATGTTACGAGTTTCGAGTCGAAGTTGGATGGTGTTGGTGCTTAGCATTGTGCTAAGTGGTTGTTCTCTCTTAGAAGTTAAGTTAGATAGTCAGACGACGCCTCTCACTCAACAAGAGCTGAATGCTCGCCTCATGACGCGTGAATACGCCAAGATGTTTTTCACACGAGTAGAAGACTCGGCGGACGTAATCGCGCAATCTTACCCGGCTGATGACACTTTGCATCAATCTTATGTGTTGCTTTGGAAGATCCACGCAGAGCAAGGCTTACAGCAAGCGGCTTATCAAACTTCTCCTATGTCAGCCTTAATTGACTCGTGGGTGTTCACTGCACAAATGAATCAGTTTTACGCCCAAGGTGACGGTGCTGACTTGTTTGTGACCGATGATGCTGTAGAAACAGCGCGTTTTCTTGACCAAGAAGCTGAGAAGCTAGCAAAGGGCGTATTGAGCTCAAGTGATTTCAAGAAGAGCAAAGCATTCGTTGCAGAGTTTGCCGCGAGTAATCCTTTTAAAGATCTAACCTTCAGAAGTACGCCTGCTTATCGTGAATGGCTAACTTATCTGGGTAAAGACGAATCTCAAATCGTTCAGAGCCTAGGTACTATGCCAGAAGCCATGAGCGATGCATCAGACCGCTTAAGCTTAATGGCTGACCAAACGCCAAAATTGATGACCTGGAAAGCCGAGTTGGTTGCAATGAACAGCTCACTCACGGGTGAAGATTTGTCGATGACACTGGAAAGCCTTCGTCAAACGTCAGCAAGCATGCAGGACTTCATTGAGAACAACCCTGAATACATGCAAACACTGGCTTCTATTATGTCGACAGAAATGCAGCCATTGCTAAACGACCTCAGCGATAAAACAGACCAAAAGTTAGCAATGCTGAGCGATGAGCGTGTAGCACTGGAAAAGATGGTGACGCGTGAGAGAGAAGCTCTGGTTCAGATGATTGAGAAAGAACGCATCGAGATTGCTGGTATCGTGACATCTGAAAGAGAACTGTTCACTCAGGATTTAGATCGTGTATCTCAAGAGGTGGTCGTGCTTGCGATTGATAAGCTGATGGAGCTGATCAAAGGTGTGATTATCTACTTCATCTTGTTTATCTTAGTGGTGTTCTTTGCACCGTTAGGTATCGGCTATTGGTTGGGTAAACGAACCGCCAACAAATAAGTAAATCAAGCAGATAAAAAAGAGCGCTCTAGGGCGCTCTTTTTGCATTTATACCATTAACGTTTTGTTTTACGTTCTAACGCCCTGAACGATGAAGTGCTAGGCTTGTTGCTTAGTCAGCTCAGATGCTTCTTCAGTTTCAAGTGCTGGCGCCGTTGGTTCACACTTATCAACGAACCAGCCCATGTAAGACGTCACGATAGTCACGATGATACAGATGAAGCTTAACCACATGAACGGCGCGTAAGACAGCGTCGCAACGCCTAGAATACTCGCCATGTAGATGCCGTTATCACTCCAAGGCACCATACCCGACGTTAGCGTGCCGCCAAACTCAGCGTTACGAGACAGGTTCTTACGTTTGTAGCCTAAACGGTCGTAGTTCTTCGCACAGATTTTTGGCGTAAGGATTAACGATACATACATCGCAGAACCGAACACGTTACCCATGAACGCCGTACCAATGGTGCTGGTTGCTAGTGAGCCTGCGCTGTTTACGCGGCGCTCGAATACCTTAGCGACAGTCTCTAGCACACCGACTTTATCTAGTAAGCCACCAAAACCTAAACCAAATACAATAACCGCAACCGAACCCAGCATTGAAGACATGCCGCCACGGTTAAGAATTGAATCAATGAACTCGACACCTGAAGAGATAGAGAACGGTGCCCAAGCTGTGTTGAATGCTGTTAGGAAGTCTATCTCTTGAATCATCACTGCCCAGATAATACCTAGCAGAGAACCGAAGCTGATCACTGGGAATGAAGGCATGCGGAAAGCCAGTAGGCCAAGCACGATCAACACTGGAACGAATGAATAAGGCGTGATGTAGAACTGTACTTCCATTGCTTTGATTACAGACTCTACTTGGCTCATATCAACGTTGCCCGCGTAGTGGAAGCCAAACGCAGTAAACATGATGCCGGTAATTACGTAGCTGATTAACGCAACTGGCAACATACCTTTAATGTGCTCTACAACTTCAACATTCGACATTGAAGAAGCAAGAATCACTGAATCAGATAACGGAGACATCTTGTCACCGAAGTAACAACCAGAAAGTACCGCACCTGCCGTGATTGGTGCTGGAACACCAAGGCCTTGGCCAATACCCATCATCGCAATACCCGCTGTACCCGCTGCGCCCCAAGAAGTACCGGTAGCCAATGCAGTTAGAGAACAGATGATCATGGTCGCTAAAAGGAAGATAGAAGGGTGGATAGCTTTCAGACCATAGTAAATGATGGTCGGTACGATCCCGCCTGAGATCCAAGTACCAACAAGAGCGCCAACGGCTAAAAGTATTAAAACTGCGCCTAAGCCATTAGATATTCCTTTGAGTGCTGCTTTTTCTAAGTCTTTGTATTGATGACCAAGACGAACACCAAGAACCATGATAATGAACCAGCCAATATACAAGGCAAGTTGGATTGGAAGGTCAAACTTTGCAGTAAAGGAAAAAGCAAGGGATAGAAATAGTCCTAACGCGATGAATACCTGTAATAGGTTCGGTAGGCAAGTTTTACTCTGCTTCATAAAAGCCTCTTGTGATTTCGAGCATTTATAGTGCTTCGTTATAGTGTGTGGTACGAAACGGACACTACAGTAATTAGTTTATTATATCGAAAAAATACGTCTAAGTTGTGATATTTGACTGTTAACTCAATCAATTGTGGTTTCATAATCTAAAATATTGTTAAATTCATGATTGTTACATGTTGATTTCTGTCGCACGTTGTTTTCGTTTTGTAAAATATAATGCTGAGTAACCTTGATTTAAAAGAGGGAATTACTGTTTGTGATCAGGCTGAATTTCAACGATTTCTACCGTGCAAATGTTTGAATTTGCCGATATTGAGATCTTTATGGGTGATGAGGATATTGAGTGTCGACACAGGGATAACTGCACGATTCATTACGTTCACTTAAAAGAAACGAAAAAGTTACACTTTTTGACAAAAAGCACTTGAGTTCTGTTTCTGAAAAACTTATAGATGGGGGAGAGCAATTTTTAATTTTATACATGGAGAGTGAGCGATGAGAGTAGGTCTAGTTGGTTGGCGCGGTATGGTTGGTTCTGTACTGATGCAACGTATGGTTGAAGAGAAAGACTTCGACCTGATTGAGCCTGTTTATTACAGCACATCTCAGATTGGTATTCCTGCCCCTGTTTTAGGCGGTAAAGATGCTGGTCTACTTCAAGACGCTTTTGATATTGATAGCCTAAAACAGCTAGATGCAGTGATTACCTGTCAAGGTGGCGACTACACGTCAAAAGTATACCCAGCGCTGCGTCAAGCAGGTTGGAAAGGCTACTGGATTGATGCGGCTTCTACTCTGCGTATGGACGCTGATTCAATCATCACTCTTGATCCTGTTAACTTGGCTCAAATCCAACAAGGTATTCATAGCGGCACCAACACTTTCGTTGGCGGTAACTGTACTGTGAGCTTGATGCTTATGGCACTAGGCGGCCTATATGAAAAAGGCATGGTCGAGTGGATGAGTGCGATGACTTACCAAGCGGCATCGGGCGCTGGCGCTAAAAACATGCGTGAGCTTATCTCACAGATGGGCGTGATCAACGACAGCGTAAGCTCTGAACTAGCAAACCCATCAAGCTCAATTCTTGATATTGATAAGAAGGTCGCGGATACGATTCGTTCATCTTCATTCCCAACAGACCAATTTGGTGCTCCTCTTGCTGGCTCACTGATTCCTTGGATCGATGTGAAGCGTGAAAACGGCCAGAGCAAGGAAGAGTGGAAAGCGGGCGTTGAAGCGAACAAGATTCTTGGCCTAGATGGTCAGCCAATCCCTATCGATGGCACTTGTGTACGTATCGGTGCAATGCGTTGTCACGCTCAAGCACTAACGATCAAGCTTAAGCAAGACGTTCCAATGGACGAAATCGAAGAGATCATCGCGACGCACAACGATTGGGTTAAAGTGATTCCTAATGACCGTGACATCACTGCGCAAGAACTGACTCCGGCTAAAGTAACAGGCACGATGTCTGTACCAGTAGGTCGTCTACGTAAGATGTCTATGGGTAACGACTTCTTAAACGCATTCACAGTTGGTGACCAACTGCTTTGGGGTGCTGCAGAACCACTACGTCGTACATTACGTATTATTCTCGCTGAGAAAGCGTAACTGCCTCATTTCTGAGAATAATTAAAGAAGAAGCGCCTTAGGGCGCTTTTTTTGTATCTGATGACAGAGGTCTGACTTTAAAACCTTACATTTCGTGCGTCTTAAAGTTGGAGCTAGAAAATGAAAGCAAACCTCAAAGGTTTTACTCTGATCGAGTTAGTTGTTGTTATCGTCATTATTGGTGTTTTAGCGGTTGTTGCAGCGCCTAAGTTTTTAAACATACAACATGATGCTAGAGCTTCGGTTATAGAAGGGTTGGGAGCATCGGTTCACACAGCCTCTGATTTGGCATTCGAAAAAGCCGCTGTTGAGGGTATGGAAGATCAAGAGTCTTATCTGATCTCTGACTACGGGCGTGTGACGTTTGGTTACCCCGCAGTTGAGAAGGGGGGAATGGAAAACTTTTTAGCGATTGAATCTGGGTTTCATGACCTAACTACAGAGTGGACGTGGGCTGCGCATAATAATGGTCCTGTAAGTGACCCTGACTTATGGCTGATTACCCGATCGGAATATTTGTCGGATGTTCTTCCAAATGATTTCAACAGCGCGATCGAGAAAACGCAGTGTTATGTAAAGTATACGGCTGCAATGGAAGCCAACGATGACTATAAAGTCGAAGTGTTTACCGACGGTTGTTAGTTGCTTTAGTCTGATAGTTAAGAAAACAAAAAGAGCTCTTAGGAGCTCTTTTTTGTGGGCGTTTATTCTTTATCTTCAGTAACGACTCGTTTGTCGGGATCAGCCAACTCACTAGCACAGTGTTTACAATAGATGGCATCAGAATCGTGGCCTGAACGGTTGCAGTTTGGACATTTGACCAACTCTTTGTGCGAGTTCATTTCATTACTGAGTTCTGCGGTAATAATCCCGGTCGGCACAGCTAAGATTGAGTAACCCAAAAGCATAGTCAGAGATGCGATAGCCTTACCTAATGCGGTTTGCGGCACCATGTCACCGTAACCCACAGTTGTGATGGTCACGATTGCCCAGTAGATACTGTGAGGAATACTGGTGAAGCCATTCTCTGGGCCTTCAATAACAAAGATCAAAGCACCAAAGATAACGACCAAGATGCCGACTGTACTGAAGAAGATCAGAATCTTTCGTCTCGCCATCAATAATGAGCGCAGCAATATGTTGGAATCTTGTAGGTAGCGAACCAATTTTAGGATACGGAAGATACGCATCACACGAAGCAGTCTCACCACACCCATAAATGAAGCACCCGGGAAGATGATCGCTAGGTAAGTTGGGAGAATCGCTAACAGGTCAACGACACCATAAAAGCTGGTGGCATAAGATTTTGGTTTTGGAGAGCAATAGAGCCTCAACAGATACTCAAGCGTAAAGAGGGCAGTAAAGCTGTATTCAATGTAACGCAACTGTTGTGACCACTCGGTCATCACATTAGGGATCGACTCTAAGATAAGCACCAACAGCGAAGCCAAGATTGCAACGATCAGTGAAATATCAAATGCGCGTCCGGCTGGAGTGTGAGTGCCAAAGATAATGACGTACAAATGATGCTTAAGTGGCTTACGTGACATAAGGAGAGGTTCATCTTCTGTTAAATGTATTAACAGTCATTATACAAGCTTCATAATAACGAGGCGAGTGAAAGCCCAATCGCTTTACTCGCCTCATCTATATATCAATCTTGATTGCTCGCAATACACGAGCCAATTTCGCTAAACGTTATGCTAACCCTGGGAATAGGTTACGTAAGCCGTTGGCGATGAACTCGATGCCTAGCGCACCCAGGATCAAGCCCATGATACGTGTAATAACGTTGATGCCGGTTTGACCTAGGAAGCGAACGATAACTGGCGCTGAACGGAATAAAAGCCAAGAACAGGTAGCGAAAGCAATGATGCTAATGCCGATGCCTACCGTATCAATAGCAGCAGGGTAGCGAGAACCGTAAACAATCGTCGAGCTGATTGCACCCGGACCAGCCATTAGAGGCATAGCCAGTGGAACCACGCCGATCTGCTCTTTACTGATGTATTCCGATTTCTCTTGTTTGTTCTGCTTATCTTCACCGAGCTTACCGCTCATCATCGAAAATGCGATGCTCAATAACAGTAAACCGCCTGCAACGCGGAATGAATCCAACGAGATGCTAAACATATCAAGAAGCATTTGCCCTGCAACAAGCGAGACAATCAAGATAACGGCAACAGCAATGTTGGCTTGTAAGGCTGTCCTGTTTCGCTCTTCTGGTGGCATATGAGCAGTTAAAGAAACAAAAACAGGCATGATGCCGATTGGGTTTACGGCTGCAACAAGCCCAAGGAAGAATTGCATAAAGATTGCGAGTTCTAAACCTTGCATGAGAGCGATCTCCAGTAACGTTAAGTAGGATAGTGGGTTTGATCTGACCTTTGTCAGAGTGCGTAATGTAAGGGACAAATTCAATGAGAGCGAATGAAAAAAACTAACTTGAAGAAGGGGCTATTTTTTAGAAAAACTAATTGAGTGTGAGATGTGTAATGTCAGTGTTGCAAAATGTTTTCTCGTGTTTCGTGTTGTAACTTGATTTGAACTAAATGTTATCTCACGCACGCTTTTAATAAAAATTATGACAGTTTCTAGCTCGTTGCAACGGTATGGATATACTCTCAGTAGCACAGTTTTGGCCGTATACATGTAAGTGAGCTGACTAAAAATGAAACTTTTTTACAGTTTATGACGCAATGTAGAAAAAAGTTGTCTGTTTGCTTGTTTTTTGCACGAACGAAAAGTGTGATATTAAGCCATATAAATCATAGTCTTAAGTTTATTTTTGCGATTGCCTTACTACTTTCTGGTTAATTCTTTTTGGGTAACTGATCTGGGTCAATTTTTTTCACACTGTGAAATAATATACTCAGCCCTGAAAGCAATTTACTAAGAACGCTGGTGTTTAAGGTTAACGGCAAGCAGCGAATTTAATAAAAAGTTTTTAATATTTATTATTTTAGGAGATCCACCATGCCTGTAACTAACTTAGCGGAACTTGATGCTCTAGTAGCTCGCGTTAAAGCAGCACAAGAAGAGTTTGCAACATTCTCTCAAGAGAAAGTAGACGCAATCTTCCGCGCAGCTTCTCTTGCTGCTAACCACGCTCGTATTCCACTTGCACAACAAGCAGTTGCTGAATCTGGAATGGGTATTGTTGAAGATAAGGTTATCAAAAACCACTTTGCATCTGAATTTATCTACAACAAATACAAAGACGAAAAAACATGTGGCATCTTAGAAGAAGATGATAACCTAGGCACAATGACTATCGCTGAGCCTGTAGGTATCATCTGTGGTATCGTTCCAACAACGAACCCAACTTCTACAGCAATCTTCAAATCTCTAATTTCTCTTAAGACACGTAACGGCATCATCTTCTCGCCACACCCACGTGCAAAGAACTCAACTAACGACGCAGCGAAACTGGTTCTAGACGCAGCTGTTGCAGCTGGTGCTCCAAAAGACATCATCGGTTGGATCGACCAACCATCTGTAGAGCTTTCTAACGCGCTTATGAAGCACGACGGTATCGCACTTATCCTTGCTACTGGTGGTCCAGGCATGGTTAAAGCAGCATACTCTTCTGGTAAGCCTGCTATCGGTGTTGGTGCTGGTAACGTTCCTGTAGTTATCGATGAAACAGCTGACATCAAACGTGCTGTAGCATCTATCCTAATGTCTAAAACATTCGATAACGGCGTTGTATGTGCTTCTGAGCAAGCTGCAATTGTTGTTAGCGATGTATACGAAGAAGTTAAAGAGCGTTTCGCTTCTCACAAAGCTCACGTTCTGTCTAAAGCTGACGCAGATAAAGTACGTAAAGTGCTTCTTATCGACGGCAACCTAAACGCTAAAATCGTAGGTCAACCTGCTCCAGCAATCGCTGAAATGGCTGGTGTTAAAGTTCCTGCTGATACAAAAGTACTTGTAGGTGAAGGTCTTGGTAAAGTTTCTTACGATGACGAGTTCGCTCACGAGAAACTATCTCCAACTCTAGGTCTATTCCGCGCAGACGACTTCGAAGACGCTGTTGCTCAAGCGGTAACTATGGTTGAAATCGGTGGTATCGGTCACACATCTGGTCTTTACACTAACCAAGATACTAACGCAGACCGCATCCGTTACTTCGGTGACAAGATGAAAACTGCTCGTATCCTAATCAACATCCCTACTACTCACGGTGGTATCGGTGACCTGTACAACTTCAACGTTGCACCTTCTCTAACTCTAGGTTGTGGTTCATGGGGTGGTAACTCTATCTCTGAGAACGTAGGTCCTAAGCACCTTATCAACAAGAAAACTGTAGCGAAGCGAGCTGAAAACATGTTGTGGCACAAACTACCTAAGTCTATCTACTTCCGTCGTGGTAGCCTTCCAATCGCAATGAGCGACCTAGAAGGTAAGAAACGCGCATTCCTAGTAACTGACCGTTTCCTATTCAACAACGGTTACGCTGATGACGTAGTTAGCCTGCTTAAAGCACAAGGCATCGAAGTTCAAACTTTCTTCGACGTAGAAGCGGATCCAACGCTATCTGTTGTTGAGAAAGGCGCTGAAGCAATGAAGAGCTTCCAACCTGACGTAATCCTTGCTCTAGGTGGCGGTTCTCCAATGGATGCTGCTAAGATCATGTGGGTTATGTACGAGCACCCAGAAACTCACTTCGAAGAACTAGCAATGCGCTTTATGGATATCCGTAAACGTATCTACAAGTTCCCTAAAATGGGTCAAAAAGCTGAGCTTGTATGTATCACTACAACTTCAGGTACTGGTTCAGAGGTTACTCCATTCGCTGTTGTTACAGACGACAAGACTGGTGCTAAGTACCCACTAGCTGACTACGAAATCACGCCAAACATGGCTATCGTTGATGCGAACCTAGTAATGAACATGCCTAAGTCTCTAACAGCGTTCGGTGGTTACGATGCAGTAACTCACGCTCTTGAAGCTTACGTATCTGTTCTAGCGAACGAATACTCAGACGGTCAAGCTCTTCAAGCTCTTAAGATGCTTAAAGAATACCTACCATCAAGCTACAAAAATGGTGCGGCTGACCCAATCGCTCGTGAGAAAGTACACAACGCAGCAACTATCGCTGGTGTAGCATTTGCGAACGCATTCCTAGGTGTGTGTCACTCAATGGCTCACAAAATTGGTGCTGAGTTCCACCTACCACACGGTCTTGCTAACGCACTACTTATCTCAAACGTTGTACGTTACAACGCGAACGATAACCCAACTAAGCAGACTGCATTCTCTCAGTACGACCGTCCACAAGCACGTCGTCGTTACGCTGAAGTTGCTGACCACCTAGGCCTAAGCCAAGCTGGTGACCGTACTGCTCAGAAGATTGAACGTCTACTGACTTGGTTAGAAGAGCTTAAGAAAGACCTAGACATCCCACTATCTATCCAAGCTGCGGGTGTTAACGAGTCTGATTTCGTTGCTAAACTAGACGAGCTAGCTGTTGAAGCGTTCGATGACCAGTGTACAGGTGCTAACCCACGTTACCCACTTATCACTGAGCTTAAAGAAGTACTAACAACTTCTTACTACGGCGAAGCATACGTTGAAGGTGAAACTTTCGAAGGTACTACAGTTATCCTTAAGAAAGCTGACCAAAAACCAGCTGAAGCGAAAGCACCAAAAGCTAAAAAAGAAAAAGCTAACGCATAATAAGTAAGCATTAGTTTTGAGATAAGTTTTCGCTAGCACGATACTTATCTATCGGGAAAAGTTTAAAGCCCCAGTCGAAAGACTGGGGCTTTTTTTATGCTGTTGATTTGTGAATTGCCCTTAGATCAGGAACTTTATCTGAGCAGGAATAGGCGAGGCTAAACCTCTGCCGCAACAACACGCCCGCTAAAATAATCATTAGAGATAATGTACTCTGCGGTTCGGGTGAGTTCATCTTGCAGTTGTGCCCAATGACAACGGTTGAACTTGCCATCGGCATTGTGAATCGCGGGAACGACACCACCAACACGGATCTTAAACGGGGTGAGTTCTTTGGCCCAACTGTGTGTGAATCCGGTGATCATGGAGTTCGCGCTCTCTAAGCCAGATACGTCATGAAAATCATCGTGTGATATCACGTTCACAATCACGCCTTCTTTCTTTTCATCTCGTAATCTCTCTGCACTGATTTGACCAAATGCGAAAAGGGTCGATGCCATAGAAGAAAGATCATTAATAAAGCTGCTGACGGGCTGATCACCAATTAGGCTTGGCATTGGTGAGCTTATCCAGTTATTGACCAATACATCGGGTGTGGTGTTGAAAGTGGTTTGGATAAAATCAAACACGCTGAGAATCGATTGGTTGTCATGACTTTCGAGCGGGTAGTGGTAAACAGAATCAGAGAATCGGGCACACTGTAAATAGGTAGCCTGAAGTGCTTCGGTATCGTTATCACAAAGGATGACTGTGGCTCCAAGGTTAACAAAGTGGTTCGCAATCGTCCCTCCCAGTCGCGAGCCGGCAGATGTCACCAATATGATTGAGCTTTTTATTTCCATCCCAGTACCTAAACAAATCATCCGTGTCGGATAAGAATGGGTTAAATTTCATACAATGGGTGTGAATTGGTTCAAACTAAGGTGCGCCAATTAATAAGTTTTTATGAACTTAGTGGCACGTCACATTTTGTAGTAACTTCAAGCGGTAATCGACAACGGGTGTTTCGAGTATGCCCAAGGCTGGTGGCTCATATCACTCACGTGAATCATTTAAGAAAGTGAATTGAACAAAGTCGATAGAGAGGCAGAAATAAATCGAGAAAGCGGGGCTGAAGTTATACCTGAGCTTGAATTTGATACTGACGTTGGGCAGTCGATAGCTCGTTATAGAGTGTGGCATGAGGCAAGTCAGGGACATGCTTGTTCGCCAGTTTACGTCGATCGTGACCTGAAAGGTTTTGGTAAACCTCTTCCGGGAAGTCAGCCGTATCTTCAGGCATAAAAGCCAAGGCTTCGGGTTTCAAGTAATGGCTGAGTTTTGCGCTGGCAAGGCTAGCCTGATGAAAATGATTAGATTGTTGCGCTGAAATCTCATATGAAGATTGGTTTGAACGCAGTTGCTGTGGTTCTGCTACGCCAAATTGCTTGCGTAGGCGATCTTCGTTTGTTTCTGTAACTTCAATGGTATCGATGGGCGTGCAATCGCGAACATCATTAGAAAACATAGATAGCAGCAACGCGAAATCTGCACGGCGACCTTGCTCAACCGCTTGGCTGATTCCGATGCCGAACTTCAGTTCGTTGATGATTCCTGCTTTGTCTAAAGTATGTATTTGCATGACGCCTCTCGTTTGATACACCTTTAACGGCATGGAGTCGGCAAACTTTAGCCTTTAATTACAGGCGAATAGAGAATTTATGCAGGGCGATTAAGAAAGGTAAGAATAGGTTAAAAAGCAGGCTTGATTGGCTGATTTTTTTCGTCATGTTCGTATTGATAGGAATACGACAAATACAAAAAAGCTCACGCCGAGGCATGAGCTTTTAACAGGTAACTCGCTATAAATAGCGTAGCTTAAGTAATAGATTACTTAGCTAGGTTCTCTTCTACGAAAGACCAGTTTACTAGGTTCCAGAATGCAGCCATGTAGTCAGGGCGAACATTGCGGAAATCGATGTAGTAAGCGTGTTCCCATAGGTCAACAGTTAGAAGTGGAGTAACACCTTCTTCTGTTAGAGGAGTAGCAGCGTTAGAAGTGTTAACGATGTCTAGAGAACCGTCAGCTTTCTTAACTAACCAAGTCCAAGAAGAACCGAAGTTGTTGATTGCTGAATCAGTGAATTTCGCTTTGAATTCTTCGAAAGAACCGAATGCAGCGTTGATAGCTTCTGCAACAGCGCCAGTTGGTTCGCCGCCTGCTTTAGGAGCAAGACAGTGCCAGTAGAACGTGTGGTTCCAGATTTGAGCAGCGTTATTGAAAACACCACCAGTAGAAGTCTTAACGATCTCTTCTAGTGTTTTGCCTTCAAACTCAGTACCTGGGATAAGACCGTTTAGCTTAACAACGTAAGTGTTGTGGTGCTTACCGTGGTGGAAATCTAGCGTTTCTGCTGAGATGTGTGGTTCTAGTGCGTCTTTCGCGTAAGGAAGAGCCGGTAGTTCAAATGCCATTGCTCAATTCTCCATTGATATGAAAGAGTTAACTCTTTCGATTGCTTCCAGTGATATTATTATTCATGGCTCGCTATACTGCCAACCATGGTCAATTTGCTGACTTGCGATATAGTTTAGCAAGTTTTTACTTTATTAAAAGCTTATTTCATCACTTTTGTGTGAATTGTTAGCTTAGCTTGTTAACCGCTTTTTTTATATGGTTTTTATTCTTTTGGTTTGGGGTAGAATAAAGGCAATAAAAGCCGTAATCCATTAACGAGGAAGCAATGGAAACTATCGATAAAATCAAACAGCAAATTGAAGAAAACACTATTCTACTGTACATGAAAGGTTCTCCTAAGCTACCTAGCTGTGGTTTCTCTTCTCAAGCGTCTCAAGCTCTAATGGCATGTGGCGAGAAATTTGCTTACGTAGATATTCTACAAAACCCTGATATCCGTGCAGAGCTTCCAGCTTACGCACAATGGCCAACTTTCCCACAACTTTGGGTTGAAGGTGAGCTAATCGGTGGTTGTGACATCATTCTTGAGATGTTCCAAAAAGGCGAACTTCAGCCAATCATCAAAGAAGCAGCAGCTAAAGTTGCTGGTGATGACGCTGAGTAAGCTCTAGCCTTTGCGCTGAATAGTTAAAATGAGGGGCC
Organism: Vibrio pomeroyi; assembly: GCF_024347595.1. Lineage (NCBI taxonomy): Bacteria > Pseudomonadati > Pseudomonadota > Gammaproteobacteria > Vibrionales > Vibrionaceae > Vibrio > Vibrio pomeroyi. The sequence goes on along the minus strand of NZ_AP025506.1, from coordinate 2,596,260 downwards.
TTAATCAGGCTCCTTTTTTGTTGGAATTGATAGAAGAGTCGACTCGATAAGGAACGAACAATGAACGTAAAACTTCATTATGTGCATGATCCAATGTGCAGTTGGTGTTGGGGATACAAGCCAACGCTTGAGTTGTTGAAGCAACAATTGCCTGCGAGCATTGAGTTTAACTATGTAGTGGGTGGCTTGGCTCCGGATTCTGATGAGCCGATGTCAGAAGAGATGAAAGGCAAGCTGCAAGCGATCTGGAAGCAGATCGAAGCTAAGCTAGGTACCGAGTTTAACCACGAATTTTGGACTGAGTGTAAGCCTGTTCGCAGCACTTACCCTGCGTGCCGTGCTGTAATTGCCGCAGGTTTTCAAGATCACTATGAAGCGATGCTGGAAGCGATTCAACATGCGTACTACCTTCGTGCGATGTTGCCACACAGTCAAGAAACGCACCTGCAGTTGGCTGAAGAGCTAGGCATGAACGTACAACAGTTTGAAAATGACCTTTCTAGTAAGTTATTGGAAAGTGAATTAGATGACCAGTTAGGCTTTAAAGAAGCGATGGGTGTGTTTTCTTACCCAACGTTAATGCTTGAAGTGAATGGCATTTTTAGTGAAGTTGAGTTGGATTACCATTCAACGGAAGCGACGCTTAAGTCTATTCGCGAAATTCTAGTGAATAACGCCCCCGCTGCATAATTCAGCGAGAGCTGTCTGTATTGACGCAACGACTTCTAAGGCTTACTCATAAGAGTAAGCCTTTTCTTTTGTCTGACGTAGTTGGTTTATCTCCTCTGTAAACCGTTCGAATGTTGCCAATACTTCTTCGATTGATGCGTCAATTGTTGATTCAACATTTTCTAAGTCCGTGGCTTCGGTTCCTAGATCGTTTGCTTGTGCCTCAATGATTGCGAGCGGAGAAGCAATCGTGTCACATGCCACCATTTTGGCCGCGCCTTTAAGTCGGTGTGCCGTGGTTTTAAGTTCTCGGTATTCCTTGTTAGCCCACAGCTCGTGTATCTGTTTATTCTCTTCAATGAAGCTTACGGCAAACTCATCAAGCAAGGTCATTACTACATCGTGATCTTCGAAGAGATCATAGAGTGCGGCGTAGTCGATCACTTGATTGTTTGTATCGCTGAAGGAGTCGTGGGTGCTTGCAGGAACGAGATCTTCGCTTGCCTCTAGGCTCTGATTATCCTCAAAGCTCTGTTCAATACCTTGGAACAGCATCGAAAATTCATTGACTTCTTCGTCTTTATTGGTTTCCTCGTCTTTAGGTGAAGAGTTTGATGAAGCACTGACTTCCTGGTTCTGTGTATCTAATTCCTCTGCATCGTAAACATCAGTTTCACGAGTCGGGTTGGAAGCGTCGGTTGTGGGTAACCACTTCTCAATGGTTAATCTCATCTGCTTAATAGATACGGGTTTAACCAAGAAGTCATCCATGCCGTGTGCGTAGCAGTTAGCATCTTCACCTTGCACTGCATTTGCCGTCAGCGCGACGATTGGCAGTCTTTGAGTTTCTTGATTAAGTTCCTCTTTGCGTTGTTCTATTTGACGAATGCTTGAGGCAAGTGTGTATCCGTCCATTTCGGGCATGTGGCAATCGGTTAGCAATAGGCCATAGCGTTTATCTTTCAAGGCGTTCAGAGCCAACACTCCGTTATCAACGATGTCGGCGTGGACACCGATATTTTCAAGCTGCTTAGCGATGACTTGTTGGTTGATGGGGTGATCTTCCGCGACCAGAATCAGCCTGCCGTTGAGTTCAGCTTGTTCGCGAGTCTCTGTGGCGATCGGCGCTTTAGTTTCGTTGTCTAATGGCGAGATTAGATTATCGTGACTGACGGGCTTCGTTAGAACGTGAACCAAGTTATCGGGCAGGAATGGATTAACCGACAAACACCACGAGTTGCCTAAAGGCTCAGGCGAGAGCATTGGATTTTGGTTGATCACGGTGAATCGTGTTGAGCTCGCATGTTGTTGAATCCAGGCATCGGTAATCGCCAACTGTTGCCATACAGACATTGCTACAAAGATGTGTTTTGGCTGATGTTTGACGACCATTTCTTTGAGCAGGTGCTTTTGATTAATATGCAGAACCTTAGGTTCAAGGCCGAAGTGTTTTAGATATCGACACAGCTCTTCTTGTTGAAGCACGTAACCAACCACATACACCTCGTAAGAGTGATTGCCCACACCTAGTTCAATAGTATTCTCAACATTCGAAGTACATAGCAGGGTTTGTGGCAGAGCCAAGGCGTTGCTGACTGCCTGTTCAGGCGTACAAGTTGGGAGGGTAACGGTAACTGTAAAGTGGCTGCCTTTTCCTTCTTCACTCGACAACTCTATCGTGCCATTCATCTGTTCAATTAACTTCAAGGCGATAGACAGCCCAAGCCCTGTGCCCCCAAAGCGGCGGCTGGTGGTTTTGTCGGCTTGTTCAAAAGGTTGGAATAAACTTTGTTGTCTGTCTTTCGGGATACCAATGCCCGTGTCTGAGACGGTGAGGCTAATTGTTTGTTGATGTTCGTTTTTCTCAATGACGTCGACATGTAATGAAATTGTCCCGTGTTCGGTGAACTTAATCGCATTATTGAGGAAGTTGTTCAGAATCTGATGGAGTCGTATGTCGTCCGCAAACAACCATTGAGCAAGGTTTGGGTCTTGCCAATAGTGGAAGGCCAAGCCTTTTTGCTGCGCGTGAATGGATTGCGGCTGTACGATGCGCGCTAGTACTTTGCCAAGTTCGATCTCGGTCGGGTTAAGCTCTAGTTTTCCCGCTTCAATCTTGGAGTAATCGAGTACGTCATTAACGATGTGCAGTAAGTTACGAGCAGACTGATTCAATCCTCCGTGTAAGTTGAGTAACTCTTCACTCAGCTGATGTTCTTGCATTAATTCCAGTAATCCTAAGATCCCACTGATTGGGGTGCGAACCTCATGGCTGATAGTCGCTAGGAATTGCGACTTAGCGGCGGTGGCACTTTCTGCTTTCTGGCGAGCATTGTCTAAAGCCTGTTGCTGTTTTTTCAGTAGGGTGATGTCTGTAATCACCGTGTTCCATTCGATAGCGTGGCCGTTTGATACTTGGCTATTAAATTTCACCCATTTCACTTCACCAGATTCTAACTGTACTTGCTGTTCGCTTTCCCAATGCCCGGTTTCAATAGCATCAAGCATACTGGCTTCAAACTGGGGCAAGTCCTCCTCAGAGATTAGACCAAACAGATTTTGAGGGTGCTCTTTTACACTATCCACGGATAAGCCGAACATATCGGTTACACCGGCACTGACGAAGCTAAACTGGATATTCAAAGGCTGTTGAGGGTGCGTTTGAATATGTTTTAGTACCACCCCATCAATGTTGTCGGCCAATGTTTGTAAATGGGCTTCTGCGGCTTTGGCGCGTTGTTCTGCGACTTTTCGCTGCTCGATTTCCGCCGCCATTTTACGGTTCCAGAATACGATCACGAAAATGACCACAAAGATCCCAAGCCCGATGATCACCGACCATTTAGCCACTTCGCGTGGCGACAAACCTTCTTGGTATTCATAGGTCAGCCATTTTTTCTCCAAGCGTTCAAGTTCATTGGCAGGCAATGCGCCAATGGCTTTGTTGAGAATACTCAACAGCATGGGGTGGCGGAAGTTAACGGCTAAAGCCAGTGGTGCGCTGTTTTGTTCGTTGATGGTGCCGGTGATTTTGAATTGCCCTACATAGTCTTGATGCAATAAAGGCGCGGCATGATGAAGTGAAGCAAGCGCAAAACTGATTTCGTCTTTCTGTAATGCTTGGAAAGCGCTGACGTGATTGATGTAAGGGACGGCTTGGCAAGTCAGGCAGAGAGAAGGTAGAACCGTTGTGCCTCCCGAACTTTCAATCACACCAATCGCTTCGGTGCCACTTGGCGCAAAGTTGCCTAATCGATCAGAGCGACTCAATAACACCCAAGGTTCAAAACTGTAAGCTTGAGTGAAGTCCATGTATCGGATTTTATCTGTGGTTGGCGTGATGTTGGTTAGCACCATAGTCTCACCATTATTGAATGCGACCTCTGCTGCTTCTGGTGTTAGGTAAGTGGTACTTTTAAATGACACGCCGAGCACATTACTTATTAGATTTAAGACGTCAGCAGATAAGCCGGAGTGTTGCTGTTGCTCGTTGGTAAAGTCGTAAGGATACCAATTGGAGTGTGTGCCTACAGGGATGGACGGGTTGTTATCAAGCCAGTTCTTTTCGTCTTGAGTTAAATTCAATGTTCCATAATCCAGCAACATCGAGTGTTGAGAGGGAGCAAGCCATTGATTGTAAATCGATTGCAGAGAACCTTCCTTGATGTCCTCTAAAGCGAAATTGATTCGGCTGAGTAGTTTGTGTTTTCCTTTTTTGACCGCAAAGTGCAAGTGATCGGCTGGCAAGTCGGGAAGGACCGACAGTGTAAGTGAGTCTTTAGGTTGTTCTCGCAGTAACGCAGAAAGCGCAAGTGCATCACCAATGTAAGCATCAACACGATTCTCTTCAATCGCTGTGAAGGCCGCTTGTGTGCTGTCTAGCGTGGTAATTCGACTCTCTGGAAGCAAACTAGGAAGAAGGTCATTGAGCGCAAACCCTTTCTCTAGCGCTAAGTTTGCGGTTGCCAGTTCACTCAAGTCGTTTATTTTCAGATTTTGAGTAATGACCGCTCGTCGAATCGAGAACATCGGCTCACTGAACGTCATATATTCTTGGCGCTCTTTGGTCGAAGAGACACCGACCAACAAATCCAATTCACCTCTTTCAAATGCACTGAGTACGCCGCTAAATGTTGGGTACAGCTCAATCTGATATTTGAAGCCAGCGTTCGCTGATACCTCGTCCAACATATTGATAAGTAGCCCTTCAGAAACAATGTTCCCAGAGGGCGTTTGATGTTGATAGCTATAAGGAACCATGTTGTAAGAAGGCAGGCCGACACGTAATACAACTTGGTTATTCGACGAGTTTTCTAGGGGTGTGCTTTCAGCAAGGCTGTGCAGTGGCCACATGAATACCGTAAGGCAACTCAATAGAAAGGCGACACACCACGTTTTCGTTTTTGTAGCATTGTTCTGCATAAAGACATCCTGTCGTTTACGTACTCATTTGGGTTTGACGGCATGCTCAACTAACGGCGGCCAAAGGTGCTTTGGTTAGTGTGGGTAATGCAAAATTGTCTGCTTGTTGTAATGCCATACGTTGCAAAAGGGCGAGGCTGGTGTGGTCTGCTTTTAGATGGATCTCAATTTGGCGCTTTATTTGATCGACTTTGTCTTGTAGACCCAAGGCTTGATAGCACAGTGCCAACAAGAAGAAGGCTTCGACATCATTGTCTGAGAACTCATTCATCGAAATGCTATCAATGCGCTCCTTTGCAACCTCATGTTGTTCGAGTTGAATGAGCTGTAAGGTGCGACAAAGCTTCAACAACGGCTTACTGAGTGCGTGTGACTTTTCAGAATGAGAGAGTCTTTGCCATGCACCTTCTGGTTTCCAAAGTGCTAGTTCTTTTTGAGTGAGGGTTAAACTGTCTGCCCATAAGATCAGTGCTCGCTTACCCGCAGAGTCCCAAATCGAGTGGGGAATGAGTTGAGCAAGCGATTTGAGGTGTAGGGTCGCTTGTTCAACGTTTTTATCTAATAGTTGTAGCCAAACCATGGTGTTGGTCAGCTCAATATTACTGCCATTTACGGTGAGCACTTGGTCGATTAGCTCGTTAGCCGATTCGAAGTCACTGGTATTGAGACAGATTTTGACCTTAAGTTGCTGCAATTTGATGTTACGTGGATTGTTTTCTATCAAGCCATCTATCTGACTGAGCGCGTCGTGATAATTCTGTTTATCGATATGGATTTCAACCAGCTTGACCTTGGCTGGCAAGTAATCATGGAGCTGCAACAATCCATTCAACATGGCTTGTGCTTCATCTAGGTGGTGATTCTTAATCAGAATGTTCGCCATGTAGATAATAGCGTCTTTCAATGTCGATGGGTCAGGAGCTTTACCAAAGAGTGGCTTTACCGCGTTGAGCCCATTCTTAAGATAGGCTTGCTCTAGTGCCGAAAAGTATTGCTGTCGACACAGGGCTGATGTCACTCGTTTTATGATGTCATCGGCTCTTATTGGTTTGATCAGGTAGCCATCAGGTTCGAAGTGAGCATAACCAAAGAAGATGTCTTGGCTATCATTACCCGTCACAATAAACACAAGGGTTTGTGGTTTGATTAACTCTTTCTGCTGCAAAAACTCAAGCAGCTGTAAGCCATTACTACCTGAGCCTAAATCATGGTCAATCAGTAAGATATCGAATCGATGTGCACGGCAAGCCTCAATCGCATTTTGGGCGTTGGAGGCGCTGATTACATTGTTGTTCGGAACACCGAGTTTGATAAGCAGTGCGCGTGTCGCACTTTGAATAACGCTGCTGTCATCAATGATGAGGTAGCGCGATCGGGCGAGTATATCCATATAGTAGCCTTCTGACGTATTGAGCCTTGCCACTTTATTACACCAATCGTAGTAAATAACTAATCATCCTAGCTGGTTAAAACGCTCGATAACTGCGTTAGAATTTTTGATTGTAGAATAACTACTTACCAAAAAATCTGCCTTGTTCTCGAACCTTTTTCCTGCGCTATTTCTGATCATTTACTTACTGTGATTGGTGTTCTCTATGAATTAGCGGCTTATTTATTAAACACTTAAGTGTAGAAGTGAATTTAATGAATAGCCATAAGTTGCATATCAATGCGCACGGAATAATGTATAGAAAGTGATGTTGGTTCAGAGGGTTAGCGCGTTTCTAAAGTTAGAGATAAAAGGGGAAAGAGGCTAGGGTCTGTTGACTTTTCGTGGTTAAATTTTGTTCGAGATAGAATCGTTTTAGGCGCGGCAAGGAGTATGTAGCCTAGTCACTCTAAGTAAATACTTCTTAACAAAGCATAAAACGATTCTAGCCGAACCCTTCGGGCAGCCTTTGTGGTTCATTTCTACTGCGTTATCGGCTTTTCATGTAGGCTTGCTACACTTCAAAGCCTCTGCCTTGTGGAAATTTCCCACAAAGCGCTGCAAAAATCAGCTCGAAAGGTCAACAGACCCTATATACAAAAAGACCGCACGAGGCGGTCTTTATAAAAGTGAGCGTAGGACTGTTTAACTGCAGAACCTAATTACAGAACCATGGCTGCAATCCAACCGAATACGATCAGTGGGATGTTGTAGTGCAGGAACGTCGGTACTACTGTTTCCCATACGTGTTCGTGTTGACCATCAGCATTAAGACCAGATGTTGGACCTAATGTTGAGTCAGAAGCAGGAGAACCCGCATCACCAAGCGCTGCAGCTGTACCTACTAGAGCGATCGTTGCCATTGGTGAGAAACCAAATGCTGCCGCTAGTGGAACGTAGATAGTTGCAAGGATTGGAATCGTAGAGAACGAAGAACCAATACCCATAGTCACCAATAGACCAACAATTAACATAAGCAGTGCAGCTAGAGGCTTGTTATCACCGATGCTGGTTGAAAGCGCTTCAACCAAAGATTCAACGCCGCCAGTTTGCTTCATTACTGCTGCGAAACCTGCCGCTGCAATCATGATGAAACCGATCATTGCCATCATGTGAACGCCCTTGGTGAAGACATCTTGTGTCTCTTTCCAAGCGATTACGCCACCGAATGTGAATACCATGAAACCAGCAAGAGCACCGATGATCATAGAACCCGTCGACAGTTGAACCGTTAGTGCTGCAACGATACCCGCCGCCGCTACTAGGATGTGCTTTTTGTTGATCTCTTTTGTCTCAGTTGAAACAATCGTGTGAGACGTTTCTTTGTACTGACGAGGCTTACGGTAAGTAAAGAATACTGCCGTTAGAAGACCGAAGATCATGCCGGCAGCTGGTAACAACATCGCCATTGGTACTTGGCTTGCTACAACGTTTTCAAGACCATTGTCGTGAAGGTTTTTAAGCAGGATGTTGTTTAGGAAGATACCACCAAAACCAATCGGCAAAACCATGTAAGGTGTAATCAAACCAAAAGTCAGCACACACGCAACCAGACGACGGTCTAGGTTCATTTTTGCGAATACGCCTAATAGAGGTGGGATTAAGATTGGGATGAAGGCGATATGTACCGGAATCACGTTTTGCGAAGACATGGTCACTAAGATCAACGACGCAAGGATGCCGTATTTAAGACCAGTCGATGCTGCACTGTTCTCTTTGCCGTGAATACGTTTGATAACGCTTTGAGCAAGTAGGTCTGTGATACCAGAACGTGAGATAGCAACAGCGAATGTACCAAGCATAGCGTAGCTAAGTGCAATCGTTGCACCGCCGCCTAATCCACTTTCGAACGCCGCAACTGCATCGTTCAAGCTCATACCAGAGGCTACGCCACCGATAATTGCACTGAACGTCAGAGCAACGACTACGTTTACACGCATCAAAGCTAAAACAAGCATGATGCAAACTGAAATTACAACAGGATTCATATTATTCTCGGGATGTTGTGTTTTTTATGAAGGCAATACGAAAAAACGTTTACCGACTCTATTTTTATTCTTCGTCAACAAGAGGCCAACCACCAAGGGCTTTCCATTTGTTTACTATGCCGCAAAATAACTCTGTGGTTTTTTGCGTATCATACAAAGCAGAGTGTGCTTCTTTGTTGTCAAATTCCATCCCTGCAGTGCGGCAAGCTTTAGCCAAAACGGTTTGACCGTAGGCAAGACCACTAAGAGCTGCAGTGTCAAAAGTTGCAAATGGATGGAACGGGACGCGTTTAAGCTTACAACGCTCACTTGCCGCATTAACGAAGTTCAAATCGAATGTAGCGTTGTGAGCTACCATGATTGCACGACTGCAATCTGAAGCTTTTTGTTCTTTTCTCACTAGCTTGTAGATTTCTTTAAGGGCTTCTTGTTCCGACACAGCACCACGTAATGGGCTAAATGGGTCTTTAATTCCGTTAAAGTCTAATGCTGCCTGCTCTATATTTGCGCCTTCAAAAGGCTCAATGTGAAAATGAAGCGTTGATGCAGGTTGCAGATCTCCGTTCTCATCCATTTTTAATGTAATGGCACAGATTTCTAATAATGCATCGGTTTCTGCGTTAAACCCTGCGGTTTCCACGTCGATGACCACTGGAAAATAGCCGCGAAAGCGTTTTTTTAGGGTCAGAGCTTCGTTTTCTACAGTCATGTTAGCCCAAATAAGTGTGATTAAGGCTGCATTATTGCAGATAATAGCAGTGATAAAAACTAGGGAAGGGCAATAAATCATAAATTAGCCGACCCATTGCGGCTTGATAATTGCATATTTAAACGCGAGAGAAAAATGCGGCAATTGGCTGCATTGTTAAACGAATTGCTTAAGAGATACTCCACTTTATGAAGAAACAACTCATAACAGGTTCAATGCTATTTTCGCTTCTTATGTCGTCATCGGTAATGGCACAAGAAAAGCGTTACGGAGCATCTCCTCAACAGTCTACGTGGGAGATGGTGGCTAACACGCCACTAGAATGTCGCTTAGTTCATCCAATCCCAAATTTTGGTGACGCTGAGTTTTCATCTCGTGCGAGTAAAAAAATCATTTTGGACTTTGAGCTTAAAATGCGCCGCCCAATGGGTGCGACACGCAATGTCAGCTTGATTTCAATGCCACCACCTTGGCGTCCGGGGGAAAGTGCTGATCGCATGACAACCATTAAGTTCTTCCAACAATTTGATGGCTACGTAGGTGGACAAACGGCTTGGGGTATCTTGAGTGAGCTGGAGAAAGGGCGTTACCCGACATTCAGCTACCAAGAGTGGCAAAGCCGAGATCAACGTATCGAAGTGTCCTTGTCGTCGGTGTTGTTCCAAGAAAAGTACAATGTGTTCAGTGATTGTGTTGCCAACTTACTGCCTTACAGCTTTGAAGATATCTCTTTCACTATCTTGCATTACGATCGTAACAGCGATCAGCTGAATAAGTCGTCACGTAAAAGGCTGAGCCAGATTGCTGATTATGTTCGCTACAACCAAGACATTGATCTTGTGCTGGTGGCAACGTACACCGATTCTGTGGACAGCAAAGGCATTAGCCAAAACCTTTCAGAAAGAAGAGCGGAGTCGTTGAGAGAATACTTCAAGTCTCTCGGCTTGCCAGAAGATCGTATTCAAGTACAAGGTTATGGTAAACGTCGTCCAATTGCCGACAACAACTCGCCAATTGGTAAAGACAAGAACCGACGCGTTGTTATCTCATTGGGCAGAACGCAGGTTTAGCTCTAAAAAATCTAAAGCTCAAATTAAAAAGCCCGTCGTCATGACGGGCTTTTTGTATCTGAATCAAAAGGCTAAATATTTCGTCTGCGAAAGGAGCTTGCTTAGTTTAAGCGGAAGCGAGCGATCATTTCACAATTGGTCGCGGTATCGATCTTTTCCACCATAGAAGCAATTTTAGGGTTGGGATGGCGTTTCATGAAATCGATAAGTGCTTTCTTACAACAACCAATAGAATCGATAAAGCTGGAACATTGCGTGTTAGGGCATTGAGGGATCAGAGTCAGCACTTTTTCTGAAGCTAATTGAAGATACTTAAGTTCGTACTCAGTATCACCGGCCCAGCGCCAGAATTGCGCAAGATTGTGACAAGAAATCACTGAAATCAGTAAGCGTTCATCTGCCTGAATATCGGTACGTTCTGTGATCTCTTCGCTTAAGTTCAATGCTTGCTGATAGTGAAGAATACTTCGTACAGGATCATCGAGCTGCAATGCCGTATCGGCGAGTAACGTGTGTTTTTCCCATTCGCTAATCATTGTATTACCTCACTAATCAATAGGTGGTTAATTTAAATGATAATCATTATCATGTAAAGTTTCATCAGTGAGATTGTTAATAATATATAGGGCGTGTTGACCTTTTGAGCTTGTTTTTGCAGCGAGTTGCTGGGTTTATATGGAAGGATGAGGCTTTGATATATTGTTTGTAAGAGAAGTTGATAACGTAGTCGTTAATAACCAGCAAACGCTGCCCAAAGGGTTCGGCAAAAAGCGTTTTTCTCTTTGTTGAGGGAGACTTGCTTAAAATGACTAGGCTACGTCTCCCTCGCCGCGATTAAAACGCTTTTATCTCGAACAAAATTCAACCGCAAAACATCAATAAGCCCTAATAAAGAATATCGATTATGGGGAGAGTGATAAAAAAGAAGCGAGCATAGTGCTCGCTTCTTTGTTCATTTTATCAGACGTTCTAGCCTAATCTTGCAAAGGTATTTAGGGATTAACCTTCTAAACCTGCGCTTGCTTGTTTGTTTTGAATCAACTCAATCATGTAGCCATCAGGATCTTTAACGAATGCGATGTGCGTAGAGCCACCTTTTACTGGGCCTGCTTCACGAGTCACGTTACCGCCTGCTGCTTTAATCGCGTCACACGTTGTGTAGATGTCATCAACACCGATAGCAACGTGGCCGAACGCAGAACCAAGGTCATATTCAGTCGTGCCCCAGTTGTACGTTAGTTCAATCACAGCGCCTTGAGATTCGTCGCCAAAGCCAACGAAAGCCAGTGTGTATTCGTACTCTTTGTTTTCGTTCTTACGTAATAGCTGCATGCCCATTACATTGGTGTAGAACTCGATAGACTTGTCTAGATCACCAACGCGTAGCATGGTGTGTAAAATACGACCGTTTGACATGATTTGCTCCTAGCTTTAACTATGTTTACGTTTTTGTAATTCGGTTCTTACCGCGAGAAAAATGCGGTGATATTTAGCTTCTTAGCTTCTTAGCTTCTTCAGCTTAGAGCTAGCCTAGACGTCAGTCTTCTCTTTGAACTCACATAGGTCTTCAATGATACAACTGCCACAGCGTGGTTTACGTGCAACACAGGTGTAACGTCCATGAAGAATGAGCCAGTGGTGGACATCCAGTTTGAATTCTTTTGGAATGACTTTGAGAAGCTTAGCCTCAACATCGTCGACCGTTTTACCCATTGCTAGCTTAGTACGGTTTGATACACGGTAGATATGAGTATCAACGGCAATGGTTGGCCAACCGAAAGCGGTGTTCAATACTACGTTAGCTGTCTTACGACCAACGCCAGGAAGGTCTTCTAATGCCGCACGATCTTCCGGTACTTCACCGTTGTGTAGGTCAAGCAGCATTCGACACGTTTTAATCGTGTTTTCTGCTTTTGAATTAAATAGGCCGATTGTCTTGATGTACTCTTTCAAGCCATCAACACCTAGGTCGAAAATGGCTTGTGGAGTATTAGCGACCGGGTAAAGCTTATCCGTTGCTTTGTTGACACTGACATCGGTGGCCTGTGCTGATAAAAGTACCGCGATCAGCAACTCGAAAGGGCTGTTCCAGTTAAGCTCAGTCTCTGGCTTTGGATTGTTTTCTCTTAAACGCTCAAGTATTTCTACTCGTTTTACATTGTTCATAGCGACATTACTTTCAAATAGTTAGGGCTTGAGTTCCGGAGTTGGTATTCAATAAACTCTCAATGCTCAGGCTTTATCATCGGTTACGCGCCCTTATGAGCGTCATTATTATGTGTACTTGGTCAATCTAATTACCTGCTGAGCGGTTGAGCTACTCATCAGGGGTTTAAGCTACTGTAACTTATTAAGCATTAGTAACGCGAGCGCGTTCAATGACTGGTTTTTCTTGTTTAGGCTGTCTAGATTTTGCTTGGTTGTCGATGATGTTTTTCAACGCAATCAAAAAACCAACACCAATAAAGGCACCTGGCGGAAGCAGGGCTAGCAAGAAGCTGTTATCAAATTGGAATATCTGGATTCGTAACACAGAAGCCCAATCACCAAGAAGCAGGTCTGCACCATCAAACAAGGTGCCGTTACCAATAACCTCACGCATTGCACCCAGTACAACCAGTACCGATGTCATGCCAAGACCCATCCAGAAACCATCTTGAGCAGCAGGCAGCACTTCGTTTTTAGAAGCGAAGGCTTCAGCTCGGCCAATGATGATACAGTTGGTTACGATCAGTGGGATGAAGATGCCCAAAGACAGGTAAAGGCCATACGCGTAAGCATTCATCAGAAGCTGAACACAGGTTACCAGTGATGCAATGATCATTACGAATACTGGAATACGCACTTCTTTTGGTACGTGGTTACGAACCAGAGAAACAGCAACGTTCGAACCGACCAATACAAGCAGAGTCGCAATACCCAGTCCAAGTGCGTTCGTCACCGTTGAAGACACAGCCAACAGAGGACATAAGCCAAGAAGTTGAACTAGGGCAGGGTTGTTAGCCCACATGCCATTTTTGATTAGTGTTTTATGGTCACTCATTATTCACCACCACAATTTAGAGGTTGAGCAAGCAATGCTTGGTTGTTTTGGTTAACGTACTGAACCGCTTTTTTAACCGACTTAACGACCGCTCTTGGCGTAATGGTTGCGCCAGTAAACTGGTCGAAGTCACCACCGTCTTTACGAACCTTCCAACGGTCTAGATTAGAGTCCGTCACTTGCTTACCTGCAAACGAAAGAATCCAATCACTCACACGTAGGTCAATCTTATCACCCAAGCCCGGAGTCTCTTGGTGTGAAAGCACGCGAGTGCCTAAAATCGTACCGTCGATTTTCATTCCAACAATGACTTTAATCGCGCCATTGTAGCCGTCTGGTGCAATCGCTTCGATAGCAATCGCGCTTGGCTCACCATTAAGTTTAGCGATGTAAGCTGGCATCGCTTGCTCAGTACCAAGCTCTTCTGCTTGAACCAAAGTACAAGACGAAAACAGTTCGTTGTCGTGAAGATCGTGCGGGATCACTTGGTTAAGTACAGACAGCAGTTGAGCCTGTTCTTGCTGTTTGATCTGATCTTTGGTTAGGTAGTGCGTTACCGCCACCAAACCTGTTGAAGCACAAGCAAAAATCGCGAGTACAAGGCCGTTTTTCTTAATAGCATTTAGCATGGTATCCGCTCCTTAGTGACCGTACGTACGAGGTTTGGTGTAGTAGTCAATCAGTGGAACACACATGTTGGCTAACAATACAGCAAACGCCACGCCATCAGGGAAGCCACCCCAACTGCGGATAATAAACACCAACGCGCCAATCAGAGCACCAAATACTAAGCGTCCCTTTACTGTCGTCGAAGCCGAAACCGGGTCGGTTGCAATGAAGAATGCACCAAGCATGGTTGCGCCAGACAATAGGTGAATGGTTGGGGAAGCGGTTTCACCTGGAGTTAGGATTAAGAACACTAGGCTAAACAACGCAAGGCTGCCGATGAACGCCACTGGAATATGCCATTGAATCACGCGTTGCTTGATCAGTACCAAGCCGCCAACGAGGTAAGCAAGGTTCACCCATTCCCAACCTACGCCAGCTAGCCAGCTAAATTGCGGTTGAGACAGAGCTTCAGAAGCGGTGTTACCTGCTGCCAATGCGGTTTTGAATGCATCAAGCGGCGTTGCCATTGTGGTGCCATCAATACCAAGACGTGCTTGTTGAAGAGACAAACCTTCGTTATTGAAACCGGTAAAGATCATCAAAAATGAGTCAACAAAGCTCGTTGCTTCAGCGGTTAAGCTAGTAGGAGCATTCCAACTGGTCATCTGAACTGGGAATGAGATCAGCAAAACAACGTAAGCGACCATCGCCGGGTTAAATGGGTTTTGCCCAAGCCCGCCATATAGGTGTTTCGCGATAATAATAGCGAAGAACATACCAATCACTAGAATCCACCACGGTGAGTGCGGAGGAATAGCGACACTGAGTAGCCAGGCGGTCACAACCGCACTGTAATCACGCAGCGCCATTACTGGCGGACGTTTTCTTAGTAGCATTACAGCTGCTTCAAAGGTAACAGCAAGTGCGATAGCAAATACTAACTGGATGAGCGTACCCCATCCAAAGAAGTAGGTTTGAGCTAGTAGACCTGGCAATGCACAAATAGCCACCCATTTCATTAGATCTGGGGTGCTTCTACGATTGTGTGCGTGCGGTGAGCTGGCGATAAAGAAGGCCACTACTCTTTCTCCTCATTGTTCTTTTTATCTTGCTCTTGCTGCGCTTTTCTTGCTTTAGCACGAGCAATTGCGGCAGCAACGGCTGCTTTCTTAGGATCGACGGGTTCTGATTGAGCCTCAGATTCAACCACAGTCTCTTTTTCAATTAATGGTTCAGCCACGGCTTCAGGAGTGATTTCTTCAGCTTCGACCTGCTTAGCTTGCTGTGCTTTCTTCGCTTTAGCACGTGCGACAGCGGCAGCAACCGCGGCTTTCTTAGGATCGACAGCTTCTGGTTGAGCATCAGCTACTACTTCGATCACTGGTTCTGGCGTTTCTGCTGTCTCAGCCTGTTTCGCTTGCTGGGCTTTCTTAGCTTTAGCGCGTGCAATAGCGGCAGCAACAGCCGCTTTTTTAGGATCGACTGACTCTTGTTGAGTTTCAGCTTCAACTTCAATTACCGGTTCAGGCGTTTCTACTGTTTCAGCTTGTTTTACTTGCTGAGCTTTCTTCGCTTTAGCGCGTGCAATGGCCGCAGCAACTGCGTCTTTTTTAGCATCGCCAGAGCTTCCAGTTGGAGCTTCACTTTCTGTTTGAATAGCCGATTCCGCTTGCTGTGCTTTCTTCGCTTTAGCACGTGCAATCGCAGCAGCAACCGCATCTTTCTTGGCATCACCAGTACTTTCAGCAGGAGCATCAGAAGCTGATTGCGCTTGTTGAGCTTTCTTCGCTTTAGCACGTGCAATCGCAGCAGCGACTGCATCTTTCTTGGCATCGCCAGTACTTTCAGCAGGAGCCTCAGAAGCAGATTCTGCTTGTTGTGCTTTCTTGGCTTTAGCACGGGCAATAGCTGCAGCAACTGCATCTTTCTTAGCGTCGCCAGAGTTTTCAGCAGGAGCGTCAGAAGCTGACTCTGCTTGTTGAGCTTTCTTCGCTTTAGCACGAGCGATGGCGGCAGCAACGGCATATTTCTTGCCGTCACCAGTACTTTCCGCCGGAGCATCAGAAGCTGATTCCGCTTGTTGAGCTTTCTTAGCTTTAGCACGAGCGATAGCTGCAGCGACAGCATCTTTCTTGCCATCACCAGAGCTTTCATCTGGAGCGTCAGCAGCAGCTTGTTGTGCCTTGCGTTCTCGAGCTTGACGCTTACGCTCTTCACGTAGCTTCGACATTTCAGAGTTGTCTGGTTCAGCACCGTCTGCTTTCTGAGCCGCAGCTTGTTTCGCTTTTGCTTTAGCAATCGCAGCTGCAACCGCAGGTTTCACTGCTGGCTCTTCACTTGGAGCCTGATCAGCAGCGGCTTTTTGTGCTTTAACTCGTGCAATCGCAGCAGCAATTGCATCGTCACCGTCTGCTGATTTCATGTCTTTGCGACGGTTATCCGCGGCTTTCTTGAAGCGGTTTTCGCGTTCTGCTTTGTCACGCTCCATACGAGCGTTTTTCTCTTCGAAACGAACCTTGGCGCGCTCTGCGGCCGTTGCTTCGTCTTTTCTTGTTTTGATTTCGGCTTTCGCTTGGCGATAGTACTGAACCAGAGGAATTTCACTTGGGCAAACAAACGCACAAGCACCACATTCAATACAGTCTTTAATATTTAGCTCTTCGCACTTGTCCAGCTCATTGGCTTTAGCGTGCCATTGCAGCTGTTGAGGCAGTAGGGAGGCAGGGCAAGCTTCGGCACAAGCACTGCATCGAATACATTCCATTTCGTAAGTGCTTGGAGAAATCTCACGACGCGTTGGCGCTAAAATACAGTTCGACGTTTTAGTGATTGGCACATTGGCATGTGGCAAGGTGAAGCCCATCATAGGGCCGCCCAAAATCAAACGCGGCAGCTTTTTATCGGCTTTGTAGCCAAACTCTTCAAGCAACTCATGTACTGGCGTGCCTAATAGCGCCCAAACGTTACGAGGTTGCTTAAAGGTCTTGCCGGTTAAAGTCACAACGCGGTTAACGACAGGTTCGCCGTCTATTACTGCTCTCTTAATCGAATAGAGAGAACCGACGTTCTGAACTAAAACACCAATGTCGGCAGGAATACCGCCAGCTGGAACCTCTTTATTGGTGAGGATCTTGATCAGTTGTTTCTCACCACCTGAAGGGTATTTTGTTGGGATAACACGAATGACGATATCTTTGTCTTTCGCTGCAATCTCAAGTGCTTTTATCGCGTCTGGCTTATTGTCTTCAATGCCAATCACGGTCAGTTTTGGTTGAAGGATGTGTTCAACCACTTCGATGCCTTTTAGTACTTCTTCGGCATGTTCTTGAAGCAACTTGTCATCAGAGGTGATGTAAGGTTCACACTCAGCAGCGTTGACGATCAAAATGTCAGTACGACCAAGTCCTGACTGAAGCTTTTTCGCAGTAGGAAAGCCTGCGCCGCCCATACCTGAAATACCAGCTTGGCGAATCACATCAAGCAGTTCGTCTGAGTTTTTTGTCGAAAAGTCTTCAACTGGGTGTTTTTCAATCCAAGTGTCTAAGCCGTCAGGTTTAATGACTACACTGAGTTCGCTTAAGCCTGAAGGGTGAGCGGTAGTTCTTGGTTCAATAGCGGTAATCACACCCGATGTTGGTGCGTGTACTGGTAACGTAAAACCCGTGTCCAAGGCTGTCAGTTGTTGGCCTTTTAGTACGGTGTCACCCGCAGCAACCAATAAGTTACCTGGCTTACCGATGTGCTGTTTTACCGGAAGAACGATTTCTTCAGGAAGCCTTGCGTGAACGATATCAGTGGTATTGGATTGTTTCTTGTTTTCAGCAGGGTGTACGCCGCCCGGGAAGTTCCAAATAGAGCCCGTGCGAATTTGTTCAATTAAAGAGATCATACTAACCCTACGCCTTAGGCTCTGACGCAGTCGCATCAGTTGCTTGGTTAGTGATATCTGTAACAGGAATGATGTTCATCTGCCATTTCCAATTTTCAGTCGTTGTTGCCACTGGAATCATTTCGATACAGTCAGTAGGGCACGGTGCGACACATAGATCACAACCTGTACATTCATCTTTGATTACTGTGTGCAGTGCCTTGGTGCCACCAACAATGGCGTCAACAGGACAAGCTTGAATACACTTGGTACAGCCGATACACATATCTTCATGAATGAAAGCAACGGTTTTTACTTTGTTATCTAAGTCATGAGCGGAGTCTTCAACTTCTACGCCCATTAAGTCTGCTAGCTTCTCAATGGTTGCTTGGCCGCCAGGAGGACATTTGTTGATCTTGTCTCCGTTAGCGATCGCCTCTGCGTATGGACGACAACCTGGGTAGCCACATTGGCCACATTGAGTTTGCGGTAAAATGGTGTCGATTTGATCGACGATAGGATCAGCTTCTACTTTAAATCGGATAGAAGCAAAGCCCAAAATAGCGCCAAAAACAGCGGCTAAAACGGCTAGCGCAATGATCGCAATTAAAATGGTACTCATGCTTATTTCACCAACCCAGTAAAGCCCATAAATGCCAGAGACATTAGGCCTGCTGTGATCATCGCAATTGATGCGCCTTTGAATGGCATTGGAACATCAGCAACCGCAATACGCTCACGCATCGCAGCAAATAGGATCAGAACAAGAGAGAAACCCACAGCCGCGCCAAAACCATAGATGATCGACTGGATGAAGTTGTGGTTTTCATTGATGTTCAAAAGTGCCACACCTAATACCGCGCAGTTGGTGGTGATAAGAGGTAGGAAGATACCCAATAGGCGATAAAGAGTCGGGCTGGTTTTGTGAACGACCATTTCCGTAAATTGAACAACTACCGCGATAACCAAGATGAAGCTCATGGTACGCAGGTATTCAATACCCAGAGGGGTAAGGATGTAGGTTTCTACTAGGTATGCAGATACCGACGCTAACGTCAGAACGAAAGTCGTCGCGAGGCCCATGCCAATCGCAGTCTCCAGTTTCTTGGAGACTCCCATGAAAGGACATAGCCCTAAAAACTTCACTAGCACAAAGTTATTGACTAGCACTGTGCCAACCAACAACAAAAGGTATTCGGTCATAATGGATTAATTCTTGAGATTCCGATCCCGATATTATCCTGCTTTGCTCACCTAATAACAACCAAGGATCACTAGGGATTTAGACACTTGGTGAAAAAATCAACGAGTAAACGTTTGATTAAGATAGATCAGGTTAAGTATAGGTGGGTATTTGATGGGAATGAAAAATAAGATTAACCGAATGATAACTCATCAAATCAATCCTATTTTCTTTGTTGTAAAAAGTGTCAGGAATCGAAAACACCAAGCCCGAGTAACTGTTCGTTTTATGAAGCTACGCTTTTAGTGCCCCGAGTATTCTTAACTGATGTTTCTAACCGAAGCTCTGCGCACCAGTATAGGCATAAACAACTTATGTTCTGACTGTTCTTTCGGTTCATCGCTTGCGAGTTGAAGAGATAATTTAACCGCTTGATTTGCCATGACTTGAATTGGGTAGCGAATGGTCGTCAATCTAGGGTAAATGAAGCGTGCAATGTGTCCATCATCAAACCCAATAACGGACATGTCTTCTGGAATTCGAATGCCGTTTTCTTGCAGCAGTGCCAAGCAGCCTGCAGCCATGTAATCGTTATAAGTGGCAATCGCTGTGATGTCGGTGTTTTTAGCCATTAGGTTAACCATGGCTTGTTCACCACCTAATTCGTCAGGCTCGCCGTATTCGATGTATTCGTCACTAGGTTCAATACCATTGTCTTTCAGTGCATCCAAATAACCCGCTAAGCGATCATGAGCATCTTCAATGTTGTGACTCGAGCAGATGTAACCGATGTGCTTGTGACCGTTTTTAATCAAATATTCCGTCGCGATGTAAGAGCCTCGGCGGTTGTCGAGAGCAATACAGCGGCTTTCGATATCGGGAACAATTCGGTTGATGAGAACCAAGCCGGGCACTTCATTCGCTAGCTTAACCAATTCTTCGTCGCTAATGCCTTTGCTATGAACCACGAGAGATTCGCAGCGGCTGTTGATCAGCAAGTTAATCGCATTGCGCTCTTTAGTCGCGTCATGATACCCACTGCCAATCAGTAACTGTTTTTCTTGTTCACTTGCCACGGTATCAATGGCTTTGATCATCGAGCCAAAGAAAGGGGCAGAAACATCATTAACCAGCACACCAATCGCGTTTGAAGACTTGCTGACCAGTGCACGAGCGTTGGCATTTGGGCGATAGCCAAGTTTCTCCATTGCCGCCTTTACTGCTGTAATGGCGGTTTCACTGGTGTGAGGCGCATTGTTGATCACTCGAGAGGTGGTCGCAATTGACACGCCTGCTTCTTTCGCAACATCTTTAATGGTAGCCATTCCGCTCTCTTATTCTAAATTTAACGCTGTGTGGTGGTGATGGTTGGACATTTAACACCGGATACTTAGGCAATTCAAACACTAAACGCTAAATATGACGGGGTTTGAGGGTTTATTTGGGAGTGTTCGACAGTTTAAAAATGAAAAGCCAAGCTCTTAGGTAGAACTTGGCTTTATAGTCACATTGGCGTGTGAATTAAGCGAATCAGGACATCGTAAAACCAAGCGGATTCAGGCTGACCCGCTGGTTTAACTTTGCCTATGATGTGCTTTTTAGTATTACCTGATAACGGTATTGGTTTTCAGTGAGTTGGAATTCTTGATGGACACTTGGGCTCCAAGAGTCATCACCGCCAACGCCCATATGTTTATGATCAACACGTACGTAAATTTTCTCTTCTCGAGTAAGATCATTGGTGTGTTTGGCACTCGTCAATTGTTGCTGACTGTATTGACCGACACTGAATGAGAAATCGCCTTCGACACTGATGTTACCGACGTTCAAATGCTTAGTACCACAACGTAAGCCACTGTCTGTTGGGAAGATATAAGGCGTGTGCATTTGATCTAAGGTTTGCTTGTGTGCCCCAAATCGAGCAGCAGCCAAACGGTCAGGGTAGTTTTCAAACGGCCCTAAACCTTGCCATGAAATTGGTGTTTTATTTGCGGTTTCGATTGGTAAAGGCAGTTCCATTTCAAGACCAATACGTGGCATTGGTGGTAAATGGTCGGCTAGGGTGACATCAACCGCTATGTGCATTTCACCTTGATTGTTTAACGTGTAGAGCCATTTTGTCACAGCTTGGATTTGACCATTAAACTGGTAAGCGAACACAGAAGTCACTTGTACCGAATCCGCGAGGCCTTGCATGACAAAGCTTGTACATTGACGTTCCCATTGACCAATTCCCGCGAGCTCCCATCGACAAGCCCATGCGTTCGGGTCGATGTTGTCGATTTCACTGATACCAATGTCGTTATCAAGTGGCGCGCGATAGAAATTATCTTCAGGGGCTTTGAGTACCTGAGGTTGTCCGTCGACAATCCAGTTGGTGAGTAATCCGCTTTGTGTATCCCATTGCCATTGATGTGTTTCATCTAGGCTAGACACCATAACGTGAGTGTCGTTTTGTTTCACTTGAGGTGCGAGGGCGTTCTTAGGCTCAGGAATTTGTAATCCAGCTTGGTTACGCAAGGCAAACTGTTCTGTTGCACAAACATGGCCTTTTTCTGCCCATTGGGTTGCATGAGTCAAAGTGATATCTGTGTTGAGATGATATTGAGTCTCTGTTTTTGGTGCGAACGAAAGATCTATTTCAAGCGCTTGCGAGCTGTCTGCAGCGATGGATAAAACTTGCTGGCCCGATTGAACCGCGATGCCATTTTCAAGCAATTGCCAGTTCAGTGTTTCATTGTCAGTCGCACGGAATAGGTTCTCATTGGTCACCGTTAGGCGGACTTGGTTTTCAGTTTGCTTATCCAAGGTCACGCTGATCATTCTTTGGCAGTATTTTGCTTCTTCCAAGGTTGGATGTACGCTGCGATCTGGGAAGATCAAACCATTGATGCAGAACTGACGATCGTTGATCGTGTCACCGAAGTCGCCACCGTATGCCCAGAAGTGTTCACCGTTTTCATCCCATTGGCTTAGACCTTGGTCAACCCAATCCCAGATGAAACCACCTTGCAGACGAGGGTACTCTCTGAATGCATCCCAGTAATCGTTAAAGCTGCCTAAACTGTTACCCATTGCATGCGCGTATTCGCAAAGGATCAGTGGGCGTTGCTCATTAGGCAAAGAAACCCATTTCTTGATAGACCATTTCGGAACTGCATCGTCTTCGATAGTGCTGTTAACGCGTGCGTACATAGGAGCAATGATGTCGGTTGCTGTGGTGTTTGAACCGCCGCCTTCGTATTGAACTGGGCGAGAAGGGTCATACTGTTTTGACCATGCATACATCGCATTGTGGCTGCTGCCGTGTCCGGACTCATTCCCCAAAGACCAAATGATAATTGAAGCGTGGTTTTTATCGCGCATCACCATTTGTGTATAGCGACTCATATACGCGTGTGCCCATTGTGGATCGGCAGATAATCGGTTCATCGGCTGCATGCCGTGAGTTTCGATGTTCGCTTCATCACACACATATAAACCGTATTCATCACACAGTTCGTACCATCGAGAATGATTAGGGTAGTGGGCTGTGCGCACCGCATTGAAGTTGTATTGCTTCATTAAGCAGATATCACGGATCATATCTTCTTCCGTCATTACATGCCCAAGCTCTGGGTGATGTTCATGACGATTCACACCACGGATCAATATTGGTTTTCCGTTTAGCTTCAGCTGACCGTCGGTCATTTCTACTTTTCGGAAACCGACTTGATAGGCTTCGCTTTCGATGTGGTTACCCTGTTTATCCAGTAGAGACACAACAACCCGGTAGAGATTAGGAACTTCTGCGCTCCATTTTTTTGGCTCTCGGACATGAAGAGTTTGGAATACCACATCATCATAAGTACCGCGTTCATCAATGCGGCGATTGTGTGGACGGTCGATAATCGGCTCGGTAACTGCGTTCTCGCCTTCAAACAATTGAACCTGTACTTGGAAGGTGTCTGGTGCCGTAATTTTTGTCACGATAGACAGAGAACCATCGCGATAGCATGCGTCTAGGTCTGGAGTAACGAATACATCTTCAATGCACTGCTTTGGTTTTGCTAGCAAGGTAACATCACGGAAAATACCGCTTAACCACCACATATCTTGGTCTTCAAGATAACTACCATCACACCAACGCATCACCATGACTGAAAGCGTATTTTCGCCAACGGTCAGGTACTGAGTTAGGTCAAACTCGGCAGGTAAACGGCTATCTTGGCTGTAGCCAACCCAGTCACCGTTACACCAGAGATGAAAAGCAGAGTTGACACCATCAAAGATAATACGTTGTGTGTTTTCTAAATCTTGTTCCATCAATATAACTTGAGTGCGGTAACAACCAGTTGGGTTATCCGCTGGAACAAACGGTGGATTCACTTCAAATGGGTATTTTACGTTGGCGTAAATCGGCTTATCGTAGCCTTGAAGTTGCCAGTTAGCAGGAACGGTTATTTCGTCCCATTGCGAGTCATCAAAACTCGTTTCGATGAACTCACCGTTAACGTGTTCCGGTGCATCAAAGTATTTGAACTTCCATTGTCCATTAAGAGATTTACGTTGTGATTCAATGCCGTCTCGAGCGTGTTCGAGGCTGCGGTAGCTTGATAATGGGCTGTGCGCATTTAGGCAGTGGATATTCACAGACTGCGGGTTTTCCCAATCGCGTCTTTGGATGATGTTTGAAAATGCCTTCATGGTATTCCTACTCTTAAAGTGTTCAATATTGATAATTATTCTATTGAGTCACCACTTTCTTAAGCTGTGGTGACCGTTGTTCAAATGGTTTGTATTACGTGTTTCTTTTGCTACTCAGCGAGTCGTTTTAGTAAATAATCTTTCGCTTGTGGCAAGCCCTGTTCGGCCGCTTGGTTAGCAATAAATGCGGCTTGTTTGACGTCGTTACTATCGAGTGCTTGGTCAATTTCTTGTTGAACGTTCAACCATTGTGCTTGTTGGTTCGTTTCGACAGGTGATGGCTGAGAAGGTGGCTGCGAACCTAAGGTTTCAGGTTGAGTATTTGATGAAACACCAAGCTTAGCCAAGAGAGTCAATACCGCACTGTTTGTAGATTCGCTCGCCGTAAGATCAATGATCCCAACATTGCTAAATGTGGCGGTTAGAGGCAGTTGCTTATTGCCGATGATTTGCTGAGATTCTGAATACAGCTCTTCAGGGTGAATACGACTGATAGTGCTGTCTAATTTGGTGCTATCGGCACTAACCACAACATATTGTGCATTGTCTCGTTGAGGCATAAGTGAAATGGATACCTCAATTCTTTCTAGCCCTTGCATAGCGGTTGGGTAATAAGTGAAGTCGTTCGCGCTGTACTGGCCGAGCAGTTGCCATTGCTTATCAAAGATATAGATCGATGGAGCGAACAAGCCATCATCTTTTATGTATGAGCGCACTAACAGTGAGAGCGATTCTGCATCGTCACTAATTTGATATGCGGTCGTTGGAAACCGTTGGTTGTTCGCTGCTACGTTTTCATTCAGTGTTGAAGCGGGCAGGGTCGGTAAATCACCGTCCATGATGACTTGCTGGTGGAATGGAATAGACAATTGAGTGACAGGGAGCGTGCTGAGTTGAGAGCAACATGCACTGCTATTGAAATCAGTATTGAGTTCTTGTTCTGGTATGCCGCTACATGCGCTTAAAGTTAATGCCGCGACAATGACTACCAATGATTTTAATTTCATCTGATTACTACCTTTGTAAAGGGGGAACCATCGGCTTCCCCATTAAATTGCTATTCCAGTTTCAAGCGCCAACTCAATGGTTGAATCAACGCTTGGTTTCTGTGTTTACCACCAAGTTTCTACGTTGAAACCAAAGGTAATTTCATCGACGGTCTCTGCATTGATGCTCGTCGCCGTGCCATACACTTCGTTACCACGGTCCCATTCGTTGTTGGATTCAGAGTACGTCGCAAAAATACGAATAGATGGACGAGCCCATACCCCTTTTCCAGCTTGGAACATTTGAGCCACGGTCACTTTATACATATCGTTGGTGCCCGAGCCGTTTTGAGCTTCTACCGTTTCGTAACCCACCTCTAATGCTGTCGACATGTAATCTGTCCAAGCATATTGAGGACGAGCTCCGACACTGAACCACTTCTCACCATCGTTGTTATCTAGGTTTTTGTCTTGATAAGCGATGGAGTACATCACTTGAACATCTTCACTGATATTCAAGTCACCGTGGTTAAATAGGCGCCAGCTAGAACCATCGTGTTCCACGCCCGTGCTGTATTTTCTGTTTGAGCCACCTTCAGCACTCATTAACCCGCCTGCCAACGCATCGGTACCATATTGGAAAGCCAAGGTGTTTGAACCGTAGTTCCAAGCTTGACGGTAAAGAGCAGAGAGCATTGCGCCAGAAGTAGTAATGTCTTTATCGTCGTAGCTTGAGTTCTGCGTAGTTACGTAGTTTAGGCCGAGTGTTAGGTCCGCAGTTTCACTCAGTTCAATGCCACTTAAGCGGGCATCGATGTTATGAAGGCTGCGTCCATCGTCACTTGAAGAGTTTGGTGCCATCCAAGCTAAGTGAGCATCAGCAAAGCCGAGATCCCAATCTTCAATACCAAGACCGGTGCTGGATGTATCCCAGTACTTCACATCTATCATGTGGACTTCGTGGCGACGGTAAAAACGTTCACCTGCCCAAATTTTTGCGTTGGGTTGGCCGTCGATAAGCCCATGGCCTGCTGACCAAAGCTGAATCGTACTCACGTCTCCCCAGCTATCACCACTACCTAGATAAATCGTGGTGTCAAAATAGGCGTCATTGTCACGCCATACATCGGCTTTCACCCCCGCTTCCCACCAATTTAGTTCATTACCTAAACGGTAGTTACCGTAACCTTGGCCTGCTCGAATAACGTCGTTGCGTTCTCCTTTGCCGTCGTTATGTTGGTCATTGTCGGTGTAGATGTTGCCCCATTTTGCATAACCAAAATACGTTACGTTCTCCACTGCAGCGAAGCTGACTAATGGGGCGAGGGACAGAGTGAATCCTAATGCTTTGACTAGCATTTTTTGTTTCATGAAGTGTCTCCATTATTTTTTATTTATGGATATTTTTATGTTTGAGTCCTAACTCGAGCGAGAGTGTAAATAAACTCTGGAAACGTTTTCATGATGAAGTTGGCATTTTCATGCTATTGATGGGTTTGTGATTATTTTGTGTGATTTTGATCTGATTATTGGGCTTGTAGAGACGGTTTTACGCAAGGATTTGTGACTTTTAAGTGGAATCGTTTTCTTTACTCAGTGCTGTGCGGTGGTTTAGAAGGAGTGATGATGCTGTTGTTTGTCTTGAAAGTAGAGGTGAAGTGGGCGTGGTGTGCTTTGAGTGTCAGTTGTTCGAGGGCTTTGGGGAAAAGTAGCCCAGTTAATGATAACTGGGCTCGTGAGACAAGGAAGTAAGTATCAAAGCAAATGCAGCAGCAAGGCTACAAGCATTGTGTTCTGTACCGTCAAGCTGGAATGTAAAAGTTAGGACCCAGAGAGACACTTCATAGATGTACTCGAAGATCTAAGAATACGAGTGTGATGTGATCAGTTCAAGAGGAAATGTATTTTAGCCTATGTGTTAATGGGAACTTTGATTTAATTTGCTGAATTTAAAGGATTAAATTGCCGTTAATTATCGTTTTATATTGCTTTATTTAGAGTGGAAAGTTCAATTCTACCTAGAGGTAGGCAATATGAGATGGAATGGTGGTCAATCTAAATCTTTGAATTAGGAGCTATTTACCAAAGTTATCAGTCTTAGATATTTACTGGAAACGTTTTCATGATTTCGAGTTTGATCACAGAAACTCTGGGCTCAATAACTATGATACGGGGTAATTAAACGCGTTAAGGTTAAAAAAATGACGAATAAATCCCTAATTGATATTACCGGTAAACACTCGCAACTGATTGTGGAACTTGGCGATTTTGCCGAAATTCTTCATTGGGGAGTCCCCGTTCGTGGTGATTTAGCCAACTTCCGTGTTTCTCTTGAAAGGCCTGTTCCATATGGCCGCCTTGATAATGATGTTGCAATGTCACTGAGTCCCGAGCTCGGACGTGGCGTTTTCAGCAGTCCTGCACTGGAAGGGCACCGAGATGGCATGGATTGGGCGCCAGTTTTTTCTATTACGGAGATTCAACAGACGCCATCGAGCTTACTCATTGAGAGTGAAGACCTACGAGCTGGCTTACGTTTGACAACGGAGCTATGCCTTGATGGACATGACGTCGTTAAATCCCGTCACACGCTAACCAATATGAAACCTGGGCTTTATCAGGTGAGCCGTCTGGCAAATACCTTGCCGTTACCTGCTAGAGCCAATGAGCTTATGACGTATTACGGCCGTTGGGTTCATGAGTTCCAAACGGTGCGTCAATCCTTACAACAAGGCGGGTATCAACAAGAAAACCGTCGCGGACGAACGTCTCATGAGCATTACCCTGCAATGGTTGTCGGTACATCCAACTTCAATGAAATGAACGGTGATGTATGGGGGATTCACTTCGCTTGGAGTGGAAACCACAGATTACGTGCTGATGTAAAAGCAGATGGTCGTCGCTATGTGCAAGCCGAAGTGATTTATCTTCCGGGCGAGATCGCATTGGATGAAGGCGAAACCTTAACAACGCCTTGGCTTTACGCGAGCTTCAGTGCTGCCGGCTTAAATGGAATGAGTCACCAATTCCATTCACACGTACGTCATTCAATTTTGCCGGAATCTTTCGTACAAAAACCTCGACCTATCCACCTGAATACATGGGAAGGTATCTATTTCGACCATGACCCTGATTACATTATGTCGATGGCTAGCCAAGCCGCTGAGATGGGAGTAGAGCGCTTTATCATTGATGATGGCTGGTTTAAAGGGCGTGATGGCGATAAAGCAGCATTAGGCGATTGGTTCTTAGATGAAGAAAAATACCCGAATGGTTTAAAGCCTGTTGTCGAACACGTGAATCAACTAGGTATGGAATTTGGCTTGTGGTTCGAGCCAGAGATGATCAACAAAGATTCAGACTTATATCGAGCGCATCCTGATTGGTTGCTGGCGGTTGACGGCTATGATCAGCCGACAGGGCGAAATCAATATGTTATCGATCTCCAGAATCAACAGGCATTCGACTTCTTATTTGAGCGTCTTGACCATTTTTTGAGCCAATACAATATCGCTTACATCAAGTGGGATATGAACCGAGAAGTTGTACAACCTGCACACTTGGGCAAAGCGGCGGCTCACCAACAAACGGCTCGCTATTATGAGCTGGTCGACAAAGTGCGAGCGAAACACCCAGCAGTCGATATCGAATCCTGTGCAGCGGGTGGTGGACGTATTGATTTTGAAGTCCTTAAGCGTACACAACGTTTTTGGGCATCTGATAACAATGATGCTCTGGAAAGACAAACGATTCAGCGTGGAATGAGTTACTTTTTCCCGCCAGAGGTGATGGGAAGCCATATCGGAGCAAGCCACTGCCACAGTACTCGTCGCCGCCATAGCATCGAGTTTCGGGGGCTCACGGCACTTTTTGGTCACATGGGTATTGAATTAGATCCTGTGAAAGAAGTCGAAGAAGAGAAACAGGGTTTTGAGCACTATATTCGTTTACATAAGATGTTGCGCCCATTGCTGCATAGTGGACGAACCTGGCGAATTCCGACAGACGATAACGCTCATCAAATACATGCGGTGGTGTCAGAAGATACATCAGAGGCTGTTATTATGGTGGCACAACTGGCGATGCCAACTAATTCACTGAGTGGGCACTTACGAATCCCTGGGTTAGATCCGCAAAGTATTTATAAGGTGTCTGTGATAGATAAGCCTGCTAATTACAGCGACATCGTTAATTATCAACCACCTTGGACGGAATCTGGTTGCGAGCTGTCTGGAGCATGGTGTGCTGAGGTTGGTTTGACAATGCCAATCCTTGATGCTGAAACCGCGATGTTGATTAAGTTTGAGCGTATCGATTAACTCATATAGATAATTTTGAAATCCATGAACCGCACAGGGAGACTTGTGCGGTTTTTTTATTGCCATTAACAACGTTACTTTTGCTACACAAAAATGAATCGAGCTCGTTATTGTCAGTAAGAACCCATGTTGATAACAGGTCGTAGCATTCGCTTTCTGTAATCGTTCTCATAAAGGTGAGTGCGTAGTAGATGATTTTCATGACTTAAATCGCGCTTTTTCTCTAAAAATAAGAGTGATTTATTGTTTGATCTCTCACTTTGATAATTGGACTGAAAACGTTTCCATGAAGTGGTTGTTGATCACAGTATCAATTAAGACTAATGGTTACATTAGCGTCGGACTTGATACTTGAGTGTTTTAAGAAGCGACCAAAGAGTGGCTCTAAAACGGAACTTAAGTGGATGAATTATTATAAATAAAAGGTGAGCGTTTCAACGTCTGTTAGGAGATGGGGTTACGTGCCTGAAGGAAATATTATGTCTGATCAAATTACTCTACAAACCAAATTATCTTATGGACTTGGGGCTCTCGGTAAAGACTTTGCCTGTGCTCCGATCTACATCTTCCTGATGTTCTATTTTACGGATGTTGCCGGGCTTTCAGCTGCGTTCGTGGGTACCATCTTTTTAGCCGCTCGTATCGTCGATGCGGTGACCGACCCAATGATGGGCGTTATCGTTGATAACACACGATCTAAGTTTGGTAAATTCCGACCTTGGATTGTGATTGGTACCTTATTAAATGCGGTAGTGCTCGTTGGTCTTTTCAGTACGCACATGTTCGAAGGCACTACGTTATACATTTATGCGGCTGCTGCTTATATCCTATGGGGTCTTACTTACACCATTATGGATATTCCATACTGGTCTATGATTCCTGCGCTATCAAGTTCTCGCCAAGAGCGTGAAAAGCTTGTGGTATGGCCAAGACTGTTTGCTAGCTTAGCGTGGTTTATTACGGGTACTTACGGGTTACACATTGTTGGTAAGTTGGGTGATGGTGACCAAGGACAAGGCTTCTTCAACGTTGCTATGTTGATTGCGGTATTGTTTGTGATGAGCGCATTCTTGATTGCTCGTAATGTAAAAGAAAAATCTGCACCAGCGAATGCTAAACCTGCTGAACGTTTTAGCTTTAAAGATGTACTGGTTATCATCGGCAAAAATGACCAACTAAAAGCACTTATCGGTACGGTATTGTCGTTCCAAATCGCTAACTTGCTAGTGGGTGGTTTTGCCATTTACTACTTCTCTTACGCATTAGGCAACGCAGACTTGTTCCCTGTTTATATGATGGTTGCAGGTATTGCTGAAGTTGCTGGTGTGTTCTTGTTCCCTCGTATTGCTTCTGCATTGCCACGTAAGCACCTATGGGTTATCGCTTGTGGTTTCCCTGTATTGTCTTGTATCACTCTGCTAATCATGGGCTTCATTGCTCCAGGTAACGCGATTTTAATTGGTATCGCAGGTGCGGCAATCAAGTTTGGTGTGGGCATCGCAAACGCACTTCAAACGGTTATGCTAGCGGATGTTGTGGATTACGGTGAGCATAAAACAGGTCGTCGTAGCGAGAGTGTTATTTTCTCTGTTCAAACTATGCTTGTGAAGTTTGCAGGTGCAGCGGGTGGTTTCATCGTGGGTATCGGCTTATCAATCGTGGGTTACGTACCAAACGTGGAACAGTCTGACAGCACAATTATGGGTTTACAATTTATGATGGTAGGACTGCCTGCCATTCTAATGACAGTAAGTGCTCTTGTTTACAAGCGTTACTACCATCTGCATGAAGGTTTTGATAAAGAACAAGCGGATCAACAGACACAGGTTAATGCGGTTACTGCTGAAGCATAACCACACTGTTTAACCTAGAATAAAGCTCAGTTTAGTCACTAAGCCAAACGCCTCCTTGTGAGGCGTTTTTTTATGGGTGTTAGCTAATCACAGCTGTGTCTGTTGAGCTTTTTTTTCGACTAAAACGCAAAAAGCCGCATCGAGTGATGCGGCTTCTTTAAATTTTGCCCCACTGTCGAGACTTGACCCGGGCGGGTGGGGCGGTCCGACGATTCGGGTGTGACATTAACTTGGAACAAGTTAGTCGCAATTATATACGAAAAAAGCCCAATCTTTCGATTGAGCTTTCTTCTAGAATTTGGCTCCCCTTGCAAGACTTGAACTTGCGACATACGGATTAACAGTCCGCCGTTCTACCAACTGAACTAAAGGGGAATTGCTTGTTAGCGACGCGAATTCTAATAACAGTCCGTTTTTCTGTCAACAAAAAATAGCAGAAAAAAGTAAGATAAAAAACTTTACTTTCTAGAACGCCTTATTGGATTTAGGTTTGCTTTAGTTATCCACCAAAATTGTGGATAAGTGTGTGTGTGAAACTTTAACAACAATAATTGGGATAAATCTGAAAATATAAAAATTGGATCTAACTTGATGTATTTAAAGAAATAGTATCAAAATATCACGGTTGTATAACTTTTCTAGATTATAAATTGAGCAGTAAAACAAGCGGTATTTTTAGGTTTTTTGGGGAAAAGTGGTGGATTAAAATTCGAGTAATTTAGCTGGGGAAACTTTGCAGGGGCACGGATAATACCAAGTTCTAAAAATAAAAGCTATAACTGATCTCGAATCTTAAGAAGCATTTCTCTAGATAATAGTTGCAACGACACTCCTCCTAGAGTGACAATGACCTGATTAAAAAAACAGTATGGAAATGGCGACCTATGAGTAAACTCTTTGACTTGGTATCGGACTACAGCCCGTCCGGTGACCAGCCGACAGCGATAACCAAATTACTAGATGGATTAGATTCTGGTTTGGCACATCAAACTCTACTAGGGGTAACGGGCTCAGGTAAAACTTTTACCCTTGCTAACGTCATTTCCCAATCTCAAAGACCTGCGATCTTGTTAGCACCTAATAAGACGTTAGCGGCGCAGTTGTATGGCGAGATGAAATCCTTCTTTCCTAATAATGCCGTTGAATATTTCGTGTCTTACTACGATTACTACCAACCAGAAGCCTACGTTCCGACAACAGACACATTCATCGAGAAAGATGCGTCTGTGAACGCCCATATCGAACAAATGAGGCTTTCGGCAACCAAGGCCTTGCTAGAACGTAAAGATGCCATCATCGTCGCGTCTGTATCGGCTATCTATGGTCTGGGTGACCCTAAGTCTTACCTGAAGATGATGCTTCATTTGAGTCGCGGTGAGGTCATGGACCAACGCGATATCTTACGCCGCTTGGCTGAGCTGCAATATTCAAGAAACGACGTCGTGTTCGAGCGTGGCCAGTTCCGCGTTCGTGGTGAAGTGATTGATATCTTCCCTGCTGAATCTGACCAAGATGCTGTGCGCATCGAAATGTTCGATGACGAAGTAGATTGCATCAGTATCTTTGACCCACTAACTGGTGCGGTCAAGCAAAGAGACTTACCGCGCTTTACTGTTTATCCGAAAACTCACTATGTAACGCCAAGGGAGAAAATCCTTGAGGCGATTGAGAACATTAAAGACGAACTTCGAGACCGAGCTCAATACCTAAAAGACAACAACAAGCTTTTGGAAGAGCAGCGTATTTCTCAGAGAACTCAGTTTGATATCGAGATGATGACCGAACTTGGTTTCTGCTCGGGTATCGAAAACTACTCACGATACTTAAGTGGCCGTGCCGAAGGGGAAGCGCCTCCGACGCTATTTGATTACTTACCTAATGATGGTCTGTTGATTATCGATGAGTCACACGTGACCGTGCCACAAATTGGCGCCATGTATAAAGGTGACCGCTCGCGTAAGGAAACTCTGGTTGAGTTTGGTTTCCGTTTGCCTTCTGCATTGGATAACCGTCCAATGAAGTTCGACGAGTTTGAATCGATCGCGCCGCAAACGATTTTTGTCTCTGCCACTCCGGGTAATTACGAGATTGAAAAATCAGATGGCGAGATTGCCGATCAAGTCGTTCGTCCTACTGGCCTGTTAGATCCAATTATTGAAGTAAGACCGGTTGCGACTCAGGTTGATGACTTGTTGTCTGAAATCAGAATCCGTTCAGCGAAAGAAGAGCGTGTTTTGGTTACCACGTTGACGAAGCGAATGGCGGAAGACTTAACCGAATACCTAAGCGAGCATGGCGTTAAGGTTCGTTACTTGCACTCGGATATCGATACGGTTGAGCGTGTAGAGATCATACGAGACCTGCGCTTGGGCGAGTTCGATGTGTTAGTGGGTATTAACTTACTTCGTGAAGGTTTGGATATGCCTGAAGTATCGCTGGTGGCGATTCTTGATGCAGACAAAGAGGGCTTCTTACGTTCTGAACGTTCTCTGATCCAAACCATTGGTCGTGCCGCACGTAACCTAGAAGGTAAAGCGATCCTATACGGTGACTCGATTACTAAGTCGATGAAAAAAGCGATTGATGAAACCGACCGTCGTAGAGAGAAACAGCAGGCTTACAACGAAGAGCAGGGTATTACGCCGCAAGCGCTTAAGCGTAATATCAAAGACATTATGGAACTGGGTGATATCACCAAGTCGAAACAACAGCGACAATCTAAACAAGTTCCGCTGTCTAAGGTGGCTGAGCCTTCAGAAAGTTATGCAGTGCTTACGCCGCAACAGCTTGATAAAGAGATCAGCAAGTTGGAAGCGGCAATGTATCAGCATGCTCAGAACTTGGAATTTGAATTGGCGGCACAGAAGCGTGATGAAATAGAGCAGTTAAGAAAGCAATTCATTACTAATAGCTAACTTCTCTTCAGCTAATCGCACTTCTTAACTCAAGTATTAACTAAAGAAGTTCGCCTCAAAAGACAACATTTGAGAGTGTTTCAGACAAAAAACAGCCAGTAGTAATTGTTCTACTGGCTTACGTTTGTGGACACTCAGTCCACTAACAACGTCAGTTGGCTAGGTGACCCGAAGGTCATCTGTATAATTGCATCGTTCGTGCCATATAGATAAAACATTGATTACTTGAAGCAAGTAAAAAAATACAATACAAATATTGTGGCTAATTTGCATAATGCAAAGCGGAATGCGACTATAATAAGAAATGCAAATTATAAATGGCTAGGATATGCAATCAAAAACGCTAGATAACAAATCAAAGTATTTGTTGATGGTGGAGGATACGGCTTCAGTCGCAGCGTTATATCGCTCGTATCTTACACCGCTCGAAATTGATATCAACATTGTCGGCACTGGCCGCGATGCAATTGAGAGTTTGAATCATCGAATCCCTGACCTCATTTTATTAGATTTACGTCTGCCTGATATGACGGGTATGGACGTGCTCTTTGCTGTAAAACAAAAATACCCTGAAGTGCCCGTTATCTTCATGACAGCGCACGGCTCTATCGATACTGCCGTAGAAGCGATGCGTCATGGCTCTCAGGACTTCCTTATCAAGCCGTGTGAAGCCGACCGACTTCGTATTACGGTGAACAACGCGATCCGCAAAGCGACCAAGCTCAAGAACAGCTCTGAACATCCGGGAAACCAGAATTACCAAGGCTTCATTGGCAGTAGTCAAACCATGCAGCAGGTTTACCGAACGATCGATTCTGCAGCATCAAGTAAAGCGAGTATTTTCATTACCGGTGAAAGTGGTACGGGTAAAGAGGTATGTGCAGAAGCGATTCACGCGGCTAGCAAGCGTGGCGATAAGCCTTTCATCGCCATCAACTGTGCGGCAATTCCTAAAGACTTGATTGAAAGTGAGCTGTTTGGCCACGTAAAAGGGGCGTTTACGGGGGCGGCAACCGATCGTCAAGGTGCTGCTGAGCTAGCTGATGGAGGCACACTGTTCCTCGATGAGCTGTGTGAGATGGATCTTGAACTGCAAACCAAGCTTCTGCGTTTTATTCAAACCGGTACTTTTCAAAAAGTGGGCTCTTCGAAGATGAAGAGTGTGGACGTTCGTTTTGTTTGTGCGACCAACCGTGACCCTTGGAAAGAAGTGCAAGAAGGTCGCTTTAGAGAAGACTTATACTACCGTTTGTACGTGATTCCTCTGCACTTGCCGCCATTGCGTGAGCGTGGTGAAGATGTTATCGAGATTGCATACTCACTGTTGGGTTATATGTCGGTTGAAGAAGGCAAGGCGTTTGTTCGTTTTGCGCAAGAAGTGTTGGATCGCTTTAACCAATATGAGTGGCCGGGTAACGTTCGTCAGCTACAAAACGTATTGCGGAATGTGGTGGTGTTGAATAATGGTAAAGAGATTACTCTGAACATGCTTCCGCCACCATTGAATCAGCCGATTGAAAACAGTCTGCGCCTGAAAGAGAAGCAGAGTGAAGACATCACAGTAAAAGATATTTTCCCATTGTGGATCACTGAGAAAACGGCAATCGAACAGGCCATAAAAGCGTGTGATGGCAACATCCCTCGCGCGGCTGGTTTCTTGGATGTCAGTCCATCAACGATATACCGTAAATTGCAAACGTGGAATGCGAAGCAGTAATCGCCAAACAATAAGAAAGAACGATGATGAAAGTATTAAATCAGCAAAAAGTTGATGAGCTTGCCGGTGAGATTGGGCAAGAGAATGTCCCAGTGTTATTGGAAATCTTTTTAGGTGAATTGAAAGGATACTACGAGCACCTAGAGCTAAATAAAGATACCGATACGTCTAAGTACTTGGCCGACATCAGCCATGCATTGAAGAGCAGTGCTGCGAGTTTTGGTGCTGATTCTCTGTGTAATTTTGCTATTAGCTTAGACGCAAAAGTGAAGCAAGCATTGCCCGTGACTGATATTGATTTTCAAGATATGCAGGAGCTTCTGCTATCGACTTATACTGAATATCAGCAGTTGATGACGGATCTCTAAAACGGTTAATTGCCAAATATACAAGTAGAGATACAGAGACTAAAAAAGGAGCATGATGCTCCTTTTTCGTTTTCTATCACTTGAACTTATGGACTAAGCCAGCTGAGCTTCGATCGCTTGTTGAAGCTTCACTCGGTCGTGTCGCCAATCTCGATTTGCAGATGCAAGATCCGTGGTCACACAATTCCATTGCCCTTCTAGTTCTGGGTGTGGTTCATTGCCTAGTACAACGTCTATTTTACGTGCTTTACAAGTACGTTCACACCACTCCAATTGCTCTTGAAGCGTCATTTTACCTGCAGGACCGTGTTCTGGAGACAGGTTTTCAATGAAGATAACTTTTGCTTTGGTGTTTTCTGAGATTGCTTTACCAATTTCTGGCAGTAGCAGCGGAGGCATCACACTGGTTAAAAAGCTGCCTGGGCCAAGCACAATACAGTCTGCTTCTTCCACCGCGGCAACGGCCTCTTTGGTTGCTGGTACTTCTGGCGACAGGTCCATCATGCGTAGCTTTTCTGTCATGTCATCAACGTTGGTTTCGCCGGTTACCCAGCGGCCGTCCATGGATAAGGCTGTGAGGTCAGAAGGGTGCTCGGTCATCGGAACGATATTGACGTCGACTTTGAGCATGCTACGAATTAGATTAATCGCTTCCAATGGGCGAACGGAAAGGTTGTCTAACGCCGTTAGCATTAGGTTACCTAAGTTGTGGCCGTCTAACTCACCTTGGCCGCGAAAGCGGTATTCAAACATCATCGAGCTGATTGAAGGTTCAGTGATCAATTGGTTGATACAGTTGCGTGTATCTCCCCAAGCGATACCACCTTGGCAGTCACGAATTCGTCCGGTTGAACCGCCATTATCCGTTGTTGCAACAATGCCAGTTGCGTTGTTACCAAAGTCTTTTAATGCAGCAAGCATACGACCTAAGCCATGGCCTCCACCGATTGCTACGACTTTCTTTGAAGAGTAAATATTCATTTTTTGTTCTTGTTAGATTATTACCAACTATAATTTAGGTTAAATGCTTCTCGCTATATACTCAACAAGAGTTATTTTGAGCGTTTGATACGTTTTTTTTGCCGATGTGACCCGTTTTTTACCATCAGAGCTAGATTCACGTACAAATATTAAGTATTTTATTACTCAGCTACTGCGCGTATGAATATAACGTGCGGTTGCCATAACTCCGAGCTCTCGCATGCTAAGTCGCACAGTGGTATTTGCTGTACCGATACGCATCAAGAGCCAGTGACATGTTGTCACAAGGGCTTAATTGGAAATGATTATGCCTCCCGTGTTTGGAAAGGTGTTCCGTGGCGCAACAATTCGAAGATAGATTCCATCGCAAGTTTTATTACTTGCGCTTGTCGGTTACAGACGTCTGTAACTTTAAATGTACTTACTGCTTGCCGGATGGTTATAAACCGTCAGGGCAAAAAAACTCGTCTTTTTTAAGTGTTCCCGAGATCAAACGCATTGTAAAAGCGTTTGCAGATTGTGGTACCTCAAAGATCCGCATTACAGGCGGAGAACCGAGTCTGCGTAAAGACTTTCCTGAAATCATACATACCGTTGCTTCTACTCCAGGCATCGAAAAAGTAGCCACGACAACAAATGGCTATCGCATGGAGAAACAAGTAGGGCAGTGGCGTGATGCTGGTTTAACCCATATAAACGTCAGCGTGGATAGCTTAGATTCACGTATGTTCCATCAGATCACTGGTGAGAATAAGTTCACTGAGGTTATGCGAGGTATTGATAAAGCGTTTGAGGTTGGCTATGAACAAGTCAAAGTCAACGTTGTATTGATGAAAGACCTCAACAGTCAGGAATTACCAGCCTTCCTTAATTGGATCAAAGACAAACCCATTCAATTACGTTTTATCGAGCTGATGAAAACCGGCGAGATGGACGAGTTGTTTGATAAACACCATGTATCGGGCGTTGCTATTCGCAATCAGCTTATTGCTAACGGTTGGCTACTGAAAGTCAAAGCCGTTAATGATGGGCCTGCACAAGTGTTTGTCCACCCAGACTACAAGGGTGAAATTGGTTTGATCATGCCTTACGAGAAAGACTTTTGTGAGAGTTGTAACCGCCTGCGTGTTTCTGCGACCGGTAAACTTCACCTATGTCTGTTTGGCGACCACGGTGTTGAACTGAGAGATCTGATTCAAGAAGATCAACAAGAGCAAGAGCTCATTGACCGAATTCAGGCTCAGCTTCAAACCAAGTCCGTTAGCCACTTCTTACATGATGGCAACAGCGGCATGACTCCAAACTTGGCGTCAATCGGCGGTTAACCCGCTATATACTCTAAAGCATTTTATCGCTCAGCTTCTTCAGGCTGGGCGAATCAGTCTAGGGCGTGTTGCTCTTTCGAGCTGATTTTTGCAGCGAGTTGCTGGGTATTTATACAAGGCAGAGGCTTTGATGTGTAGCTAGCCTACATGAGAAGCCGATAACGTAGTAGAAATGACCAGCAAACGCTGCCCGAAGGGTTCGACTAAAAGCGTTTTACTCTTTGTTGAGGGAGATTTACTTAGAATGACTAGGCTACTTCCCCCTCGCCGCGATTAAAACGCTTTTATCTCGAACAAAATTTAATCACGAAAGGTCAACACGCCCTCATAATTGAAAAATTTATATAGGTGAACAAATGGGTCACGCAGAAAGCAAATTCCAAGCAGCAAACATCGCAGTACTAACGGTTTCAGATACGCGTACAGAAGAAAATGACACATCAGGTGGTTACCTAGCGGAGCATGCTAAAGAAGCGGGTCACAACGTTGTTGATAAGCAAATCGTTATCGACGACATGTACAAGATCCGTGCGATCGTATCTAAGTGGATCGCTGATGAAAGCGTACAAGCGATCATGATCACTGGCGGTACGGGCTTCACTTCTCGTGACAGTACGCCTGAAGCGCTTAAGCCACTATTCGACAAAGAAGTAGAAGGCTTTGGTGAGCTATTCCGTCAAGTGTCTTACGAAGAAATCGGTACATCGACAATTCAATCTCGTGCGATCGCGGGCTTTGCTAACCACACAGTAATCTTTGCGATGCCAGGTTCTACAGGTGCTTGTCGCACAGGTTGGACTAAGATCATCAAGCAACAGATGGACGCTAGCCACCGCCCTTGTAACTTCATGCCACACCTTTCTGTATAAGGTGGTTTGAGTATGAGCCAATTTACACACATTAACGCGTCTGGCGAAGCAAACATGGTCGATGTATCGGCTAAAGCTGAGACAGTACGTGAAGCGAGAGCGGAAGCATTCGTTCAAATGTCTGCTGAAACGCTAGAACTGATTGTTTCTGGTAGCCACCATAAAGGTGATGTTTTCGCAACGGCACGTATTGCGGGTATTCAAGCGGCTAAGAAGACGTGGGATCTGATTCCACTGTGTCACCCTCTGCTATTAACTAAAGTAGAAGTGCAGCTTGAAGCTATCGAGTCTGAAAACAAGGTTCGCATCGAATCTGTTTGTAAGCTTGCAGGTAAGACAGGCGTAGAAATGGAAGCGCTAACGGCTGCTTCTGTTGCTGCGTTAACGATTTACGATATGTGTAAAGCTGTTCAGAAAGACATTGTTATCGAGAATGTACGCCTGTTAGAGAAGACGGGTGGTAAATCTGGTCACTTTAAGGTGGAATCATGATTACAGTACTTTTCTTTGCTCAAACTCGTGAGCTTGTTGGTGTGGACAGCGTTGAAGTTGATGCACAATTTAAGACGATTGAAGCGATTCGCAGCCACCTTGTAGCACAAGAAGGAAAATGGGATATCGCTTTGGAAGAGGGCAAGCTTCTGGCTGCGCTTAACCAATCTATCGTGCCTTTGACGACTGAAGTGAAAGACGGCGATGAAGTCGCTTTCTTCCCACCAGTGACTGGAGGCTAAGCATGGATCCAAGAGTATTAGTGACAGCAGAGGATTTCTCTGTAGGCGACGAATACGACTACTTGGCTCAAGGTACAGCTGCCGGAGCGATTGTGACGTTCGTTGGTAAAGTTCGCGACATGAACCTTGGCGACAATGTGATTGGCTTGTCTCTGGAGCACTACCCGGGTATGACAGAGAAATCACTGAGCGAGATCTGTGATCAAGCTGAGGCA
This sequence comes from Vibrio pomeroyi, assembly GCF_024347595.1. Lineage (NCBI taxonomy): Bacteria > Pseudomonadati > Pseudomonadota > Gammaproteobacteria > Vibrionales > Vibrionaceae > Vibrio > Vibrio pomeroyi. Next base: position 2,556,302 of record NZ_AP025506.1, on the reverse strand, counting down.
CGCTGGCCGATTCAAAAGATGCGAGTTATCCATCGTGTTGGTGACCTAGATATCGGTGACCAGATTGTTTACGTTGGTGTCTCCAGTGCACATCGCGGTGCGGCCTTTGAAGCCTGTGAGTTTGTGATGGACTTCCTGAAAACCAAAGCGCCGTTTTGGAAGAAGGAACGTACCACTGAAGAAACTCGTTGGGTTGACTCTCGAGATTCAGATGCGAAAGCTGCAGAGCGTTGGGAAAAATAACCACCTAAGGTTACTTACCTTCAGATCGAATATTAAAAGCCGACTATTAAAGTCGGTTTTTTTGTGCGTGCTACAAAGCTATTTATAAATAAGTGGTTTATTAATAAATGGTTAATCATTCAAGTTGCATATAAATTCGGTGCGTGATTTTGTCTGTCTTGGTGCATTTCTAAATCTGTTTTGGTGCAGTGCATTATGCTGTTTTGTATAAAGTGATAATCCTCACAAATAGTGGAGTCTATTTAGGGGGTATGTGATGTGCAATTAGATTTCATGTGGCATTAATGTTAATTTGCTGACCGTGTTCTAGCATAAGATGCTAAAAAAAAGTATCAATACAGATACATCAACACTAAAGGCTGTTTTTTAATTAATCCCTATGTGTAACTCACTATTCATTAGGTTTTTATTAGAGATTTACACTGTTACCTTGAATGATTCGGAGAATTATCCGATTTTTTGCGACTTGTTTATGGCAAATTACTTCAATGGTTGATAGTGTGTGCCTCAATCTTTGTAAGGTTTTAGGTTTTTATGCTTAAATTTTGAGCTAAATAAATCTAAATCACTGCCGTTCAGTGAACCAAGCAAAGAAGTCATGGATGCAATACATAAAACTTGGAGTTTATTAAATGTACAAGAATAAAATCACTCAGGCCCTTCTTCTAGGTGCTGGTTTGGCAGTGGCTGCCTCTTCTACTCTTTCTATTGCTGCTGAAGTTCCAGCAGGTACAGAACTGGCAAAAGTTCAGGAACTTGTTCGTGGTAACGGTACTGAAGTTGCGACAATCGACCCACACAAATCTCAAGGTGTACCAGAATCTCACGTAATCCGTGATCTTCTTGAAGGTCTAGTGAACCAAGACGGCGAAGGTAATACTATCCCTGGTGTTGCTGAAAGCTGGGAAACGACAGACAACAAAACATTCACTTTCCACCTACGTAAAGACGCAAAATGGTCTAACGGCGATCCTGTAACAGCTCAAGATTTCGTATACAGCTGGAAACGTGCAGTCGATCCTGCGACGGCTTCTCCATACGCTTGGTACATGGAATATACCAAGATGGCGAATGCGAAGGACATCGTAGCGGGTAAGAAAGACAAGAGTGAGCTAGGCGTTAAAGCTGTAGATGCAAACACGCTTGTTGTTGAATTAGAAACAGCGGTACCATACTTCGTAATGATGATGGGCCACACAACAATGAAGCCAGTACACCAGGCGACTGTTGAAAAATACGGTGACCAGTGGACTAAGCCAGAGCACTTTGTTGGCAATGGTGCATTCTCTGTTGATAAATGGGTTGTTAATGAGCGTCTAGTACTTAAGCGTAACGACCAATACTGGAACAACGATAAGACGGTTCTAAATAAAGTAACCTTCCTACCAATCGAAAACCAAGTAGCGGAAATGAACCGCTTCCTATCTGGCGAAATCGATTTCACAAACGAACTTCCAACTGAGCACTTCAAGCGTCTTCAAAAAGAATACGCGGAAGATGTATCTGTAGCGGGTAACCTATGTACTTACTACTACATCTTCAATACGAAGAAAGCACCATTTGATGATGTTCGTGTTCGTCAGGCAATCTCTTACGCAATCGACCGTGATATCGTAACAGGTGCTATCCTAGCGCAAGGTCAAAAACCTGCGTATTTCCTAACGCCTGAAATCACAGCTGGCTTCGATCCTGAGCTACCTGCTTACGGTAAGATGTCTCAGAAAGAGCGTAACGCAGAAGCGGAACGTCTTCTTGAAGAAGCGGGTTACGGTAAAGACAACCCACTTAAATTTAACCTACTTTACAACACTTCAGAGAACCACAAGAAGATTGCTGTAGCGCTAGGTTCTATGTGGAAGAAAACACTGGGTCTTTCTGTAACACTTGAGAACCAAGAGTGGAAAACGTACCTATCTTCTAAAGATTCTGGTGACTTCGAAGTAGCACGTGCTGGTTGGTGTGGTGACTACAACGAAGCGTCTTCGTTCCTAACGCTAATGAAGAGTAACAACACTACCGGTGGTGTTCACTACGACAGCGCGGCTTACGATCAAATCATCGATAAAGCACTTAACTCAACTTCAGAAGAAGAGCGTAAAGCACTTTACCTAGAAGCTGAGGCGCTAATGGCAAAAGACATGCCAATCGCTCCTATCTACCAATACGTTAAATCTCGTCTACTTAACCCGCATGTGGGTGGTTTCCCAATCAACAACGCGGAAGATAAGATCTTCTCGAAAGACCTATACATCAAAGCTCAATAATAAGCTTCGATTCTAAAAAGTTAATATAACTATAACGATACAGACACTACATGCGCAGGGCGCGCATGTAGCGTCTTTCTAATTTTAATTGTCACAGACTGAAAGAGTGAGTTTATGCTTAAATTCATTATGAAAAGGATATTTGAAGCGATTCCAACCATGTTGGTGTTGATCACTATATCTTTCTTTCTCATGCGTTTCGCACCGGGTAACCCGTTTTCAAGCGAACGTCCATTACCGCCAGAAGTTATGGCTAACATCGAAGCTAAATACGGCTTAGATAAACCAGTATTTGAACAATACACCACGTATTTGACAAATATCTTACAAGGTGACTTCGGTCCCTCGTTTAAATACCAAGATTACACAGTAAATGAGCTGATCGCGGTTGCACTTCCAGTATCTGCGAAGGTAGGTTTTGTTGCCTTTATCTTCACACTATTGATGGGGGTCACCGTCGGGACGATTGCTGCCTTGAAGCACAATACCTGGGTCGACTACACCATAATGTCGACCGCCATGCTCGGGGTGGTGATGCCATCCTTCGTGTTGGCACCGGCGCTTATTTACCTTTTCTCTCTGCACTGGAACATATTCCCAGCAGGTGGTTGGCATGGCGGTACATTCATGTACATCGTGCTGCCTGTTATCGCGATGTCTCTTCTTTACGTAGCAACCTTTGCTCGTATTACTCGCGGTAGCATGATTGAAACGCTAAACAGTAACTTTATCCGAACTGCACGTGCAAAAGGCCTAAGCTACCGTTATATCATTCTAAAACATGCACTTAAGCCAGCAATGCTGCCTGTTGTTTCTTACATGGGACCTGCGTTCGTAGGTATCATCACAGGTTCAGTTGTTGTTGAAACCATCTTCGGCCTACCAGGTATCGGTAAGCTGTTTGTTAACGCCGCGTTTAACCGTGACTACTCGCTAGTAATGGGTGTAACCATCTTGATTGGTTTCCTATTCATCTTGTTCAACGCAATCGTTGATATTTTGCTAGCGCTGATTGACCCGAAAATTCGCTACTAACAGGGACTGGTTATGTTGAAGAAAAAAGAAAATTTAGAAGCGATCGAAAAGTTCTCTGAGAGTTTAGAGATTGAAGGTCGTAGTTTGTGGCAGGATGCACGCATTCGTTTCATGCGTAACAAGGCAGCGATGGTCAGCCTGTTCATCCTTACTATTATGGTACTGGCGGTTATCTTCTTACCGATGCTAGCTCAGTACACTTATGATGATACTGACTGGTACGCAATGCACGTAGGTCCTAATGCGGATCACTGGTTTGGTACAGATAGCTTAGGCCGTGACTTGTATGTTCGTACGCTTATCGGTGGCCGTATCTCACTGATGGTTGGTGTGATGGGTGCCTTCGTAGCGGTACTGATTGGTACGCTTTACGGTGCAGCTTCTGGCTTCATCGGTGGCCGTACTGACCGAGTGATGATGCGTATCCTAGAGATTTTGTACGCGGTTCCATTCATGTTCCTAGTTATCGTTCTAGTAACATTCTTTGGTCGTAACATCATCCTAATCTTCGTTGCTATTGGTGCGATTGCTTGGCTAGATATGGCGCGTATTGTACGTGGCCAAACGCTGAGCTTACGTAGTAAAGAGTTCATTGAAGCAGCACACGTATGTGGTGTGAGCAAATGGAAGATCATTACACGTCACATCGTACCAAACGTACTGGGTATCGTAGCGGTTTACTCTACGCTGCTTATTCCAAGCATGATCCTTACAGAATCATTCTTATCTTTCCTTGGTCTTGGTGTTCAAGAGCCTATGACAAGCTGGGGCGCATTGCTTCAAGAAGGTTCGCAAACAATGGAAGTTGCAATTTGGCAACTGACATTCCCTGCGGCATTCATGGTAGTTACGCTGTTCTGCTTTAACTACGTAGGTGATGGTCTGCGCGACGCGCTTGATCCAAAAGACAGATAAAGAAATAGCAATTAAAAGCTATAAAAGATTAAGGAAGCAATAATGAGCTTATTAGATGTCAAAGATCTGCGCGTCGAATTTACCACGCAAGATGGTATCGTAACCGCAGTAAACGATCTGAACTTCTCACTCAACCAAGGCGAAACGCTGGGTATCGTGGGTGAGTCAGGTTCAGGTAAATCACAAACTGTATTCTCTATCATGGGTTTGCTGGCTAAGAACGGCATCATCTCGGGTAGCGCGAAGTTTGAAGGTAAAGAGATTCTTAACCTTCCAGAGAAAGAGCTGAACAAAGTTCGTGCTGAACAGATCGCTATGATCTTCCAAGATCCGATGACATCACTGAACCCTTACATGAAAGTAAGTGATCAGCTGATGGAAGTACTTATGCTGCACAAAGGCATGGGTAAAGCAGAGGCGTTTGAAGAATCAGTACGCATGCTTGAAGCGGTTAAAATCCCTGAAGCACGCAAGCGTATCACTATGTACCCACACGAATTTTCTGGCGGTATGCGTCAGCGTGTGATGATAGCAATGGCACTATTGTGTCGTCCTAAACTGCTTATCGCGGATGAACCAACAACCGCTTTGGATGTAACTATTCAAGCGCAAATCATGGAATTGCTGAACGAATTGAAAGATGAGTTCAACACGGCAATCATCATGATCACCCACGATTTGGGTGTGGTTGCAGGTTCATGTGACAAGGTACTTGTGATGTACGCTGGTCGTACAATGGAGTACGGCACGGTTGATGAAATCTTCTACGAGCCAAGTCACCCATACGCAGAAGGCCTACTGAAAGCGATTCCTCGTTTGGATACAGAAGGTGAAATTCTACCGACTATTCCAGGTAATCCACCAAACTTACTTCGCCTGCCAACAGGCTGTCCTTACCAAGACCGTTGTCACCGCGTAATGGATCGTTGTAAGCAAGAAGCACCTATTTTGACGCCATTTGGTAATGACCGTCAGCGTGCTTGTTTTTCTGACTGGGAGACTTGGACAAAATGAGTGTAGATAAGCAGTTATTACTAGATATTAAAGACCTGAAAGTTCACTTTAGCATCGCAGCTAAATCAGCGTGGCCTTGGGCAAAACCGTCAAACCTGAAAGCTGTTGATGGCGTTGATATTCACCTTTACGAAGGAGAAACGCTAGGTGTAGTAGGTGAGTCTGGTTGTGGTAAATCGACATTTGCTCGTGCAATCATTGGTTTGGTTGAAGCGACAGACGGCGAAGTTATGTGGTTAGGTCAAGACCTAACTAAAATGCAGGAAGTACAGCGTCGTGAAACTCGTAAAGAGATTCAGATGATCTTCCAAGACCCACTAGCATCGCTTAACCCGCGTATGTCTGTTGGTGACATCATCGCTGAGCCTCTAGAGACTTTTTACCCAGAACTTTCTAAACAGGAAGTGAAGGACCGAGTTAAAGAGATGATGGCAAAGGTTGGTCTACTACCAAACGTAATCAACCGTTACCCGCATGAGTTCTCAGGTGGTCAGTGTCAACGCATCGGTATCGCACGTGCACTTATATTGAAGCCTAAGATGATCATCTGTGATGAGCCAGTTTCAGCATTGGACGTATCTATCCAAGCTCAAGTAGTTAACCTTCTGAAGGAGCTACAAAAAGAGCTAGGTTTGTCTTTGGTATTCATCGCGCACGATTTGTCGGTTGTTAAACACATCTCTGATCGCGTGTTGGTGATGTACTTAGGCAATGCGGTAGAACTTGGCGAATCAGATGCATTGTTCTCTGATCCTAAGCACCCATACACCAAAGCGTTGATGTCTGCAGTTCCGATTCCAGACCCACGTTTAGAGCGCAGTAAAACCATTCAGATGCTGGAAGGTGATCTACCATCGCCAATCAACCCGCCATCAGGTTGTGTGTTCCGTACTCGTTGCCCACAAGCAACAGAGGCGTGTGCGCAAACTAAGCCATCGATTCAAGGCGATGACGTTCACGCAGTATCTTGCTTGCACGTACAAGTCTAGAGCCTATTTAAAACGGTTCAGCCTGTGACAGGCTTAAGCGCGACTAGTTATTAGAGTCGCGCTTTTTTTGTCTTAGGTTTAGGCTTATTGGTCCGCTCAACGAGCTTCATCAAAATATTCGAACAACTAAGCCAACTTCTTCTAGTTTTGAAAAAGTTGGCTTTTTTTATACTAGAGAAAAGTTAGCATCACAGAGGTTTGGATATGGGCAAGTTAGTTGAAGGTGTTTGGCACGATGTGTGGTACGACACCAAAGAAAGCGGTGGTAAGTTCGTTCGTGAAGATGCGGGCTTTCGCAACTGGGTTGAAAATAAAGCCGGAGCGCAATTTGAGCCAGAAAGTGGTCGTTACCACCTATACGTATCGTTAGCTTGTCCGTGGGCGCATCGCACGCTGATCTTCCGTGAATTGAAAGACCTAACCGATCATATTGATGTGACGGTGGTTTGCCCTGACATGATGAGCGAAGGATGGCAAATGGGCTTGCCTGAGCCTCTGTTCGGTCACACTCGCATGCACCAAATCTACACCCAAGCTAAATCGGACTATTCAGGTCGAGTCACGGTTCCTGTTTTATGGGATAAGAAAACCAACACCATCGTGAGCAACGAGTCGTCTGAAATCATCCGCATGTTCAATTCAGAATTTAATGAGTTAACAGGTAACACCGACGATTACTACCCATGGGAGTTGGCGAGCAAGATTGACGAATGGAACGACTACATCTATCCAAATATCAATAACGGCGTTTATCGTACCGGCTTTGCGACCACACAAGAGGCTTATGAAGAAGCGTATGACGCGTTATTTGACGCGTTAGACAAAGTGGACGCCTACCTTAGCGAACACCGTTATCTGGCGGGTAACGAGATTACAGAAGCGGATTGGAGGTTGTTTACGACCTTGGTTCGATTCGATGCTGTGTATGTAGGTCACTTCAAGTGTAACAAGCAGCGAATTGCGGACTATGCAAATATTCAGGGTTACCTAAAAGAGCTGTATCAGATCGAAGGCATCAAAGAGACGACTGATTTTTATCATATCAAACGTCACTACTATTACAGCCACACGGGCATTAACCCAACTCAGGTCGTTCCTAAAGGACCAGCGCTAGATTTAGAGTCCGATCATAGGCGTGTTCTCTAAGCGGGTAGGATAATATTCCGTCCTGACTCTTTGGCTTTATAGAGTGCTCTATCGGTATTTTGTAAAGCTTTATCTAATTGATACTGAGTACACTGGTTGGGTAGTTCGATTAGCCCTCCGCTGATCGTCACATTTAAACTGGATTGATTATTAAGTATTACGAGTTTCTCAATACTCGATCTCAGTTTTTCACTGTCTTCTAGTGCTTGTTGAAAGTCAGCGGTGCAAAAAATGACACAAAATTCTTCTCCGCCAATACGGTAAGTTTTGCTGGTGGGGATGACTCTCCCTACCTCTTTAACAATTGCTTTTAACACTTTGTCTCCGGCACTGTGGCCATAAGTATCATTAATGCGTTTGAACCAATCTAAGTCGAAGTGAAGAAGGTGACTTTTTGCACAACAGTGCAACTTGTAGGAAGCATCTTGCTGCAAAGCTAAACGGTTCCAGGCACCTGTAAGTGCATCTGTTCTTACCAGTTGTTCTAGACGCTTTTGCACGCCAATTCTCACTGTTTCATGGTTATAAGCAACAACCCAAATCATCACGTAAGGGATCATGAAATTTACGAAAGCAAATGGATAAGTACCCTCAATAAATAGGTTCGGGAAGTAAATGAATGTGGTTGCGATGAGCATTAAAAAGGTGGCGATAGAACCTAAAAGCCGATCGAAAAGTAGCTGATAAAGAGCCGGTAAAACGTAAACCCACATCACAATCGCAGAGTGCGGTTTTGTATGAGCGAAACCATAAAGTAATCCGATAGTCACCGCTGCAGCTATAGCAAATGGCTGCCAGGAAAGTGTTTGATTATTTTTAACTTTATAATAAACATGGAGAAAGGTCGTCGATATTAAGAGCTCCATTGCTCCTAAGATGTAATCATGGCTAATGAAAAAATTTGTCGCAGCTACTACAAGAACAAACAGCGCGAGTATAATGCTGACATTCTTGAGAACGAGATCTCTGATTGTGGTGTTATTGGCGAACTCTATAGACATGGGACTTACTTAATAAAATACCTTATCGGAATGGTATACCTTATTTAAGTCAAAAAAAACCCTAGATAAACATCTAGGGTTTTTGCTTTCTACTAAAGAAAAATTAGTTAATTACTTTTTCTTCAGCTTGAGCGGCTTGGTCTGCTTGGATAGCCGTGAGAGCTACTGTGTAAACGATGTCGTCTACTAGAGCGCCACGAGACAAGTCATTTACTGGCTTGCGCATACCTTGAAGCATTGGACCGATAGATACTAGATCTGCTGAACGCTGTACCGCTTTGTAAGTCGTGTTACCAGTGTTTAGGTCTGGGAATACGAATACTGTCGCTTTACCTGCTACTGGAGAGTTCGGAGCTTTAGAAGCTGCAACGTTTTCCATGATAGCCGCGTCGTACTGTAGAGGACCGTCGATTACTAGATCAGGACGTTTCTCTTGAGCAATCTTAGTTGCTTCACGTACTTTATCTACGTCTGCACCCTTACCAGATTCACCAGTAGAGTAAGAGATCATAGCAACGCGTGGGTCGATACCGAATGCCGCAGCAGAATCTGCAGATTGGATAGCGATTTCAGCAAGCTGTTCAGCTGTTGGATCTGGGTTGATCGCACAGTCACCGTATACAAGAACTTGATCAGGCAGAAGCATGAAGAAGATTGAAGATACGATAGAAGCATCAGGAGCAGTCTTGATGATCTGGAACGGAGGAACGATAGTGTTCGCCGTTGTGTGAACAGCACCAGAAACTAGGCCGTCAACTTCACCAGCTTCAAGCATCATAGTACCTAGGAATACTGAATCTTCTAGCTTCTCACGAGCTACAACTTCAGTCATACCTTTAGCGCCACGAAGTTCTACTAGACGAGCTACGTAGTTTTCGCGAACTGATGCAGAGTCGATGATTTCAACGCCAGCGCCAAGCTCAACACCTTGCTGTGCAGCAACACGACGGATTTCTTCTGGGTTACCTAGAAGTACACAAGTCGCGATACCGCGCTCAGCACAGATAGCCGCAGCTTTAACTGTACGTGGCTCATCACCTTCAGGAAGAACGATGCGCTTAGCCGCTTTACGAGCGAATTCAGTTAGCTGGTAACGGAATGCTGGTGGGCTTAGACGGCGGATGCCTTGAGTGCCTTCAGATAGAGAATCAATCCAAGGGCCATCGATGTGGCTTGCAACGTGATCGTTAACGAACTCGATACGCTCTTTATCGTCTGCAGGAACTTCTAGGTTGAAGCTCTGTAGGTTAAGAGAAGTCTGCCAAGTGTTACCTTGCGCTTTGAAGATCGGTAGACCTGAAGCGAATGCTGGTGCACATAGGTTAGCAATGCTTTCTGGGATGTCGTAACCGCCAGTAAGCAGGATTGCGCCAATCTCAACACCGTTTTTCGCAGCAAGAGCCGCAGCAACGATAACGTCAGGACGGTCTGCAGAAGTTACTAGCAGTGAACCTGGCTTAAAGTGCTCAATCATGTGCGGTAGAGAACGTGCACAGAAAGTGATGCTCTTAATACGACGAGTTGCGATTTCACCTTCGTTGATGATTTCAGCGTTAAGGTGCTTAGCCATATCAACCGCACGAGTTGCGATTAGGTCGATGCTCCATGGCACACAGCCAAGAACACGGATAGGGCTAGAGTTGAAGATTTGCATTACTTCAAGGTTCGCTTGCTGAGCTGTATCTGCATCGTCAAAGATTTCAGATAGGTCAGGGCGAGTACGGCCAGCTTCATCAACAGGAGCGTTAAGCTTGTTGATGATTACGCCTTTGATGTTTTTGTTTTTAGTACCGCCGAAGTTAGAACATGCTACTTCGATACGCTCTTTAAGTTGCGTAGGGTTGTCAGTACCAGGAGTCGCAACGAATACGATCTCCGCGCCAAGTGTCTTCGCGATTTCCGCGTTTACTTGGTTAGCAAATGGGTGCTTACGAGTAGGTACTAGACCTTCGATTAGCGTTACTTCTGCGTCTTTGTTGATCTTGTTGTATTGCTCAACAACAGACTCAAGAAGTACGTCCATTTTTTCGCTACCGATCAAAGCTTCAGCTTTAGTCATTGCGATTGGCTCACCAATCTTAATGTCGCTGTTTACGCTGATAATAGTAGACGTTAGATCGGGTTGATCACCACCGCTGCGAGGTTGAGCGATTGGCTTGTAGAAAGAAACACTTACGCCCTTACGCTCCATAGCGCGAAGAACACCCATGCTAACACTAGTAAGACCAACACCAGCGCTTGTAGGGATAAGCATAATAGTACGTGACATTGACGAACACCTTTGACTATTGGAAATAAAAAAAGCTCAACTGCTATTCCCACCGATATTTAAATTGGGGTAGGAATAGAAGTTGAGCCCCATTTTCTTGATATGAAAAACTGACTAGCTTCGAGTGAAGCTAGTTAGGAAAATCAATTAAAGACCTGCTAGTTTCGCAGTGTCTTCAGCAATTACTAGCTCTTCGTTAGTAGAGATAACCATTGCTGGGATACGGCTGTTAGCTGTAGTGATAGTACCTTCGCCGCCGAAACGAGCTTTAAGGTTAGCTTCACCGTCAACTTCGATGCCGAAGATGCCTAGGCGGTTAAGAACCATTTCACGGATTGGGCCAGAGTTCTCGCCGATGCCGCCAGTGAAAGTGATTGCGTCTAGACGACCTTCTAGAGTTGCAGTGTAACCAGCTACGTACTTAGCTAGACGGTGACAGAACACGTCCATTGCACGAGTTGCTTCTTCTTTCTCACCGTAGTTGTCTTCAACGAAACGACAGTCAGAAGTCACTTCAGTTAGACCAGCAAGACCAGACTCTTTAGTTAGCATGTTGTTGATTTCTTCAACAGAGTAACCAAGAGCGTCATGTAGGTGGAAGATGATCGCAGGATCTAGATCACCACAACGAGTACCCATTACAAGACCTTCAAGAGGAGTAAGACCCATAGAAGTATCTACAGATTGACCGTTCTTGATAGCACATACAGAAGCGCCGTTACCTAGGTGACAGTTGATGATGTTAACTTCTTCAACTGGCTTGTTTAGTAGGCCTGCAACTTCACGAGTGATGAATAGGTGAGAAGTACCGTGCATGCCGTAGCGACGGATGCCGTGCTCTTTGTACAGGTTGTACGGTAGAGCGTATAGGTAAGACTCTGAAGGCATTGTTTGGTGGAACGCAGTGTCGAATACAGCAACGTTTTTAAGGCCTGGGAAGTTCTGTTGAGCCGCTTCGATACCGATAAGGTGAGCTGGGTTGTGAAGAGGTGCGAAAGTCGCAGCGTCTTGAATACCCTTAAGTACTTCATCAGTGATAAGTGCAGAAGAAGTGAACTGCTCGCCACCGTGTACGATACGGTGACCGATAGCGCCAAGGTTAGCTTTAAGCTCAGGCTTAGAAGCAAGAATAGTTTCTACCATGAAAGATAGTGCTTCTACGTGAGCTGCGCCCGCGCCTAGTTGTGCTTCGTGCTTGCCATCAAGTTTCCACTTCATACGAGCTTCTGGAAGACCCAGACACTCAGCAAGACCAGTTAGGTGCTCAGCACCTGTTTCTGCATCAACCACAGCGAATTTAAGAGAAGAACTACCACAGTTTAAAACTAAAACTAGCTTAGACATTAATGACTACCTGTTAATTTTTCTGATCGAAATCAGTTAAGGATGAAAATTAATCTCAAGAATAGACGAAGCACGGTAGCTTGCGTACTAACCTTGGTCAAAAAAACGTTAATTTCCGTATAAAGTGAAAGCGCACTTTTTCAAAAAAAGAGGCTTGTGCATTCCTTGCAGAAGTCTTCTCAAAGTTGCTTAAATTGTAAATAAGGGCAACAATGAGATTGAGGTCTGCAAATAATAGCGATATTGTGCAAATATAACAAAAAAATTTGAAAGAATATTATTTTTCGTCAAATTTTTGTGTTTTTAGTTGATGATTTCAACTTTTTTTTAATGGGAGACTCATATGAGCAATAGAGTTGGTTTAGCTAGCAGTTTAAAAGATGGCCAAAAGTACATGGATCTCTGGCCTGTTCGAAAAGAGTTAAACGCTATTTTCCCTGAGCAACGCATCATTAAGGCGACGCGCTTTGGTGTTAAGGTGATGCCCGCGATAGCTGCTATCAGCGTTCTTACACAAATGGTCTTTAATAATTACCAAGCGATGCCACAAGCAGTGGTTATGGCTTTGTTTGCTATTAGTTTGCCACTTCAAGGCATGTGGTGGTTAGGTAACCGCTCCAATACACAACTTCCGCCAGCATTAGTATCGTGGTATCGCGAACTGCATGAGAAGATCACTGAAACGGGTTTTGCGTTAGAGCCAATGAAGCCACGCCCCCGTTATAAGGAATTGGCGATTATTCTGAATCGAGCATTCCGTCAGTTAGACAAATCTTCAATGGAACGCTGGTTCTAAGAAAACCTCACTTCTCCCTATCGTCTGAGAACAGCTATACAGAGTTGATGGCATGTTCTCAGATTCGTTCTTCTTGGCCCTGTTTGCTCATCTTACCCTTCGTTGTTTGTTTCATTTGCTTCTTGTTATTCACTTCGTTTCTTACCTATGGATTCAACCCAACCAGCCTTTTGACGCATAATTCGAGCTTTGTTGTGTTTTTGTTAAATATCACTTCAAGTTATCAAAAGTTACTGGTAATAATATCAATAGTGAATTTAATGTTGTGATCTCTCTAGATCGAGCAATAACAACGAGCGCTTGATGAAGGGAGTATTGATGGGTTCTGTAAGAAAAGTATTAACGGCTGCGTTAAGTGGCTGCCTATTGCTATGGGCTAGTAATGTAACAGCAAATATTGCCAAGGTATCGGTGTCACAAGTTGTAGATCATCCAGATCTAAATGCAACACGCTTAGGGCTTCTTGAAGGATTAAGAGCTAAAGGCTATGAACCCGGAAAGAACTTAGAGTTTTCTTATGAAATGGCGGATGGGAATCCAGCGCAAGCTGCCAAAATTGCCAGAGAGCTCGTCAGTGAAAATCCCCATGTATTGGTAGGTATCGCAACACCGACCTCACAAGCCTTAGTGTCGGCGACTCGCTCGATTCCTATCGTGTTTACCGCGGTTACGGATCCTATCGGCGCTAGGCTCGTTAAACAATTAGAAAAACCGGGGCGTAATGTCACGGGGCTTTCTGACTTATCTCCGATCACTCAGCATGTGTCATTAATCAAAGAACTGCTTCCTGAAGCTAACTCAATCGGTGTTGTGTACAACCCAGCAGAGGCAAATGCAGTTGCCTTGGTTGGACTGTTAAAGAAAGCGACACGAGACTTTGGTTTTACCCTTTATACAGAAAGAGCACTCACCATTGATGATGTGGAATCAAAAGCAGAATCAGTGGCAAAGAAATCGGATGTTATCTACGCCTTAACGGACAATACTGTTGCAAGCGGCATGGAAGGTCTTATCAACGCGGCTAACCAAGCTGATACGCCCGTCGTCGCAGGCGCTACATCTTATGTAGGAAAAGGCGCTATTGCAGGTTTAGGTCTAGATTACTATGACGTTGGTGTACAAACTGCGGATTATGTAGCGGCTATTCTCAATGGACAAAAGCCTGGAAAATTGAGCGTTAAAACCGCACAAAGCTCACAGCTGGTGGTGAATTTGGAAGCTGCTCGTGAGTTAGGTGTGACATTGCCTCAATCAGTCATCGACCGCGCGGTAGTCAGTCGTTAATAGGTCTACTTCAAACGCGATCTACGCTTGGTAACAGGCTTATTCATTTGATCATTTTGAGAGAAATCGTCTTACTGAAAACAAAGTGGGTCTACAAAGCGTGATCGACTTTGACTGACGATGTTTTTCTGATTGTCGCCAACAAAAAATTTCATATCTTAAGCAAATTAAACATTGCTCGAGAACCACTATGAAGCCATTTATCTTTCATGCTCAAACCTCCGATTACTTCCACGAAAAAGACGGCATTCTGACCGTTAAGTTAATGACTGACCGCAGTGATTGGAATAGGGTTCTGTTGAGGCATGAGCCGGATAACGAAGAGTATCTGCTTGATATGGTCAAGGTTGGTACTGAAGGTCGATTGACGGTTTGGCAAGTCTCTTTTCCAGTTAATTCAGACAGAGATATTACTCACTATGTGTTCAAGTTAGTCGACTCAACAGAACAGCACTGGCTTGATGCTAGGGGCGTACATAGTCGCGTTCCAAGCCGTGAGTTTCATTTCAAGTTTAATGCCCATCACCGCCCACCATCATGGGTCTCGGAGCAGGTCTTCTACCAAATCTTCCCAGAACGCTTTTGCAATGGTAACCCGAGTATCAGTGTTAAAGCCGGGGAATATCGCCTAAAAGAAAACACATTAGATGTCGTTGTTAAAGAGTGGGGCGATTCTGTTGAAGGGCACAATGGAACAGGAGCTGCTGAGTTTTTTGGTGGCGACTTAGCGGGCATTCACAACAAGCTAGACTACTTACAAGACCTAGGTATTACCGCTTTGTACCTCAACCCGATCTTTCAATCACCGAGTAATCACAAATACGACACGACCGATTACTACAAAGTCGACCCTCACTTTGGTACGAATGAAGAGTTCGCAACGCTCTCTAGCGATATTCACGCTCGTGACATGAAAATTGTCTTAGATGCCGTGTTTAACCATACGTCAGTAGAGCACCCTTGGTTTGATAAACTAAACACTCACAGTTCAAATCTGAACTCAGAGAAAGGGGCTTATGGTCATTCTGATTCTCCTTATCATGACTACTATTTTTTCGAACCAAGTGATTCGACTCAGTACGTAGGATGGAAAGGTATCTCATCGCTCCCTGTTTTAAATTTCTCTAACGAAGCAGTTCGAGATCATATCTACCAATCCGAAGAGTCGGTAATCAAACACTGGCTGAAAGCGCCTTACCACATAGATGGTTGGCGTTTCGATGTGATCCATATGCTAGGGGAAGGTGAGGGAGCCTATAACAATGCGCATTATGTAAAGGCATTCCGTGACTCAGCTAAGGACGAGAATTCAGAGGCTTATATCTTGGGAGAGCATTTCTTTGAGGCCAGCCAATGGTTACAGGGAGAGCAAGAAGACGGGTCAATGAACTACTACGGTTTTGCCCATCCTGTACGCGCGTTATTGGCGAAGCAAGATATCGCTTATGAGCCCATCAATATTGATATGTTCACTTTCTCTGATTGGTTAGCAGAAGCAAGAGCTAAGGTGCCATGGCTTAATCAATTATCGCAACTGAATCAGTTGGATAGCCACGATACGGCAAGGCTTTTGACGCTTCTCAATGGCGATGAAGCGAAACAAAAATTGGCTCTGACTTTGTTATTCACTTACGTTGGGACACCGTGTTTGTATTATGGAACCGAGGTGGGCTTAGAAGGTGGTCAAGACCCGGATAATCGCAGATGTTTTCCGTGGGGAGCAGAGCAAACCTCTCATTGGTTCTCATTCCATCAAGCGTTGATAAGTTTGCGAACTGAACGCAGAAGCTTACAAAGTGGTGCTTACTTAGAGTTGTATTGTGACGCTGAAACTTTAGTGTTTGCGCGTTGCCTGAAAGGGGAAAAGACCTTAGTTGTACTAAACTTGTCTAACAAAGAAAAGTCGCTAGTTTTACCTGTATGGATGCTTGGACAAGAGCAAGGTGAACTGGTCGCTTTGCTTGGTCAAATAGAACGTGTTTTGATCTGTAACGGTACCGTAGATATTGTTATTCCAGCGATGCAGTCGATGATTTTTGACGTCGGCAATAAACTGGATTAAATCACTCAAGACTAGCCCTGCTTAGTCTGGGCTAGCTTTTAAAGCTTCGAGTGAATGGGAAAGATCGATTCATATCAATTTACACTCTTTTACCTCGTGGGAAATGACAA
The DNA here is from genome assembly GCF_024347595.1 of Vibrio pomeroyi. NCBI lineage: Bacteria > Pseudomonadati > Pseudomonadota > Gammaproteobacteria > Vibrionales > Vibrionaceae > Vibrio > Vibrio pomeroyi. Next base: position 2,539,830 of record NZ_AP025506.1, on the reverse strand, counting down.
TTAATGTAATAATATTAATGGGGTAAATGAAAATAGCTGAGCGCTAAGAGCAAATTATATGAAAGTAAATAGGCACTTTAGCCTTACCTTTATCTTCGGGTTTCCCGCGGTGATCGCGACGATGCTGCTTGGCTTAATCGGAAAGAACCATTTTGATTCGGTTAAAAAAGACATCGACAGCGAGTTCCACCGTATCGAAGAGGTGTTCAAAAGAACCACAAAAGTGGTGACTGCTCTAGATTACAGCTTCTCCAACTACTACAAATCCGGAAACCCTCTCTTTCTCGATCACAACAAACAAGTTGTGGATGGGCTGTGCCAAATCTGGCCTATTGATGTGTTACTCCTAGCGGATGGTAAAACTTCAGACATTCCTTCTGTCGATATCGACTATATGCTGGTCGGCCAAGAATCCCTGTGTTCAGAAACCAGTGACAGCTACAAGAGCGCCTCAGAGAAGATAGCTCTAGCTCCTATTCTTTCGTTTTTATCTCAGCTTGACGAATACCACGACGGCGTGCATTTTATTGATACGAGTGGCTATGTGATCTCTTCGCCGGAAGATTTTGCCAAAGGGCTGAGTAAAGAGCTGCTCTCGACTATAAAGAGTCGTCCTTACTGGCAGAAAACCGCCAACAACCCTGACCAACTCACGCTCTCTGGCCCTGGCTATCGTTTTGATTCCCTTGACCGCATGATCAGTATGACCATCCCTGTGTTCCATAAAGGTGTTCACCAAGGGATGCTGTCGGTGGATATTAATGCTGGTAGGTTGCTTGAGAACTCTAATGAGCATCTGGCTGGCCGGATAGATATTATCGATACCACTCGCTCTGCGCCGATTGATAGCGCGGCTTTCTATCATGAGATTAACCTCGAAGGTGTCGCATCCCACCATGCCATGTACTACGAGTTGGATATTGCCAAAGAGATCGAACACTTTTTCGTGTATGAGAAAGACAGCCTTATCGTTGCTATCATTGTCTATCTTTTCTCTGTAACGATCTTTTTCTACGTCAATTCGACTATTGAACGGGGTTACTTCAAAGAGCTCGCTGCGAAAGACCCTATGACGGGGCTGTTAAACCGACGTGGTTTAGAAGCGTTTTGGCGAAGCGTAGACCACGATCAGTTGTTTGCCTTAACGGTATTTGATATCGATGATTTCAAGTTAATCAATGATACTTATGGCCATGACAAAGGTGATGATGTGATTCGTTATATGTCGCGCCAGATCAGTAACAGTGTTCGCAGCAGCGATGTGGCCGCAAGGTTTGGTGGAGAAGAGTTTGTCGTTTACATGAAAGGCGATGACCGTGAAACTCTAATGAGAACACTAGAGCGCGTTAAAAACGCAATCAGTGCTAAATCAGTCGATATTGTTCCGAATGGGTTCACCGTGTCTGGCGGTGTCTGCATTGTAGAAACAGAGCAAAGTAAGCTCAACTTTGAAGAGATATTTAAGTACGCCGATGAAAAGCTTTACGTGGCTAAGACGACGGGTAAAGATCGTCTAGAATTTTAACCACGTTATTTAATCGGCGTATTGTTAGAAGGCGGGAACAGCCAACTTGTTTGGAGATTTAAACAGGTTGGCAGTATTGCTCTTGATAACGTTTAATCTGCTCGACAATCGGAGCCGCTTTTTTATAGGTTCTGATCTCACGAAATAGCTCTTCAGCTTCCGGGTATTCTTTGCGTAGATACACAAACCACTGTTTTACGCGGTTCGGATAATACAGACCTTTATCACCCTCAATTTCAAACTCAGAGTAACGCAGCAGCAGTGCAATCACTTGTTGCCAAGGCATTGGCTGGTGGTTGTGTTTAACGACGTTACCAAGGTTTGGAACATTGAATGCACCACGACATACCATTAATGAATCAATGCCTGTGGTTTTGATACAATTTTGACCATCTTGGTAATTCCAGATCTCACCATTTGCAATCAACGGCAGAGAGGTTTTCTGACGGATTTGATTGATGTAATCCCATTTGATTTCACTGGCCTTGTAACCACCGGTTTTGGTTCTAGCATGCACAGTCAGTTCGTCGGCTTTTGCTTGTTCAATAGCATCGACAATCTCAAAGCACTCATCTGGGTGCTCCCAACCTAAGCGAATCTTCGCGGAAACAGGAATATGTGCAGGCACGGCTTCTCGAGTTGCTTTGACTACTTGGTAGATAAGCTCTGGTTCTTTCAACAGAGACGCACCACCGTTACTTTTGTTTACCGCTTTTGCTGGGCAACCAAAGTTAAGGTCGATACCTTTCGCACCAAGGCTTGCAGCTTGGATAGCGTTCTCTGCCATCCATTTGGGGTGTTGTCCAAGCAGTTGAACGTGAACAGGAACACCAGCCATGGTTTGTGAGCCTTGGTGGAGTTCTGGACACAAGCGGTGGAATACATGCGGTGGCAGTAATTGATCCGTAACGCGGACAAATTCAGTGACACAGAGATCGTAATCATTGATCTCTGTGAGAATTTCACGCATTAGGTGGTCTAGAACGCCCTCCATCGGGCCAAGTATTACTCGCATGCTGATCTACCGAAACATCTCTGTCCTGAAATTAAGAGGCGTGATTGTACGGTGTGCTTACAGGATTGTCACTATGAGCTCGGACTATCTGCTGTAATGGTTACTTCTCCGGTTAGTGGGAAGTAGTTGAGTCTCGGGATATCTTCGCCAAATGAAAAACCACTCGTGTAATAGTAATAGCAGCTTGGATCTGCAGTATACCAGCCGACGATATTCTCTTCAGATGGAAAAACGGAACTTCCATGGGCTCTTATTGTTAGGTCAGTAGTCATTAGTGCATTCCAAAGCTCAACACAGTCGTCACCAGATAATCCTACACCAGCGCTGACTGGAGCATTACCAACGGCGAATGGAAACCCTGAAGAAGAAGGATAAATGTCACCCTGACCGTAATTCACCACTTGATCAAAGCCGGGCTCTCCATCAACAAGCCATTGAGAATGGTACATATCAATGCTGTTTCTGAACGCAGCAAATGCGCCTTGTGCTAATGCTTCATGAGCGTCTCTCTGAACACCAAGAAATCGAGGTGCAGCGGTCACTGCCAATATTCCTAGAATAACGATCACAACGACAAGTTCGAGTAATGTAAAACCTTGGGATTTTGATTTCATGTTGACAACGCCTAAATGTAACTAAATGTTTATGGTAGCGTTTTACACCCAAGGTTCTGATTATCAAAGCGAAATAAGTGAAATCTCGCCAATATCTGAATAGCAATGGTTTGCGTATCGTTATCGGTTAGAAAACAGAGGGAAGTGGTTGGCGACATCTTAGCGGGGATAACGTTATAATATCGAAAATGCCCAAATATCCAGAGCTTTCATGACATATCAATTATTAAGCCTACCAGAATCTATTTCAGACATTACGCCGCAGTTTATCGAAGGTGCTATCCTTGCGTCTAACTTAGCGACAAAGCCGCTCGATCCTGAAGAGTGGATTGCTATCGTAGCTCCTGAAGCGGGCAAAGAGCTTGTAACATTAGTGACGGAACAGATTAATCGCCAGCACAACCTGATTCAGCGTAGTGAATACTTACTGACTGATGTGTTTACAGAAGGTGACTTCAATGAGCAGTTCGCAGATTTTGCGGAAGGTTTTATGATGGTTTGGCCGACAGTGGAAGAACAGTGGCAAAGCATTACGGTTGCGGACGGCACTCTGCGCATGCTGCAAGCTCTGTTGACGACATTAATGTTAGCGATTGATGAAGAGCAAACTCAACAACAAATGGTAGCGGCTGGGCTTCAAACCCCGCCATCGCTTGCCGATTTAGTGGGTCAGGTCGATCTGATGATCTCAGAAGTGGCAATGGCGGCTGATGAGGCGATGCTCGGTAATAAATCGCAGAGCGTGAATCCATTTAAAGATATCGGCCGCAACGATGCTTGCCCATGTGAAAGTGGTAAAAAGTTCAAACAATGTTGTGGTAAAAACAGCTAATCGCAGTTTGTTGATGAACATTACTTGAGTCAGTAACAGACTCTCTTTATATGTTCAAAAGCTTAAGTAATAAAAAGTCGACCTCATGGTCGACTTTTTTGTTGTCCAAGTTTCAACGGCTTACTGTTAGTCGTTTTTCGACTTAACAAATTGAGAAATAACCACAATACCGAAAGCAACCAAGTTACCTGCGAATATAATCACTAACCACTGCGGCATAGAAAGATCAAAGAACTGCCACACCACCTTGCTGCAATCGCCGTAAGCTTCAAACATCCACGGAGCCCATTGGTTTAAAGGCGCCCAGCTAGGGAAGGTGACGAATAAGTCGCAGGTTGCGAAAGGAGACGGATTGAATTGGTAATCGACGTGCTCTAAAGCAAGCATCAAACCTTTGTATGCGCCAAATCCCCAACCAGCAAGGCCTAACCAACGTGATATTGGGTTATTCGGGGCAATAGCACCAATCATGGCAGCGACACCGATAGCGAGCATAGCAACGCGCTCATAGATACACATCACACAAGGACCAAGCATCATCACGTGTTGGAAGAAGAGAGCGCACGCTTCAAAAAAGACAATAAAAGCCAGCAGTAAAAGCCAAGATAAACGTCCCTTAGAGAAGTCTTTGATCATTGCTAAAAAGTTCACGAATTGAATCCTGTCTATAAAATAAAAAAGCCCTGATTACTCAGAGCTTTTTATCTTGGATAAGTTTCCTAATCAACTAATATTTTTGATTAGTTAGATACACTTATTGTGCTTTACAACACAAAGTCAGATTAGTGACCGCCAGAGATAACTGGAGCAACAACTTCACCAGTGCGCTGAATGATCCAACCTGCATCATAGAACCATGCTGTCATCGGTTCTACGAAGAACACGATACCAGCAAGGCCAACCAGTGCTAACACGATGGTGTATGGCAGAGCCATGAGAACCATGCGGCCGTAAGATAGTCGAATTAACGGAGCAAGTGCTGATGTTAATAGGAATAGGAATGCAGCCTGGCCGTTTGGCGTCGCAACAGAAGGTAGGTTAGTACCTGTGTTGATAGCAACAGCAAGTAGGTCGAATTGGTCACGGGTGATGATGCCTTCCACTAATGCAGTTTTCACTTCGTTGATGTAAACCGTACCTACGAATACGTTATCTGAAACCATCGATAGAATACCGTTGGCAACATAGAAGAGAGCGAGTTGTGCGCCTTTGTCTTCAACATGAAGTACAGCATCGATTACTGGCTTAAATAGAGCTTGGTCGATGATTACAGCAACAACAGCGAAGAAAACGGCAAGAAGTGCAGTAAATGGTAGCGCTTCTTCAAATGCTTTACCCATAGAGTGCTCTTCAATAACACCCGTAAATGCTGTTGCTAAGATGATCACAGAAAGACCAATCAAACCTACTTCAGCAACGTGAAGTGCAAGGCCAACAATAAGCCAAACTGCAATGGCACTTTGAACCCATAGTTTTGCTACGTCTTGCTTGGTGCGGTTTGCGCGTTCTTTGTTGTCGAACTCAACCAAGATTTGGCGAACATTCGTTGGCAGCTCAGAACCGTAACCAAATACTTTGAATTTTTCTACTAGCGCACAAGTCACAATACCGCAGAAGAAAACAGGCAGTGTAACTGGCAGCATGCGGATAATAAACTCACCGAATTCCCAGCCTGCTTGTTTAGCAATTACCAAGTTTTGTGGTTCACCTACCATGGTCATTACACCACCCAGTGCTGTACCAACACCAGCGTGCATAAGCAGTGAACGTAGGAAAGCACGGTAGTTTTCTAAGTCATCACGAGTTAGCTCAGAGATCTCTTCATCATGCGTATGGTCGTGTGCAGACGTTGTGCCTTTACCCGATGCAACTTTGTGATAAATAGAGTAGAAGCCGACCGCAACGCTAATAACTACGGCGATTACTGTTAGTGCATCTAGGAATGCTGATAAGAAAGCGGCAGCAACACAGAAAGCAACAGAGAGTAAAATTTTAGATTGGATACCAAGCAAGATCTTCGTGAAAATGAACAAAAGCAGTTCTTTCATGAAGTAAATGCCAGCAACCATGAATACGAGCAAGAGTAATACAGGAAGGTTTGCTTGCAGCTCGTGATAAACCATTTCTGGTTTGGTCATGCCAATGGCGACTGCTTGAATAGCTAATAGACCACCCGGTTGAAGAGGGTAGCATTTGAGAGCCATAGCTAGAGTGAAAATAAACTCAACCACCAATAGCCAGCCCGCAACAAATGGGTCAACTAGGAAGAAAACAAACGGGTTGATGATTAAAAAGGAAATGATGGCAAGTTTATACCAATCAGGAGCTTTACCAAGGAAGTTCTTGATAAAAGCGTTTCCGAGAGACATCGGCATGTTAATACTCTTTTATGTTGATTATGAATAGACAAGCAATACAACATTTTGAGAATCGAGCTATAGAAATTGTTAAAAACTATAACTAACAGTGACTTAGAAAAACTACATTCCATGTAATGTTCTGTGGTCTTGCCAAGTCACTCCCTTAGAAACTCAAGCACTGCTTATTTTTGAGCGCAACTCTACTCTTAGATAACATTTAGTCAACAGGAAAAGCCCTGTAGCACTAAAAATACCTCTTTTTTGTTGAGAAACGCGATCAAAGTAGCGGAAGCATACCACTTAAAATGTGATAAAAACCGACTAGAATCAATATTTCAGCGAAATGATTGAAATTTACAGAATAAAGACGGTTTATATATGATTATTACAACTTAATATTGCAATTTAATGGCTTTAAAATTATGACCAATCTCATTGATTTTAAAGAAAATTTGTTGTGTTAATGATTTGTTGAAATAGTGATTTATAGTCGCTTGCTTTCTAAACCTAGAGTGCAAACGTGTGCTGAACTTTAGAGTTTTAACTCTACTGATGTTTTGAGTGAGTAAAATTTTTGAGGGTGTTTCCGCTAGGTGTTAACTAGTGGTATGATGAGTAAATTAGAACAGAATAATTAAATTGGATTGAAGTGTAGATGGTCATTAAGGCGAAGAGCCCGGCAGGATTTGCAGAAAAGTATATCATTGAAAGTATTTGGAATGGCCGTTTCCCTCCAGGTTCTATCTTGCCAGCAGAGCGTGAGCTTTCTGAGCTAATTGGTGTTACACGTACTACGCTTCGTGAAGTACTTCAACGTCTTGCTCGTGATGGTTGGTTGACAATCCAACACGGCAAACCAACCAAAGTTAACCAGTTTATGGAGACATCAGGTCTTCACATCCTAGATACGCTAATGACGTTGGACGTTGATAACGCAAGCAAGATGGTAGAAGACTTACTTGCTGCTCGTACTAATATCAGCCCGATCTTTATGCGTTATGCATTCAAAGCAAACAAAGAAGCTTCAGAGCGCACTATTAGTAACGTGATTGAATCTTGTGAAGCGCTACTTGCGGCACCAACATGGGATGAGTTCTTAGAATCATCGCCATACGCTGACAAGATCAAGCAAGCAGTAAAAGAAGATTCAGAGAAAGATGAAGCGAAACGTCAGACGATCTTAATCGCGAAGACTTTCAACTTCTACGATTACATGCTTTTCCAACGTTTAGCATTCCATTCAGGCAACCAAATTTACGGCCTGATCTTCAACGGTGTACGTAAACTGTATGATCGTATTGGTAGCTACTACTTCTCTAACCCAGAAGCACGACGTTTAGCGATGGACTTCTATAAAGAGTTGTTCGTTATCTGTGAGAGCGGCCAACGTGAAAACTTGCCATTGGTGATCCGTAATTACGGTATCGCAAGCGCGCAGGTTTGGAACGAAATGAAAACAACGCTGCCAACGAACTTCACTGAAGACGACAGCTAATCTTTTGGGCTAACTAAATAGCGTTAAAGAAAGAACAAAAAAAGCGGCGAGATAATTCAATTATCTCGCCGCTTTTTATTTATAAAGAATCTGGCTAGTTTACCAGTAGGTTGTTTTTAACCTGCAAACTCTTCTGAGTCAGGGCGGTTAGTAAACTGAACGCCATTTAGGAAGTCGCAAAGTAATTGGTCTTCACACACTTTGTAGTTTTTGTTCTCTGGCTTACGGAAGTAGGCACCAATCTCATATTTACTTAGACTTACGCCAACCACTTCTAACACGTCTAGCACATCTTCTGCTTTCATGTTTAACGCGATACGTAGCTTCATGAAAATCATGTTGTTTGTCAGTGCTACCTCAGGTTTAGGCTGAGCACCTTCTTTTTTACCACGCTTCAGGTTGATGAAACCATTTAGGAATACCGCTAGCTCTTTATCTTTCATCTTAGAGCATGACTTGTCATTGTCGTCTTTCAGCCAGTTAATCACTTGGTCATGAGCAACAGTCACATCAGCTTGTTCGATAGCTTTGATGATTTGTGCATTTTTAAGGTTTAGTGCGTGCTGAATACGACGCAAGATTTCATTGTTAGTCACTGAGGTGTCCTAAAGAGGTTTAGAGAGTAAAGTGGATTCAAATGGCGCTTTGCCATTCATAAACCATTTCATACTTTACTTAGCATAGTTGACGGCGACTCTAACAGAGAACGCCTATTTTCGGTAGATATAAAAAATCCCCAATGCTGGTTAGCTCTTTCAAGCTAAAAGTGCATTAGGGATTTTGCTATGAGTGTTGTCTATCTGACTGAAGTCAGAATTACATTACACGCATACCAGGTTGAGCACCTTCGTGTGGCTCAAGGATCCATAGGTCGCTGCCGCCAGGGCCAGCTGCTAGGATCATACCTTCAGACATACCAAACTTCATCTTACGAGGTTTTAGGTTTGCTACCATAACAGTTAGCTTGCCTTCTAGCTCTTCAGGTTTGTATGCTGATTTGATGCCAGAGAATACTTGGCGCGTTTCACCACCGATGTCCAATTGGAATTTCAGTAGTTTGTTCGCTTTTGGTACTTCTTCACAAGAGATGATACGAGCAATACGCATATCAACTGCAGCAAAGGCATCAAACTCAATCTCATCTGCGATTGGCTCTTTGTCTAGCTCAGTTTGGCTTGCTTGCTCTTTCTCTGCGTCTGCTTTTTCTTTTGCTGCTGCTTCAGCGGCTGCATCTTCTTTAGAAGACTCGATCATCGCTTCCACTTTCTTAGGGTCAATACGGCTAAATAGCGCTTTGAACTTAGTGATTTCGTGATCAGTTAGCGGCGATGCAACACCTTCCCACGTTAGCTCTTCGTTTAGGAAAGCTTCAGTGCGAGCCGCAAGCTCAGGCATAACTGGTTTCAGGTAAGCCATTAGTACGCGGAATAGGTTGATACCAACAGAAGAAACTTCTTGAAGCTCTTTCTCTTTACCTTCTTCTTTTGCAAGAACCCAAGGTGCTTTCTCATCGATGTACTGGTTAGCTTTGTCTGCTAGTGCAGTAATTTCACGGATAGCGCGGCTGAACTCACGAGTTTCGTATAGCTCACCAATACGATCAGCAGCAGCAACGAATTCGTTGTAAAGTTCTGGTTCTGCAAATTCAGCAGAAAGCTTGCCTTCAAAACGCTTAGTGATGAAGCCAGCGTTACGCGAAGCTAGGTTAACAATCTTGTTTACTACATCAGCGTTTACACGTTGAGTGAAGTCTTCAAGGTTAAGGTCTAAATCATCGATACGGCTGTTTAACTTAGCAGCGTAGTAGTAACGTAAACACTCAGGGTCTAGGTGGTTTAGGTACGTGCTTGCTTTGATGAATGTGCCTTTCGACTTAGACATCTTCGCGCCGTTCACAGTTACGTAACCGTGTACGAATACGTTGTTTGGCTTACGGAACCCCGCGCCGTCTAGCATTGCTGGCCAGAATAGGCTGTGGAAGTAAACGATGTCTTTACCGATGAAGTGGTAAAGTTCAGCAGTGCTGTCTTTCTTCCAGTATTCGTCGAAGTTTAGGTCGTCACGCTTGTCACATAGGTTCTTGAAAGAAGCCATGTAGCCAACAGGTGCATCTAGCCATACGTAGAAGAACTTGTCTTTTTCGCCTGGGATTTCGAAGCCGAAGTAAGGTGCGTCACGTGAGATATCCCACTGTTGTAGGCCAGACTCGAACCATTCCTGCATTTTGTTTGCAGTTTCGTTCTGTAGAGAGCCAGAACGAGTCCACTCTTTAAGCATGCTTTCGAACTGAGGTAGGTCGAAGAAGAAGTGCTCAGAGTCTTTCATTACTGGAGTTGCGCCAGAAACCGCTGATTTAGGGTTAATCAGTTCAGTTGGGCTGTATGTCTCACCACAGTTATCACAGTTATCACCGTACTGGTCTTCTGACTTACACTTAGGGCAAGTACCTTTTACGAAGCGGTCTGGTAAGAACATCTCTTTCTCAGGATCGAAAAGCTGAGAAATAGTACGGCTAGAAATGAAGCCGTTCTTTTTAAGTTCTAGGTAGATGTGAGAAGCCAGTTCACGGTTCTCTTCGCTGTGTGTGCTGTGGTAGTTATCAAAGCTGATATCAAAGCCAGCGAAGTCTTTTTGGTGCTCTTCACTAACAGCAGCGATCATCTCTTCTGGTGTGATACCCATCTGTTGAGCTTTAAGCATAATTGGCGTGCCGTGAGCATCGTCAGCACAGATGAAGTTTACAGTGTTGCCACGTAGACGCTGGTATCGAACCCAGATATCAGCTTGGATATGCTCAAGCATATGGCCAAGGTGAATAGAGCCGTTAGCGTACGGAAGCGCACAAGTTACCAAAAGTTGTCTTGGATCAGTTGCCATACTTAATAATTCGCTTTTTTGATAGGTATAAATTTGAGAGGTAATACTACTTTATAACGTGTGATACGCCAAGGTATCAGACAAAGGATTCCCCTAGTTTTTTAGGGGTTCAGTCTTCATCTCGTGGGTGATAGCATAAATAAAAAAAGGAGCCCCAATGCGTAACTTTACTTCGAAGCAAGATTTCTGTTCATGGTTGAATGAGTTTGAGTCACCAATCCTCATCCCAGAGTGGGCGCTACACCAAAACATCGTCTCTGTTGATCCCCGAGGATCATTTGTTATTACCTTGCCTTTCGCGGCTAACCAGCTTGCTGTTGATCTTGAAGATTGGATTAATGCCCAAATTGAGCAAAAGCTTGTGAGTGCTTTCCAATTTGAAGTGAAGGTGAAGCCATCTGCGTTAGAAACGACAGTAGCGACACCATTGAAGGGCGTGAAGAACATCATCGCCGTGACGTCTGCAAAGGGTGGGGTGGGGAAATCGACGACTTCAGTCAACCTTGCTCTGGCTTTATCTAAGTCTGGTTCAAAAGTGGGTTTATTGGATGCCGATATCTATGGCCCTTCTGTACCTATGATGCTTGGCCAATTAGATGCGAAACCAGAAGTCCAGAATAACAAGTGGATGATGCCAATCGAAGCGCACGGCATTTTCACTCACTCTATCGGTTACCTTGTTTCGAAAGATGATGCTGCAATTTGGCGTGGCCCAATGGCGGCCAAGGCTTTAGGTCAGCTTGTTAACGAAACCGTATGGCCAGAGTTGGATTACCTAGTTATCGACATGCCACCGGGTACGGGTGATATTCAGTTAACTCTATCTCAGCAAATCCCAGTAACAGGCGCGGTTGTTGTTACTACTCCTCAAGATTTGGCATTAGCAGACGCACGTAAAGGTGTTGCGATGTTTGATAAAGTGAGCGTGCCAGTTGCGGGCTTAGTTGAAAACATGAGCTACCATATCTGTAGTCACTGTGGTGAGAAAGAGCATATCTTTGGTGCGGGTGGTGCAGAAGCGATGTCAGAAGAGTTTTACCTCGATATCTTAGCGCAAATTCCACTGCACATTGACGTTCGTGAAGACATCGATGCTGGTTGCCCGACAGTCGTTCGTCGCCCTGATAGCGAACATACTCGTCACTATTTAGAGCTTGCAGAGAATGTGGCTGCGAAGATGTTTTGGACGGGCAAGGCGAGACCAGAGGCGATTAACTTTTCTATGATTGAATAGCGAATATATAGTTGAATAGCGCAAGTTAATCACAAAGTCGTTTAAATATTGTTTGGATTAGATAAACAGCGGTGGATTTAATCCAATATCCATTGGGCTTGTGCAAATAGTTGTAGGCAAGTTATTTGAAAGCAAACGATTGTCTTAAGTAAATGTATTGAGATCATCAATTTGACTGCAATTAGCTAAAATGGTGACTAGAATCTATGTGCTTTAGCCCCTATAATCAGGCGGTTTATCTATTCCCACCACCAAACCATATCGGGTGCAAAATAATGTCTGATAATAATCAATGTGTCATCGTAGGTATCGCTGGCGCTTCAGCTTCAGGAAAAAGTCTGATTGCTAGTACGATTTATAATGAGCTGCGCGAAAAAGTAGGCGACCATCAAATTGGTGTTATCACGGAAGATTGCTATTACAGCGACCAAAGCCACTTGAGTATGGAAGAGCGAGTTAAAACTAACTACGATCACCCAAATGCACTAGATCATGACCTTTTATGTGAACATCTACAGCAGCTAATGAGTGGCAATGCCGTAGAAGTTCCTGAATACAGCTACACAGAGCACACACGTACTTCTGAAACGACTACACTTACTCCTAAGAAAGTGATCATTTTAGAAGGTATTCTGCTTCTTACAGACCCGCGTCTTCGTAAACTAATGCACGCAAGCGTGTTTATGGATACACCGTTAGACATCTGTCTACTACGCCGTGTTAAGCGTGATGTGGAAGAGCGTGGTCGTACAATGGACACAGTACTTAAGCAATACCAAGAAACGGTACGTCCAATGTTCATGCAGTTTATCGAGCCTTCAAAACAACATGCAGACATCATCGTTCCTCGTGGTGGTAAAAACCGTATTGCGATTGATGTGCTAAAAGCCCACATTGCGAAGTTGTTGAAGTCTTAATCGAATAAAAATTTGCCTAAGTGACTCACTTAGCTTTATTTTTTACCGAATCAGTGGCACTTTTATAGTGCCACTTTCTTTTGGAATCTAAGCAAGGAATATGCGGATGAAGAAACTACTCATTTTCATAGCTGTACCAGTGTTTGTTGTTATTGCAGCAATTCTGGCACTAGTGCTGTTAGTGAATCCCAACAAATTTAAGCCATTAATTGTCGAACAAGCCCAAAAACACACAGGCCTAGAGCTAGTGATCGAGGGCGATATCAGCTGGCAATTCTTCCCATCTATTGGCTTTGAACTTGGTCAAACTGAATTACGTAACCCAGAAGGGTTCACCCAACCGAACCTATTCAAGGTTGATACCGTTGGCGTTGATGTTTCGGTTACTCCGCTGTTTAGCAACCAACTAGAGATCGGCAACATCACTCTAGACGGTGCAGAGTTCTATTTAGAAACGCTTAAAGATGGTCGTAAGAACATCGATGCGTTAACACAAGCCTCAGCGCCTCAAGAATCTGAGACTGCTGTTGCAGACACAACCCCTGAATCAGCTCCAGCACCTCAAGAACAAAGTGCAACGGAAGCATCTGGTTGGACGATTAACCTTGCAGGTGTCACTGTCTCAAACGCACTGTTTGAAATGGACGACAAGCAAGCGGGTTCATTCACTAAGTTGTACGATGTGTCTTTGAATTTATCTGAATTTGCTGTGGATACATGGACAACGGCAACTTTCGCTGCTTCTGGTGAAAACAATCAACAGAAATTCTCTGCAAACGGCAGTGCTGAATTTAAACTAGCGGAAGGTTTCGCAAGTTACGCACTACGCAATATTGACCTCAATGCGAAATTCAATGATCCAGCAACGTCGATTGACTCAGCGAAGATTGGCTTGGATACGTTTGAATTCGATAAGGTGAACCAACTGACTTACGCTGTGGTAGGTAAAGCTGCGGGTCTTGACCTAGACCTGAAAGGTGGCGGTGAGTTAACTGTTGATAGCGCGATTTCAAAAGTGACACTGAATAAGCTAACGCTTGACTCAACATTCAAAGGTGACACGCTTCCGCAATCACCAATGAAAGTCGATATGTTGTCTGATTTGAGCTTTGACCTAACTAAGAGCCACTTGAGCTTCGTGTTAGAGAAGCTACAAGCAAACTCGATCGCGCTAGATGGTAAAGCTGACGTAACCCTGTCTGAAATTCCAAAGGTTCGTTTCTCCCTTCATAGTCCGAACATCGACCTTGATGAGTTCTTAGGCTTAGGTAACACAACAGGAACGGCGAGCACGGCTCCTTCTGAGTCTGCTGGTGGTTCAACGTCAAACTCAGGTAGCTCTGAACCTGCGAAAGAAGTAGAACCTGATCTGTCGGCACTGAAAACGTTAGACGTTAAAGGTGATATCACGATTGATAAGTTCAAGGCGAGCAATGCGAAAATGCAGAATGTTAAAACAGCATTCTCGGTTAACCGCGGTATCGCAGAACTTACCTCATTCACATCGAACCTTTACCAAGGCTCTATTTCTGCAACAGCTAAGTTAGATGCACGTAAAACACCAGCGACTTACACAGCTAAGAAGAAAATCAAAGGCGTGAAAGTTCAGCCGTTACTGGTTGATGTTGCAGATAACGATATGCTGGAAGGTACCGGTAATATCGATGTTAACGTGAAAGGTAAGAGCCTGACTCCGACGGGTATTAAGAAGAACCTAGTCGGTACTATCGCGATTAACTTTGAAGATGGTGCGGTTAACGGTATCAACGTTGCGCAATTGATTCGTGAGAATTACGCGAAGATCAAAGGCGAGAAAGTTGAAAGCACAAATGAAGCTCAAAAAACGGACTTCAGTGCAATGAAAGCGACGCTGAAGGTCGACAAAGGTTGGGTTTCAACCAACGACTTATCGGCACAGTCACCACTACTGCGCGTTACTGGCCAAGGTAAAGCGAACTTCATTAATGAGACTGTAGACTTCCTAGTAAGAACGTCGATCGTTGGTTCGTTAGAAGGTCAGGGTGGTAAGAGCATTGATGACCTGAAAGATGTGACTATCCCAACTAAGGTAACTGGCCAGTGGGCAGACCCGAAATTTGCACTTGTTTTTGATGATGTATTGAAACAGAAAGCACAGAAAGAAATTGATCGTGGTTTAGAAAAGCTAGACGAAAAGTACGGTGACAAGATCAAAGATGAGAAAACAAGAGATGCAGTAAACGGCCTACTAAAAGGTTTGTTTAACTAGTCTTCATCTCATTTGAAAAAGAATAAAGCGCCATTCCTGTTATAGGAATGGCGCTTTTTATTTTGGTTTAGATAATCTTAAAGAGAGATTCACTATGGTACTCGTTCCTCGCTCTAGGGAATGACGATAGGCCGTCGTCCGTCGTCCTTTGTTCAAGAGCGTAACGGCCTAGTGGTCGTCATCCTCGAGAGGGAAGAATGACCGAGTCGGGGATCTCTAGTTGAAGACTATTACCAATCCACGCCTTGTAGCGCTTTAACACCAGATTCGAAAGCGTGTTTCACGTTACGAACTTCAGATACAGTATCTGCCATCTCTGTAAGAGTACGGTGCGCGCCACGGCCTGTAATGATTACAGACTGCATCTTCGGACGGTTATTCAACGCCTCAACTACTTCATCGAGTTCGATGTAACCGTAGCTGACCATGTAAGTCAGCTCATCAAACAGAATCACATCAATCGACTCGTCAGCTAGCATGCGCTGACACTCTTTCCATACACGCTGCGCGGCTTCAATATCTTGCGCTTTGTTCTGAGTTTCCCAAGTAAAACCTGTGCCCATCACTTGGAACTCGACATCGAGCTTTTGCAGAACGTTTTTTTCGCCGTTATCCCAAGTGCCTTTAACAAACTGAGCAACGGCACATTTCTTACCGTGACCCACAGCGCGAGTAATGGTGCCGAAACCTGATGTCGACTTACCTTTACCGTTACCAGTGATCACCAATAATAGGCCTTTGACTTCTTGTGCTGCAGCCACACGTGCGTCGACTTGTTCTTTTACTTTCTGTTGTCTTGCTTTATGACGTTGTTCTTTGCTGTCTTCGGTCGACATAACAAATCCTTTTAAGTTGTGATTGCGTCTATCATAGCCTAACTTAACGATAGCAAAAACCATCGGAAGAACAGGTGATTACGGATGAAAAAGATACTCGTGGTTTGCATGGGGAATATTTGTCGCTCGCCAACAGGTGAGGCGGTACTCAGAGAGAAAGCGCAACAGCTAGATATTGATGTTGTAGTCGACTCTGCGGGGACGATTGGTTTCCATCAAGGAAACCCACCGGATTCGCGTTCAAAGGCAGCTGGCGAGAAGCGAGGCTACAGCTTCAAGGGCATTACCTCTCGTAAAGTCGTCATGAATGACTTCGAAGAGTTTGACCTGATACTCGCGGCAGATAAGGCCAATTTAGATGACTTAATGAGTCAGTGCCCAGCGCATCTGCAATACAAGCTTGCGTTATTTTTGAGTTTTGGAGAATCGGACTATCAAGAGGTTCCGGATCCATATTATGGAGAGGGCGATGGTTTTGAGCTGGTTTTGGATTTAATTGAAGAGTCTAGTGATGCAATACTCCGGTCTATTTAACATCAAAGCTATGTTCAGTGCTTTACTGCCTAGTGACTAAATACGACGTATAAAAAAGGCCGACATTTAATGTCGGCCTTTTAAATCTAGCTTTACGTTCTGCCTAAGATTACTTAGACATTACTTTGTAGATTGGGTCTTCTGCAACGTTCGCTTCAACTAAGCTACCGGCTTTGTGCAGCATAGCAACACAGTCTTGGCTTAGGTGGCGAAGGTGAAGCGTTTTACCTAGTGCTGCGTAACGCTCTGCAATAGTATCAATCGCTTCAATAGCTGAGTGGTCGGTAACGCGTGAGTTTGCGAAATCAACGATAACATCTTGTGGATCGTTGTATGCGTCAAACAACTCTAGGAAGTTAGCCGTTGAACCAAAGAAGATTGGGCCATTAACTTTGTACTCTTTAGAGCCTTTGTCGTTTACCGATGTGTCTGCGTAGATATGCTTAGCATGTTGCCATGCAAACATTAGTGCAGATGCAATTACACCTACAAATACAGCAACCGCTAGGTCTGTCATTACAGTTACAACCGTAACCAGAACGATAACGAAGAAGTCTTGCTTAGGTACGCGACGTGCAAGCTTGAAGGTTGCCCATTCGAATGTACCAATTACAACCATGAACATTACACCCACTAGCGCTGCTAGAGGAATCATCTCGATAAGTGCAGAGCCGAATAGGATGAACATCAGTAGTGCAACGGCAGCAACGATACCAGAAAGACGACCACGACCACCTGAGTTTACGTTGATCATCGATTGACCGATCATCGCACAACCACCCATCGCGCCAAATACTGAACACGTCACGTTTGCCATACCTTGACCAACACATTCACGGTTAGATTGACCACGAGTGTTTGTCATTTCGTCTAGTACGGTAAGCGTCAATAGTGATTCGATTAGACCAATCGCTGCCAGAATCACTGCGTAAGGCAGGATGATGTATAGCGTTTCTAGGCTAAATGGTACTGCTGGAATAGAGAATGTTGGTAGAGAGCCCGCTAGTGTTGCTGCTTCGTCACCAGACATAGTGCGCAAGAAATCGACAACAGTACGAGTTTCTAGGTCAAGGCCAACAACCAAAGCCGTTACCGTAACAATAGCAACCAATGACGATGGTACCGCTGTTGTTAGTTTAGGTAGGAAGTGGATGATTGCCATAGTCAGAGCTACAAGGCCTAACATCAGTGTCATTTGACCGCTTGGTAACCAAGTTAGCGCACCTGTTACGTCTGGTGCTTTAAATTGTCCAAGCTGTGCTAGGAAGATAACGATCGCTAAACCGTTCACGAAACCAATCATTACTGGGTGCGGAACGATACGGATGAATTTACCTAGCTTAAATACACCCGCTGCAATTTGCAGAAGGCCGGCTAGCATAACTGCCGCAAATAGGTATTGAACGCCATGGGTTGCTACTAGGCTCACCATTACAACAGCCATTGCGCCAGTTGCACCAGAAATCATACCTGGACGACCGCCGAAGACAGAAGTAATTAAACCTATGATGAATGCTGCGTAAAGACCAACCATTGGGTCAACGCCTGCAACAAAGGCGAATGCTACGGCTTCAGGTACTAGAGCTAGGGCTACTGTAAGACCTGAAAGCACATCATTCTTTACAGAGTGCTTTGAAAATTGTGGGAATTCGAACATGTTTGCTCAGCTATGCTTTAGATGGATTTACCCGACACGAGTGTATTGCGTAGCCAAACGGTGATTGAAAAGAGCGGCAATAGCGAAGTGTCGAAAAGATAAGTGCGCGAATGCTACCCAAAAATGTGATTAAGTTCAAGGTTGAACCTAACTTTGAGTAATATATCTATTAATTTTTATTCGATTAGCAGATATGAAAAAGGCTGCTTTAATAAGCAGCCTTTGATTCGATTTTCTAGTGATTACTTAGCAGTAAACGCTAGTAGTTTGGCTTAGTCATGCCTGCGCCAGCTTTGTTTGACGCTGCTTGACTGCCTGCACCTTTCGGTACAAAACGCTCAGTACGGAATGGAGCAGCAACAACTTCAATCTCTTTGATCTCTTGAGGACCAGGAGCTTTAGTCATTGGCGAACCCGCTTGTTTCTTAGCAACTGCCGCTTTTGGTGCTGCTTCTGAAACTGGTGTTTCTACCACCGGAGCTTCTTCAACTTTCACACTTTCAGCTTTAGGCGCTTCAACTGCTGTTGGTTCAACGACAGGCGCTTCAGTTTCAACTGCTGGTGCTTCAACAACCGCTTCCTCTGCTTTCACAGTCTCAACAGGTGCTTCAACTACTGCAGTTTCAACGACAGGAGCCTCAACTTTCACTTCAGCAACCACTGGAGCTTCTTCAACTACAGCAGGAGTCTCAGCTACTTGAGCTTCAACAGCAGCGTCTTCGCGACGGATAATCACTTTGCCCATAGCCAGTTCAGGACATGCAAAGCCGCCTGCCATTGCTACGTTGCTTTGTGGAGCCGTCTCTTGAGCTACGTTTTGCTCTTGTTCTTTAACAGAAACTTGAGTTTCAACTGCTACTTGAACTTCAGCCACTTCAGGTTTTGCCTGTTTGTGGTGAGGTTTTGGAATGAAGCGAGGCATCACTTTACCCATAGCCATCTCTGGAGAAGCTACACCACCTTTACGTAGGCGGAATGGGTTAGGGCGACGATCACGACCGCGACGACGACGTTGACCACTTGCACGTAGGTGACGTGGAGAACGACGGTTACGACGTTGCTTCGGCTCTTCCTGTTCAGTTTGCTCAGCATTTGCTTGAGTTGCTTCTACTTGTTCCGCAACTTTTTGCTCTTGAGCGACTGATTGTTCTTTCGAAACAGCTTGTTCTTTTGACGCGTTGTCTTCAGCTTGAGCTTGTTGGTCTTTAACACGAACTTGCTTGTTCAGTTTACGACGTTGACGACGCTCTTTGATCTTAGCTGCTTTCGCTTCAGGCTTAGCTTTAGGCGCTTCTGGCTTATCAGCTTGAGCTTCTGCCGCTAGCTGTAGACCTTCTTCTGCTAGCTTAGAAGGAACTTGCTCTTCGCGTTGCTTCTGCTCATCACGTGGCTTGTTGCGACGATCTTGCTTAGGCTTGCGAGGTTGACGATTTTGCTGTGGAGCTGCTTCTTTCTGCTCTTCAGGCTTCTCGTCACGAGCTGGCTTACGACGGCGCTTGTTGTCACGGTTTTCGTTACGATTGTCACCACGCTCACCACGTTGGTTGCGACGACGGTTATCGTTACGATCACGGCGTTGACGGTTGCCGTTGTTGCGATTGTTCTTAGGTTTTTCTTCTTCTTTCTTCTCTTCTTCTTTCTTCTCTTCTTGAGTTGAAGAGCCGAATAAGAAGCTACCGATAGCTTTGAAGAAACGACCAATTAGACCTGGTTCTTGAGTCGCTGCTGGCTCAGCTTTCTTCTCTTCTACAGCTTTAGGTGCTGGAGCAGGAGTTGGTGCTGATTGAGCAGGGGCTGCGAAACCTTTCAGAGCTGGCTCTTCGATCTTCTTAGGACGAATAGTCTGTTCTGCTGGTTCTTTGCTTTCTGCTTCTTTAAGAGCGTCTAGCTTCTTAGGAAGTAGGTAAGACAGTAGATCGAACTCTTCGCCTTCACGAACACGGATAACCTCAAAGTGTGGTGTTTCCATGTCTGAGTTAGGAACAACAGTGATCTTAACTTCTTGGTTCTTCTCGATGTGGTTTACTGAGCGACGTTTTTCGTTCAGAAGGTAAGAAGCGATTGGCACAGGCACAACAGCAAGCACTTGCGCTGTGTTGTCTTTTAGAGCTTCTTCTTCGATCAAACGTAGAACAGACAGTGCTAGAGATTCGTTATCACGAACAACACCAGTACCTGTACAACGAGGACAAATGTGGTGGCTTGCTTCCGCTAGTGATGGGCTCAAACGTTGACGAGACATCTCTAGAAGACCAAAGCGAGAAATACGACCAATCTGAACACGTGCACGATCTAAACGAACGGCATCACGTAGACGGCTTTCTACTTCGCGTTGGTGGCGAACCGGAGTCATATCGATGAAGTCGATAACAACAAGACCACCTAGGTCACGTAGACGTAATTGACGTGCAATTTCATCCGCTGCTTCTAGGTTAGTGTTTAGCGCTGTTTCTTCGATATCGCCGCCCTTTGTTGCACGAGCAGAGTTGATATCGATAGAAGTTAGAGCTTCTGTTGGGTCGATTACGATAGAACCACCAGATGGAAGACGAACTTCACGTTGGAAAGCTGATTCGATCTGGCTTTCAATCTGGTAATGGCTGAATAGTGGCACTTCACCATCGTATTTCTTAACGCGATTCATGAAATCTGGGCGTATTAATTGAATGTGCGCTTGTGCACGTTCAAAAATAGTGTTGCTGTCGATTAGAATCTCGCCGATGTCACGACGTAGGTAGTCACGAATCGCGCGAACGATAACGTTACTTTCTTGGTGAATTAGGAAAGGAGCTGCATTTGAATCAGAAGCTTGCTTGATAGCGCCCCAGTGATTCAATAGAACATTCAGGTCCCACTCTAACTCTTCTGCACTTTTGCCAACACCTGCTGTACGCACGATTAAGCCCATACCTTGAGGAAGCTCAAGAGTGCTTAATGCTGCTTTCAGTTGAGTGCGCTCATCACCTTCGATACGACGAGAAATACCGCCAGCACGAGGGTTATTAGGCATCAAAACTAAGTAGCTACCCGCCAAAGAGATGAAAGTTGTCAGTGCAGCACCTTTGCTACCACGTTCTTCTTTCTCTACTTGTACGATTACTTCTTGGCCTTCTTTTAGCACTTCTTTAATGCTAGGACGGCCTTGGTATGTATAACCTTCAGGGAAGTATTCGCGGGCAATTTCTTTAAGAGGGAGGAAACCGTGACGTTCTGCGCCGTAATCAACAAATGCCGCTTCTAGGCTTGGCTCAATACGGGTAATACGTCCTTTGTAGATATTCGCTTTTTTTGACTCGTGACCTGGACTTTCGATATCTAGATCGAACAGTCGCTGGCCATCAACCAAAGCGACACGCAACTCTTCTTTTTGAGTTGCGTTAATTAACATTCTTTTCATTTAGAAATTCTCATTGTCTTTTCTTATTTTCATCATTGTTCTTATCGCTTTATTTCGTTTCTCATGGTGCCAGATCCCATGGCTTTATCGGTGCAGCCTCCCGGCTGGAGAGGGATGCTCTGGGGCACGTCAGTCATCATAGGGAGTTAGCCTATGATCCGCGATGTGGCGGTGAATACTCAACATGAGCGTACGTGAGTAGAGCGATAAGGAACTCAGTTGACCGTGTCTTACGCCGATTGCAGCACTGTCTAATCTGAGTTATCTACTCATTTACTTGCTTATGAATGGTTAGCTGTTTAAATAATAGTCAAACCACTGATAGCAGCTGTGAACTATAGCAGCGGTCGGTAAACACAGCAATCTGCTTTGTCGGAATGCTGTAAAAAAAACAGTTTTTGTTTGGGTTTTGATAGCTCTAACTCACTGTCTATAAATAATTTATCAATTGATATTTTAATTTGCAGGAATCTTGGTGCTTTTTTGTTCGAAGAATCAAAGAAATATAGAACTTCAACGAGCATTTGAGGATAGATCGGTAGGGATTATGGATAAATAAGTTCGGAATCGAGCTAAGAAAATCTCAATTATCAAAAGTGACAGTGATACAATAGCCCAATGAGCGAAATTAGAACCCAAGTCCAATTTGTCGACATTGACGAAGATATGGCTGGTCAGCGTATTGATAACTTCTTACGCAACCAATTAAAAAACATCCCGAAAAGCATGATTTACCGAATCGTGCGTAAAGGCGAAGTCCGCGTAAATAAAAAACGCATCAAGGCTGAGTACAAACTAAAAGCTGGTGATTTAGTTCGTATCCCGCCAGTCACGATTGAAGAGAAAACTGAAGAGAACGTGCCAAGCACGAAACTCAACAAGGTTTCAGAATTAGAACAGTGCATCATTTATGAAGATGATCACATGCTGATTCTAAACAAACCTTCGGGCACTGCTGTTCATGGTGGCAGTGGGTTGAAGTTTGGCGCAATCGAAGCATTGCGTGCACTTCGTCCTGATGCTCGTTTTCTAGAGTTAGTGCATCGTATTGATAGAGATACATCTGGCATTTTGCTTGTTGCTAAGAAGCGCTCGGCGCTAAGACACCTTCAAGCACAGTTCCGTGAAAAAACGGTTCAAAAATATTACTTCGCTTTAGTCATGGGCGAATGGAAGAACAGCTGTAAGGTTGTTAACGCTCCATTATTGAAAAACGAAGTGAACAGCATTGTTCGTGTGAACCCGAATGGTAAAGCCTCTGAGACGCGCTTTAGAGTTTTAGAAAAATTCAAAGATGCGACGTTAGTTCAAGCAAGTCCAATTACGGGGCGTACACACCAAATCCGTGTGCACACTCAATATACTGGCCACCCAATCGCTTGGGATGATCGCTACGGTGATCGTCGTTTTGATGCTTACACGGGTAAGGTTGGCTTGGATCGTTTGTTCCTACACGCAGCAAACATTAAGTTCACGCACCCAGGTAGTGAAGAGAAGATGGATATCTCTGCACCAATGGAAACGAGACTTGAAAAAGCACTGACCGGATTGCGTAAGATCTAAAAAGTTACGAGATACGAAAGGGAGAATTCTTTCGGGATTTACTCTCAGCTATATGAAAATGGTAAAGGTTGACGAATATCGTCAACCTTTTTTGTTTGTGCCTACTGTAGAAGATCCCCAACTCGCTCGTGCCTCGCTCTTGAGGATGACGACACATTGCATTATTAATGACTGAATAAAGAAAAAGCCCTCGGGACTGTAACAATCATTAGTCTTCGTCATTCCCTAGACTGACGAAGGAAGGAGTAGGGAATCTCTGTAAGTGTGACAAGCGCCAGTTAAAGCACACTCATTCCTTGTACTTCGAGCATATTGACCAAGTCGATCAGTGGCAGGCCAATCAAGGTGTTCGGATCTTTGCCTTCCATCTGTTTAAATAATGCAATACCTAACCCTTCGCACATAAAACTGCCCGCGCAGTAATAAGGCTCTTCTTTCTCAACGTAAGAGATGATCTGTTGTTTGGTTAAATCACGGAAATGAACGATGAAGGTGTCGAGACGCGTGTCAGCTTTGTTGGTCTCGCTGTTCCAAACAGAAAGGCCAGTATAGAAAGTGATGCTCTTGCCGCTTTGACGGGATAACTGTTCAATTGCTTTTTCACGAGTATGTGGCTTACCAATGATCTCTCCATCAATCACACAAACTTGATCAGAGCCAATCACCAAGCTCGGTTGCTCGACCGCGCAAGACTTAGCTTTGGTCTCAGCAAGGCGCATGACTAACTGTTGAGGCGTCTCATTTGAAAGTGGCGTTTCATCGCAGTCTGGTTTGGCGGTAATGAAGCTTAACTGTAGTTTTTTGAGGATCTCTTGCCTAAATGGTGATGTAGAGGCTAAAACTAGTTGGTAATTTCTCATTTTAATTTACAATTCAAGGAAGCATTTATCTCAGGATAACGTAACTTGTCCTGCTATTCATAATGCTCTGAATAGGAAAGGCAGGAAAGTACATTTTTTTTGCCATTTCCTTTGACTAAACATGATTTGGAAGATAAGATTCGCGCCCTATGCAAAAGGAAAAAATACCGCGTACAGTTGATCCGGCAAGAACGGCTCAAAAACGACTGGATATGAATGGCATCATTCAAGTCAGTCTTTTAAAGCGTTTAACTGAAGCAACTGAAGGCGTAAAACGTGACGCGCAAGTCTCAATGTCATTTGGGCTTGATGAACAACGATTAGTCGTTATCTCTGGTAAAGCTAACGTCGAAGTCGATTTAGAGTGTCAACGTTGTAATGAGGTTTTCGCACATGAGTGCGATGTCCAATTTACTTATACTCCTGTTTACAGCGAGAAAAGTGAAGAGGAAGCACCGGAAGAGTACGATTTGGTAGATCTGAACGAGTACGGTGAGTTAGACCTGATTCAATTAGTTGAAGACGAGTTCATCCTTGGATTGCCACAAATAGCAATGCACGACGATGCGGACTGTAGCGTTAACTCAAATAATTTGGTGTTTGGCGAACTTCCTGAAGAAATTGAGGAAGATAAAAAGCCGAATCCATTTGATGTTTTAAAAAGCTTGAAGAAGTAACAGCTTCTTTAAGAATTTACATAGGAGTAGGGTCAATGGCCGTACAAAAGAGCAAGAAATCACGTTCAATGCGTGGCATGCGTCGTTCACACGATGCACTAACTACAGCTGCACTTTCTGTAGACGCAACTTCAGGTGAAACTCACCTACGTCACAACGTGACTGCCGAAGGTTTCTACCGCGGCAAAAAGGTTATCAACAAGTAAGGTTGACCTTTGCAAAATCTAACCGTTGCGCTTGATGCAATGGGCGGGGACTTCGGTCCTCGTGTAACAGTGCCTGCCGCCGTGCAGGCACTGTCGTATTTCCCAGAGCTAAAAGTCATTCTCATAGGTGATCGAAACGCGATCACATCTCAATTATCTTCATTAGGTCGAATGCCTGATTCTCGTTTGAGCATCCAGCATTGTGATCGAGTGATTTCCAATTCTGAAAAACCTTCACTAGCCTTACGTAATAGTCAGGGCAGTTCTATGCGTGCCGCTATCGATCTGGTTGCCGAATCACAGGCTGATGCTTGTGTGAGTGGTGGTAACACTGGCGCACTGATGGCTTTGTCTCGTTTCCGACTTAAACTCCTTCCTGGTATTGATAGGCCTGCATTGGTTTCAGCTTTGCCTACCGCATCAGGGAATCGCACATGGATGCTTGATTTAGGGGCGAACGTTTCTAGTGACGCGGATTCACTCTTTCAGTTTGCCGTGATGGGCAGTGCATTAGCGGAACAACATTTAGGTCGCGCTCCACGTGTCGCTATATTGAATATCGGTGCAGAAGAAATCAAAGGCAATGACCTTGTAAAACGATGCGCTGAAATGTTGTCGAATACTCAGTCTGTGAACTTCATAGGCTATATTGAAGGTAATCAATTACTTCAAGATGCTGCTGATGTCGTCGTATGTGATGGTTTTGTGGGCAATGTCTGCTTAAAAACGTGCGAAGGTACAGCTCAGCTCTTTATTGATAAGCTAAAAACGCGCATGATGGCTTCAACAATAAAGGGTTGGATAGCCAGAATGTTGTTTTCTGAGCTATTTACTGAATTAAAAACCTTGAACCCCGACCAGTATAACGGCGCAAGTTTGTTAGGATTGCGCGGCATTGTCATTAAAAGTCATGGAAGTGCTGATGTGTCTGCAGTCGTCAACGCGATTGGTGAAGCAGTACACGAGGTCAAACGACAAGTCCCCAGCCGCATTAGCGATCGTTTGGAAGCGGTTTTACTCGAGAGGCATTATTAGTCTTCATGTATAGCAAAATTTTAGGTACTGGCAGCTACTTGCCATCTCAGGTGCGTACAAACGCAGACTTAGAGAAAATGGTAGAGACTAGCGATGAGTGGATTGTTGCTAGAACAGGTATTAAAGAGCGTCGTATTTCAGCGGAAAACGAAACCGTTGCTGATATGGCGTTTTACGCTGCTGAGAATGCCATTGAGATGGCAGGTATCGACAAAGAAGATATTGATTTAATCATCGTTGCGACAACCAGCAGTAGCCACACATTCCCGTCTTCGGCATGTCAGGTACAAGGTAAGCTTGGTATTAAAGGCTGCCCTGCGTTTGATTTGGCTGCAGCGTGTTCTGGTTTTGTTTACGCACTGTCTGTTGCTGATCAACACATCAAGACTGGCATGTGTAAGAACGTTTTGGTAATTGGTGCGGACGCACTGTCAAAAACCTGTGATCCGACTGACCGCTCTACTATCATCCTATTTGGTGATGCAGCAGGCGCGGTGGTTGTAGGCGCAAGCGAAGAGCCAGGTATTTTGTCTACTCATATTTACTCTGATGGTAAATACGGTGAGCTTCTAAGCCTAGAAGTACCAGAGCGCGGTGGTGATGCAGACAAATGGCTGCACATGGCGGGCAACGAAGTATTTAAAGTGGCGGTAACTCAGCTTTCTAAGCTAGTTAAAGACACATTAGCTGCGAATAATATGGACAAGTCAGAGCTTGATTGGTTAGTTCCACACCAAGCGAACTACCGTATTATCTCGGCAACGGCTAAAAAGCTGACAATGTCGCTTGATCAGGTGGTGATTACCCTTGATAAGCACGGCAATACGTCAGCAGCTACCGTACCAACAGCACTCGATGAGGCTGTTCGCGACGGGCGAATTAAACGTGGTCAAACGCTTCTTCTTGAAGCCTTTGGTGGCGGCTTCACTTGGGGTTCTGCGTTAGTTAAATTCTAACCTCAAGCGATAATCAACAAACAAGGCACATAACTTATGTGCCTTATTCAATTTTTTGCTTTGCTTAAAGGATAATTACAATGAGCAAGTTTGCTATCGTATTCCCAGGCCAAGGCTCTCAAGCTATCGGTATGCTTGCTGACCTAGGCGAACAGTATGATGTTGTTAAACAAACATTTGCTGAAGCTTCAGAAGCACTTGGTTACGATCTATGGGCATTGGTTCAAGATGGTCCAGTAGAAAATCTAAATGAAACTTTCCGCACTCAACCGGCTCTCTTAACAGCGTCTGTTGCAATTTGGCGTGTATGGCAAGAGCTTGGCCTAGAGCAACCTGTAAACCTAGCAGGTCACAGCCTAGGCGAATACTCTGCACTCGTATGTGCTGGCGTTATCGACTTTAAAGAAGCGATCAAGCTGGTTGAACTACGTGGTCAACTGATGCAAGAAGCAGTGCCAGCGGGTGTTGGTGCAATGTACGCAATCATCGGTCTAGATGATGAAGCGATTGCTAAAGCGTGTGAAGAAGCTGCGCAAGACGAAGTTGTGTCTCCAGTTAACTTTAACTCTCCAGGCCAAGTTGTTATTGCAGGTAACAAAGCAGCAGTTGAACGTGCTGGTGCACTATGTAAAGAAGCAGGTGCTAAGCGTGCACTTCCTTTACCTGTTTCTGTGCCATCTCACTGTGCACTGATGAAGCCTGCAGCAGACAAGCTAGCGGTGGCTCTAGAAGCTCTAGAGTTCAACACGCCAGCACTGCCTGTTATCAATAACGTTGATGTTATTGCTGAAACAGACCCTGCAAAAATCAAAGACGCACTTGTTCGTCAGCTATATAGCCCAGTTCGTTGGACTGAAGGCGTACAAGCAATGAACGAGCAAGGCGTTGAGAAGCTATTAGAATTAGGTCCAGGTAAGGTTCTTACTGGTCTAACAAAACGAATCGTAAAAACTATGACAGCTGCTGCAGTTAATGACACTGCATCACTAGAAGCTGCTAAGTAAATAACCACTTAATAGAGAAGTTATGATGAATTTAGAAGGCAAAGTTGCACTCGTTACAGGCGCAAGCCGTGGCATTGGTCGTGCAATCGCTGAACTTTTAGTTGAGCGTGGTGCTAAAGTTATCGGTACTGCTACTTCTGAAGGCGGCGCTGCTGCAATCAGCGAGTACCTTGGTGAGAACGGTAAAGGTCTTGCTCTTAACGTAACGGATGTTGACTCAATTGCAGCTACACTGAAAACCATCAACGATGAGTTCGGTGCGATTGATATTCTAGTTAACAACGCAGGTATCACTCGTGATAACCTTCTTATGCGTATGAAA
Source organism: Vibrio pomeroyi (assembly GCF_024347595.1). Lineage (NCBI taxonomy): Bacteria > Pseudomonadati > Pseudomonadota > Gammaproteobacteria > Vibrionales > Vibrionaceae > Vibrio > Vibrio pomeroyi. The sequence continues at coordinate 2,511,666 of NZ_AP025506.1, read as the reverse complement.
GACGACGAATGGAATGACATCATCGATACTAACCTAACGCCTATCTTCCGCATGTCTAAAGCTGTATTGCGTGGCATGATGAAGAAGCGTCAAGGTCGTATTGTAAACGTTGGTTCTGTAGTAGGTACTATGGGTAACGCTGGTCAAGCTAACTACGCAGCTGCTAAAGCTGGTGTAATTGGCTTTACTAAATCAATGGCTCGTGAAGTTGCATCTCGTGGCGTTACAGTGAACACTGTTGCTCCAGGTTTCATCGAAACTGATATGACTAAAGCGCTAAATGATGACCAACGTGCAGCAACTTTGGCGAATGTACCAGCAGGTCGACTAGGTGACCCTCGCGAAATCGCTGAAGCTGTGGTATTTTTGGCGTCACCTGCGGCAGCTTATATCACAGGTGAAACACTTCACGTCAATGGCGGTATGTACATGGTGTAAATTATGTGCAACATTTGTGCATGATTTAAGTCAAGATCATACGTAATTTCGGTTAAAATCGTGAAAATTGTGGTTTGACCAGAAAAGTTGACCTTGCAACTTTCAATAGATTGAATAAACTACGGAAAACATCGCATAAAGCGAACTCTGTAAAGGAAAAGAAAAAATGAGCAACCTCGAAGAACGCGTAAAGAAAATCATTGTTGAACAGCTAGGTGTAGACGAAGCTGAAGTTAAAAACGAAGCTTCTTTCGTTGATGACCTAGGTGCAGATTCTCTAGACACAGTTGAGCTAGTAATGGCTCTAGAAGAAGAATTCGACACTGAAATCCCAGATGAAGAAGCTGAGAAAATTACTACTGTTCAAGCAGCTATCGATTACGTAACTAGCGCTCAGTAATAATCTCTCCCAGGCGGTCACCTCGACCGCCTGTGTTTTATCTAACTCATCTATCCTCATCTTAAATCACCTCAATCTCCGGAGTGTAAAATCGTGTCCAAGCGTCGTGTAGTTGTCACTGGCATGGGTATGTTGTCACCGGTAGGCAACACTGTAGAATCTTCTTGGAAAGCCCTGCTAGCTGGTCAAAGTGGTATCGTTAATATCGAGCACTTTGATGCAACCAATTTCTCAACTCGTTTTGCAGGTCTAGTTAAAGACTTTAACTGCGAAGAGTATATGTCTAAAAAAGATGCTCGTAAGATGGACTTGTTCATCCAGTACGGCGTCGCAGCAGGTATTCAAGCTTTAGATGATTCAGCCCTAACTATTACTGAAGAAAACGCTCCACGTGTGGGTGTTGCAATCGGTTCTGGTATTGGTGGTCTTGGTTTGATCGAAGCAGGTCACCAAGCTCTAACTGAAAAAGGCCCTCGTAAGATCAGCCCGTTCTTCGTACCGTCGACGATCGTGAATATGATTGCTGGTCACATGTCTATCATGCGCGGCCTACGCGGTCCAAACATCGCGATCTCTACTGCATGTACGACTGGCCTACATAACATTGGTCACGCGGCACGTATGATTGCATACGGCGATGCTGACGCAATGCTAGCGGGTGGTGCTGAAAAAGCATCTACACCACTAGGTATGGGCGGTTTTGGTGCGGCTAAAGCACTGTCTACTCGTAACGATGAGCCTCAAAAAGCTTCTCGTCCATGGGACAAAGGCCGTGACGGCTTCGTTCTTGGTGACGGTGCAGGCATGATGGTTCTTGAAGAGTACGAACATGCGAAAGCTCGTGGCGCTAAGATTTACTGTGAGCTAGTTGGCTTCGGTATGTCGGGTGACGCTTACCACATGACATCTCCAAGTGAAGATGGCTCTGGTGGTGCACTAGCGATGGAAGCGGCTATGCGTGATGCTGGCATTACTGGTGAACAAATCGGTTATGTTAACGCACACGGTACATCGACTCCTGCGGGTGACGTAGCGGAAGTTAAGGGCATTAAGCGTGCTCTTGGCGAAGCAGGCAGCAAGCAAGTATTGGTTTCTTCTACGAAATCGATGACTGGTCACCTTCTAGGTGCTGCCGGTTCTGCTGAAGCTATCATCACGGCTATGTCTCTGGTTGACCAAATTGTTCCACCAACAATCAACCTAGATGATCCTGAAGAAGGCTTAGATATTGACTTAGTACCTCACACTGCGCGTGAAGTTAGCAACATGGAATATGCTGCATGTAACTCATTCGGTTTCGGTGGTACAAACGGCTGTTTGATCTTCAAAAAGATTTAATCATCTTATTAAAGACGTAAACACTCGTAGATAGTCACAATTAGACTTGTTTTTAAACGGCTTGATGCTTTAGCATTGAGCCGTTTCTTTTTATGGGGAAAAACATGTTTTGGGTTGATGGAGAAAGACAGCAAACTGTCGATATCTTGGACCGCTCGTTTCAGTACGGAGATGGCTGTTTTACCACCATGCTTGTTCAAGGTGGCCAGATTCAACATTTTCACGATCATCAGCGTCGTGTCGATGAATGCCTGAAAGCGTTACGCATTTCTGCTCTTGATTGGGATGTGGTTAATGTTTGGCTCGATTGTGCGCTTCAACATATCCAAAACAACGCGCTTCATGGGACAAAGAGCCTTGATGGTTCAGAGAATCGCTATGAGGCAAACAAGCCTCATGATGAAAAAGCAGGAATAAAGCTGCACGTTAGTCGCGGTTCTGGTGGCAGAGGTTATAGCACCAAGAATATCGCTAAACCCACGATCACTATCAGTACGTTTGATTTCCCAAGCCATTATTCAGCGTTTCAAGATTCTGGTGTTGAACTCGGTATCTGCCAACAAGCTTTAGGTTTGAGCCCATTGCTTGCAGGGCATAAGCACAACAATCGCCTTGAGCAAATCTTGATGAAAGATGAAATGGATCAGGCCAATGAAGTCGATGGTGTGGTGCTTGATATTTCAGGTAATGTCATTGAAACCACTATGGCTAATCTGTTTTGGAGAAAAGGGGACACCATCTACACACCTCAACTGACGCAGAGTGGCGTCGCAGGGGTTATGCGTAAGCAAGTGTTAACCGCGCTGAATCAAGCTGAACTTTCCGTTACTATTAGTGACTACTGCTTATCTCAACTCATGCAAGCTGATGAGGTTTTCATGACCAACTCCATTTTAGGGGTTGCCCCAGTTACCCGTATTAGTGAAACCCAATTTAACATTGGAACCGTTACTCGTAGCCTTCAAGGACAACTAAACTCGTGATCAAAAAGTTATTTATTTTTCTTATCTTGTGCCTAATCGCAGCGGGCGCTGCTGGGTTCTATGTTTACAACCAAGCGCAAGATAACCTGAAACAAGTCATCCAATTGGAAAAACCACAGGTCGTAACCGTTGCTTCAGGTAGCAGCTTTAATCGTGTTCTGGCACAGTTGATAAATGAGGGGCTATTTGAGGCTTCTCCTTATGAGAAATTAATCCGTAAGTTGCATCCTGAGCTGGTTGACGTAAAAGCAGGTACATTCCTGCTAGAGCCGGGGTTGACTCTAGAGCAGGCACTACAAGTACTGGTTGAGGGTAAAGAGCACCAATTCACAATTACTTTCGTTGAAGGCAGTCGCTTTGATGAATGGCTAGTGCAGCTAAAAGACAACGAATTCATTCAACAGACGTTAGATGGTGTATCTGAAAAAGAGATCGCTGAAAAGCTGGGCATCGAAAATGAGAAGCTAGAAGGTCTTTTCTTAGCGGAAACCTATCACTACACCTACGGCACAACCGATTTAGATTTGTTGAAACGCGCCCATCGTGACCTAATGAACGTTGTGAACGATGAATGGGAAAACAGAGCGGATAAACTGCCTCTTAAGTCACCTTATGAAGCTCTGATTCTTGCGTCTATCATTGAGAAAGAAACCGCCGTTGCTTCAGAGCGCGAGCGTGTGTCTTCTGTATTCGTTAACCGTTTGAACAAGCGTATGCGTTTGCAAACTGATCCAACGGTTATCTATGGCATGGGCGACAGCTACAAAGGTAATATCCGTAAGAAAGATCTGCGCACGCCAACACCGTACAACACATACACAATGAGCGGTTTGCCACCAACGCCGATTGCTATGGCGGGTCGAGCGTCAATTAATGCGGCTCTGAATCCAGAGAACAGCAACTACCTGTATTTTGTTGCGAGCGGAACAGGCGGTCACGTATTTTCAAAGAGTTTGGCTGAGCACAACCGTGCAGTACGAGCTTACTTAAAGCAATTAAGAAAAAACAAATAAAGAAAGAATTATGAATCAGTCGAAATTTATCGTGGTTGAAGGCCTTGAAGGCGCGGGCAAAAGCACTGCAATCAATGCTATCGTAGAAACATTGAAAGCATCTGGTGTAGAAGAACTCGTCAACACTCGTGAACCGGGCGGTACCGTGTTGGCAGAAAAGATGCGTTCACTGGTTAAAGAAGAGCACGAAGGCGAAAAGCTTCAAGACATGACTGAGTTACTGCTGATGTACGCTGCACGCGTTCAATTAGTAGAAAACGTTATCAAGCCTGCACTAGACAGTGGTAAGTGGGTATTGGGTGATCGCCATGATATGTCTTCTCAGGCTTATCAAGGTGGTGGTCGTCAGATCGCACGCACAACGATGGAATCATTGAAAGCAACCACGCTAGGCGATTTTAAGCCAGATCTAACCCTATACTTGGACTTAGACCCTAGAGTAGGGCTGGAACGTGCTAGAGGTCGTGGTGAGCTAGATAGAATCGAAAAGATGGATATCTCATTTTTCGATCGTACACGTGAGCGTTACCTAGAGATTGCCGCACAAGACGACACGGTGCTTGTGATTAATGCGCAACAAGAGATAGATCAAGTGGCTGCGGATATTAAGCAAGCGCTTGGTGTTTGGCTCGACAAACAGTAGGTAGTCATGGCTGAAGTGTATTCTTGGCTCACTCCCGTATGGAATGAGTGGAAAAAAAGTCTCGATGCTGAGCGTTTTCCTAATTCGGTGATTGTTAATGCGCCGGAAGGGCTTGGTGTTGATGCGTTGATTGATCAACTTACCGCAGCATTAATGTGCACTAACTACGAAAGTGAGTCGTGCGGGTTTTGTCATAGCTGTGAATTAATGAAGTCGGGCAGTCATCCTGATTTTCACGTTATCTCGCCAGAGAAAGAAGGTAAGTCGATCACCGTTGATCAAGTGCGTGCCAGTAACCGCTGGGCTCAAGAGTCATCTCAATTGGGTGGCTTACGCGTTATCTTGCTTAATCCGGCAGAGGCAATGAATGAGTCGGCCTCTAACGCGTTGCTGAAAACGCTGGAAGAGCCATCAAGCAAGTGTATCTTCATTCTTTCTACTCGTAACAGTAACCGTTTGATGCCGACTATCATTAGCCGTTGCCAACAATTTAATGTGGTAAGCCCACAGTTGGAGGCAGGGTCGGCTTGGTTAGATGGTGAAGTTGGTAAGGCTGTTCCACAATATATTTTAGCGCTTAATGACAACGCGCCTTTAAAAGCAAAAGCGATGTTTGAGCAGGGCGGCGTAGAGGCTTCTACCAAAGTGCTCGATGGCTTTGTTAATGTCATCAAGGGCACTCAACCTGACATGCTAAAATTCTCGACAGAGCTTAGCAAAGACCCTTTGATTCAATTGGGTTGGCTATGGCACTTATTGTCTGACGTACAGAAGCTGCATTTTGGCTTGGCGAATCAGGCGATCACTCCCAGCGCGAAAGCACTGGTTGAAGTGATGTCTTATCAAAGTGCTTATGCAGCATCGAATAAGCTGCTCATATTGATTGAGCAGTTAAAGCAACACCCTGGGCTCAATACGGAGCTACTCATAATGAATTGGCTGATAGCCACTTGCGAGGAAACATGTTCGTAGATTCCCACTGTCATTTAGACAAACTGGATTACCAAGATTTACACACCAGCGTAGAAGACGTTGTGAACAAGGCGAAAGCAGCGAATGTTGACCAACTACTTTCTGTAGGTGTGACACTTGACTCGTTTGAAAATATGCTCGAGATGATCTCGCCGTTTGATAACGTTAAAGCCTCTTGTGGCGTTCATCCTCTCGATGTAGAGAGTGATTTTTGCTTAGAGAGAATGCGTGAATACGCGAGCAACCCAAAAGTTGTTGCGATTGGTGAGACAGGCTTAGATTACCATTACCAACCAGAGACGGCGGAATTGCAACAACTGCGATTCAAGCAACATGTCGCGTTGGCCGTAGAGCTGAACAAGCCTTTGATCATCCATACACGTAACTCACGTGAAGACACTCTCGCGATTCTGCGTGATGGTGGTGCTGAGAAGTGTGGTGGTGTGATTCACTGCTTTACCGAAGATCAAGCGTTCGCTGAAGCGGCAATGGAATTAGGTTTCTATATCTCAATTTCAGGCATTGTGACCTTTAAGCAGGCAACAGAACTTAAAGAAGTTGTTAAGAACCTACCGCTAGACAGGTTGCTGATCGAGACAGATTCTCCATACTTGGCGCCAATCCCATATCGTGGGAAGCAGAATCAACCTGCATATGTCGTGGAAGTGGCGGCCTATATTGCGCAGTTGAAAGGTGTATCGATGAAAGAGGTTGCTGAACAAACGACCAAAAACTATCAAAAACTTTTTTTGCGATAAAAAACTAAGTAAACAAATAAAAGGGAGCGAAAGCTCCCTTTTTGTGTTTTTGATCACCAAAAATGCGTTTTTTTTTAATGTTTACGAATTATGTTGAACTTGAGAGCGCTAATTATAACATTTGTAATTTTGTTACTAAAAATAACATTCCCTCCTATTTTATTTACCCAGTAAAATAATAGCGTTCTTGAAAAATAACCATATATTTCAACTAATTAAACTCTTGTAAAGCATTGCATTTCTAGATTTGACATGTGATCCAAGACGTGTTTTGAAACTAAATTTCGTAAGTGACTAGAAAGTTAGTTCCCCATCAATATATATTTAGCGGCAGAAAATATAATGCAATACATGGTTACATTTTCGCAGGGTGCTAACATATAGGCTACGGGGGTGTGCCGTTAGTACCCATATAATTATTTTATCTTTATCAGGAGCATAAACATGTTTAAGAACCTTTTTGCTAGCCTGCAGAAAGTTGGTAAGTCTCTGATGCTTCCAGTATCAGTTTTACCAGTTGCGGGTATTTTGCTAGGTGTCGGTGCAGCAGATCTTCCTTTCATTCCAGAAATCGTTTCAAACTTAATGGAACAAGCTGGTGGTTCAGTATTCGGTCAAATGGCACTACTGTTCGCAGTAGGTGTTGCACTTGGCTTTACTAACAACGATGGTGTAGCTGGTCTAGCTGCAATCGTTGGTTACGGCATCATGACTGCTACACTTGGCGTAATGGCTGGTGTAATGGGCGTTGATAAAATCGATACTGGCGTACTAGGTGGTATCCTAGTCGGTGGTGTTGCTGCTTGGGCATTCAACCGTTTCTTCCGTATTCAACTACCAGAGTACCTTGGCTTCTTCGCTGGTAAGCGTGCTGTGCCAATCATCACAGGTTTCTCTGCGATTGGTCTAGCAATCCTACTATCTATCGTATGGCCACCAGTTGGCGGCGCAATCTCTGCGTTCTCTGATTGGGCTGCTCACCAAAACCCACAAGTGGCGTTTGGTATCTACGGTATCGTTGAGCGTTCTCTGATTCCATTTGGTCTTCACCACGTTTGGAACGTACCTTTCTTCTTTGAAGCTGGTACTTGTGTAAACGCTGCTGGCGAAACTCAAAACGGTGTTCTTACTTGTTACCTAGTTGCTGATGACGCATCTCGTGCAGCGGGCAATGGCTTCGGTCAGCTAGCTGGTGGTTACATGTTCAAGATGTTCGGTCTACCTGCTGCTGCAATCGCTATTGCACACTCAGCTAAGCCTGAAAACCGCGCTAAAGTAATGGGTATCATGGCTTCTGCTGCGTTAACTTCATTCCTAACGGGTATCACTGAACCAATCGAATTCTCATTCCTATTCGTTGCTCCTGTACTGTACGCAATCCACGCTCTACTAGCTGGTTCTGCTTACGTTCTTGCGAACACTCTAGGTTTTGTACACGGTACATCTTTCTCACACGGTCTAATCGACTTCCTAGTTCTATCTGGTAACGCGTCTAAGATGGGCCTAATGGTTGTATGTGGTATTGCTTACGCTGCAATTTACTACATCGTATTCCGCACTGTGATTAAAGCTCTAGACCTTAAAACTCCAGGCCGTGAAGACGAGACTGAAGAAGAGTCAGTTGCGACTGGTTCTGAACTTGCTGGTGAGCTAGTTGCTGCATTCGGTGGCAAAGCGAACATCACTGGTCTTGACGCTTGTATTACTCGTCTACGTGTTGCAGTTGCTGATACAGCAGTTGTTGACCAAGACAAACTGAAGAAACTAGGCGCAGCAGGTGTTGTTGTAGTTGCTGGTGGCGTTCAAGCTATCTTCGGTACTAAGTCTGACAACCTTAAGACAGACATGGATGAGTGGATCCGTAACAACGGTTAATTCACTGATTCAATAAATTGAAAGGAGGCCGAGAGGCCTCCTTTTTTGTTTTCTGCCTTATGACAGTCCTTCCTGCACTTATTCTTTTCCACTCAATCGGTTATCGAACAACTCGATGTTCTGATGCTCTATTCCCCGCTTTGGGTACCTCTTATCTTTAACTTTATGATGACAACATCCGTTGTGATTTAAGTAATCTACCGTTTTTAAACACATTCTGAGAATATTATGAAACATCGTTACTTGATTGGCCTTATGTGCGGCAGCCTTGCCTCGTTAGCTCACGCTTCTGAAGCTCCTGCGTTAGAAGTTGGTCTAGCCGTTGACCAAGATCTGAGTGCCGTTGTTGAGTTTGACCAGAAATACCGTGTCACCATTGGTAATGACGGCGCTGCATTTGATTACATCTGGAAGCGAGGTCAGTTCGAGACTGAAGCTCCGTTGAGCTGGTACGTCGGCGCGGGTGCTTGGGCTGAATGGAATGACGATTTTGGCTTGCGTTTGCCATTAGGCGTGAAAGTGAATTTCTACGAAGGCTGGAATGCTTACGCACAAGTTCACCCTGAGCTAGACATGTACAAAGGCGTTGAGCTGCAAGTCGGTGGTGCACTGGGTGTGACTTATAAGTTCTAAAATGAACTTACACCGTTTTTATAATGAAAAAGCCAGCATCTCGCTGGCTTTTTCGTATTATCAGCTACAGTAATTAGAACGTAAAACTCAGTCCGACATTGGCTTGGAATTGATTCATCCAATCAGTATCAAAGCGGATAATACAGTCTTGACCTGTGCTAGGGATGTTACATACACCAGATGTGTCGTTATCAACAACCGTACCCAACCAACGTATTTGTGTGTTGAGTGCTAAACGGTCGCTGAATTTGTATTCCAAGCCGCCAAAGATAGAAGTCGAAAAGCCATACTTATCTTTCGCCCAGTCAACATCCACGTAAGAAGCACCAAGACCTAATCCAAGGTATCCGGATAACACAGGCGAAGCCGGGTAGTAGATGCTGCTTTGCAAGTGCAGGTATTGGATTGAGGAGCTTAGATTGAGCGTTTCTAGCTCAGAGCTCTGGTTAGAATAGAAAAAGCCGATGCGACCTTTATCAAGTGGTGTTTCAATGGCAAAGGTGTAGTTTTCAGACGCTTTCATGTCGTAGGTTTTGCCATCCTGGTCTTCGACACTACCACCGCCGGTATAACCTACCATTGGGGTAATGATGATCTCCGGCGAAGCATACACGATCGATACAGAGAAAAGCGCGATAAGCGCTATCATATTTGCTTTGTTATTCATGAGTATATCCTTATCCATACACTTACTAATTGTGATGGTTACATCAATATTGTGCGACTAATTTCGACGATTCTTGAAGATACTTCACACACCTGATAGTACTTAAATAGAGACTCGACAAATTAATAATAAGCCAGAGGTGTCTATGGACCATAATCTGAAAAATGCCCTACAAATTACCGTGTTTATTTACATGATCATTCTTTCATTTGGCTTTATTGCGATTGGTAGTTAATACCATCTATTGCGAGGCTGAGTTTTGATACTCAGGGACTAATGAATAGTGGGCTTGTAACCAATATTGATACAGCAATAGACTTGGATTACTACGCTAAGTTTATTGCTGGAAAAACAGCACTGGTCGCTCAAGGTGGCGGACAGAGAAGTATTTTTACTTCAGGTGTGCTGGATGCTTTTCTTCTTTCTAATTTTGACCCCTTCGATGAATTTTTTGGTACCTCTGCAGGTGCCCTTAACCTGTGTGCGTATCTTTGCCGCGATAAAGGCCTTGGCCGCTCTTTCGTGCTCGACCTCACCACCTCACCAGAATTCTTCAATATCTTCTCCTATATACGACACAGGAAGAATCTGGGATTAGAGTGGGCTTTAGAACAAATCATGGCTTACCCCTATAAGCTGGATCTTGATTTAGGGCGACAAACCTTAGGCGACCGACATTTCTACGCGGCAGTGACAGACTCTAAAGATCTACGCGATCACTACTTCCCGTTATTGGGAGAAGATTGGTACAAGGTGATGATCGCCACCTGTGCGATTCCTCGTTTGTACAATGATGAGATCTTCATTGGCGACAGTGCTTATGTTGACGGTGGTGTGTCTGCTTGTATCCCAGTTCAAGAAGCTTGGCGTAGACAAGCTCGTTCTATTGTTGTGATTCGTACTGAACCTGTAGTCGAGGAGGGAGGTGAACTCTTGGTTGAAGCTCCTAGTCGCGGCACCGCAGTGAAAGCGCCTAAGCCTATATCTACGGAAGAGCTGGAATGGTTCAGAGAGTCTTTCGACAGTGTTCAAGATCACTGGCAACAGAAAGTGGAACAATGGAAAACCGATTGGACTTCTTTCTTCCAACAACAAATTCTTCGCTCTAAAGAGCAGAAGCGCGATCGTGGACACTTGGACCTGCTCAACGGTGGGCGATGGTTGTTTGGCGCTGATGATATCTACCGCTTAAGTCATCTAATCGGTGATAAATTTGATTCAGGCTTGGCAGACATGTTGATGGTGCACTATCAAACTTACTCCTTAACTCAGGACTTTTTAAACTCTCCTCCGGACGATGCGTTTGTTGTGCAGATAGCACCTAGTAAACCACTAAAGTCGAGTTCATTAATGAGTGATAAAGAAGACTTGTTGCATGATTACGACCTGGGGCTAGAAGCAGGTTATCGATTTGTCGAAACCTATACCTCAACAGAGAATGCTCGTAATTCACACATACCAAAGTTGGCAACCAGTGCCGCGGATAAATGATATGTTAAGTGGGCAAATCAATGTGTGGTTAGCTCACTCTATTCAAAAAGAAAAAGGGGTATTGAACTTGGTTCGATAACCCTTTTTTTTGTACTTGCTAGCTAATTATTTATACAAGCTCTTAGTGTTCAGAGTCAGGTGACCGGTAAGATTCGCATACAGTTGGTTGAGCCCGCGACGTCCATAATATCGCCTTGAGTGACGATCACTAAGTCGCCAAACTTCAAGTGTCCCGCCTCTTTCAGACAAGCAAGAGTCGACAGTGCTATATCGAAGCTGTCTTCGGCTTCAGTTTCGAAGTAGATAGGTGTCACGCCTCGGTACAAAGTACAGCGATTTAGCGTTCCTTCGTTACGAGACAGCGCGTAGATAGGCATGTCGGCACTGAGTCGCGACATCATCAAGGCTGTGCGCCCTGACTCGGTAAGCGTGACCACGCCCTTGATGCCTTCCATGTGGTTGGCAGAGTAGATGGTCGCCATCGAAACGGTCTCTTCTGCCGTCACAAAGGTACGGTCAATACGGTAATTCGATTGGTTAATACCCGCCATCTTTTCAGCACCGATACACACTTCGGCCATGGATTTCACGGTCTCGACTGGGTAAGCACCCGCAGCGGTTTCACCTGAAAGCATCACGGCATCGGTACCATCTAATACCGCGTTAGCAACGTCCATCACTTCGGCACGGGTTGGCATTGGCGCGGAGATCATCGACTCCATCATTTGAGTTGCAGTGATCACTGTTCGGTTAAGCGCTCTAGCACGGCGTATAAGCTGTTTTTGTACCCCGACCAACTCTGGGTCGCCTATTTCCACTCCAAGGTCACCACGGGCCACCATGACCACATCTGAGGCCATTATGATGTCATCCATGTTCTCTACGGTCGCAACGGTCTCTGCTCGCTCGACTTTAGCAACTAAGTGAGCTTCTAACCCTGCTTCTCGTGCTAATTGGCGAGCGTAGTGCATGTCTTCGCCATTACGTGGGAACGAGACTGCCAGGTAATCGACTTGAATTTGAGCGGCGGTGACGATGTCTCGCTTGTCTTTGTCGGTCAGTGCTTCAGCAGAAAGGCCGCCCCCTTTTTTGTTGATGCCTTTGTTGTTCGAGAGAGGGCCGCCAATAATCACTTCGGTATGAACGCGACAGCCTTCCACTTTGGTTACTTTGAGTTGAACACGACCATCGTCAAGCAACAGGATATCGCCGGCGGATACGTCGTTAGGCAGTTCTTTATAATCAAGGCCAACGGCTTCTTGGTTGCCTTCGCCTAAACCTAGGCTGCTATCGAGAGTGAACAGGTCGCCCACGGCAAGTTGGATCTTGCCATCTTTGAATGTCGACACACGAATCTTGGGACCTTGCAAGTCTCCGAGAATGGCGATTTGAGTGCCGAGTCTTTTTGCTATCGCTCTGACTTTTTCTGCGCGTTGGATGTGGTCGTCGCTGCTGCCGTGAGAAAAGTTCATACGGACGATATTGGCACCGGCTTTGATGATTTCTTCAAGCACGTTACCTTTATCTGTTGAAGGGCCTAACGTTGTGACGATTTTCGTTTTTCTTAATTCGGCTGTCATGAATACTCCTAGAGTGAGACCAAGTAATCTTTTACAAGACTGAATTAAGTATATGCATTAATTGATAATTTATTGGGAGCTAGGAAGATATTTCTGTATTTACTGATATTTATTGTACTTAGTACTCAAGCGCGATGTTTTTTTATGAAAATTAAGTCTCGATTTATCGATGTGGGTGTTAATTTTCCTCGAACTATTTGACTCGATACACAAAGATTCATGTATATACGTGATACTGGTCACGGCGATATACCAAGTGACTTCACAATTACTTCGCAAAGTAAAAAAATTACCTCGTTGATGATTTCTGGAGCGTAAAATGTACATGGCTCAACCGGGCCATATTGATCATATCAAACAGGTCAATGCTGGTCGTGTATATAAACTAATTGACCTTAAAGGTCCTATTTCTCGTATCGATCTGTCCAAGCAAAGTGAGTTGGCTCCGGCGAGTATTACTAAAATTACCCGTGAACTCATTGAAGCTCACCTTATTCACGAAACCACGGTTCAAGAAGCCACGACTCGTGGGCGTCCTGCTGTCGGTCTGCAAACCAATAACGAAGGTTGGCAATTTTTGTCGATGCGTCTTGGTCGTGGTTACCTCACGATCGCGCTCCATGAATTGGGTGGCGACGTGCTTATCGATACCAAAATTGATATCCATGAACGTGATCAAGATGATGTGCTTGCACGTCTTCTCCATGAAATCGATGAGTTCTTCCAAACCTATGCCGAGCAACTCGACAGGGTGACGAGCATTGCCATCACACTGCCTGGTCTTGTGAATTCAGAGCAAGGTATTGTGCTACAAATGCCACATTACAACGTTGAAAATCTAGCGTTGGGTCCGGAGATCTACAAAGAAACCGGTCTGCCAGTCTTTATTGCCAATGACACCCGAGCTTGGGCACTAGCAGAAAAGCTATTTGGTAATTCACAAGACAACGACAACTCTGTTCTTATCTCTATTCACCATGGTTTAGGTGCCGGGATCATTCTTGATGGCCGCGTTCTTCAAGGGCGTCACGGTAACATCGGTGAACTGGGTCATATCCAGATCGATAAAGAGGGCAAGCTTTGCCATTGTGGTAACCGAGGCTGTTTAGAAACGGTCGCGAGTTCACAGGCGATCCGTGAGCAAGTGAAAGAGCGATTAGCCAATGGTGAAGAATCAACGCTGACTGTGTTTGAGGATGTTACGATTGAGCAAATCTGTGCTGCTGCGGCTGATGGCGACCCTCTGGCTGTTGAAGTGATTGAACAGTTAGGTCGTTACTTAGGCTCTGCGATTGCTATTGTGATTAATCTGTTTAACCCAGAGAAAATCTTGGTCGGTGGTGTTATTAATCAGGCTAAGAGCGTGTTGTACCCTGCGATTCAAAAGTGTATCGAAGAGCAGAGTTTATCGGTTTACCATCAAGACTTAGAGCTGGTGGAATCTCGATTCTATAAGCAGGCAACCATGCCAGGCGCTGCACTTATTAAGCAGGCCTTGTATGACGGTCAGCTGTTAATGAAAGTTATTGAAGGCTAACTCTTTTTCTCTTCTTTTAGCCTTACCCCAAATCTTTCCATGTACTTAAGCTTTGTATAACATCATTTGTTGTACTTAGTTTAAGCATTCTGTGCATTAGCGCTTTGCTTTAACCCATTGAAGTAGGCTATTGTAGCCACAGTTATTATTTGTCACTAAGGTGTTGTATGTCTGGCGTTTTAAATTCGGTTGATCAGAGAACCAAGCTAGTCGGTGAAAACCGTCTGGAACTCTTATTATTCAGCTTAAATAGTCGTCAACTATTTGCGATTAACGTATTTAAAGTGAAAGAAGTCCTAAAAGTGCCTGTACTTACTCGCTTACCGGGCTCTCACCACCACATTACCGGTGTTGCTTCTTTACGTGGTGAATCGGTGCCTGTGATTGATCTGCGCAGTGCGATTGGCTTTCCACCGTCACGTGCAGAGGCTCAGGAGAGCAACCTGATCATTACTGAATACAACCGAACCGTACAAGGTTTCTTGGTTGGGCAAGTGCGTAATATCGTTAATACAACTTGGACTGAAATCCAGCCGCCGCCAAAGACCACGGGTCGTGCAAACTACCTAACGGCTATCACGCATATTCAAGAAGAAGAGCAGCACAAAATCGTTGAGATCATCGATGTTGAAAAAGTGCTAGCAGAGATCATCGATTACGATGTGTCGATCTCTGAAGGTGTGTTAGATGAGCAGTTAGCCAACGAAATGATTGGTCGAAACGTGCTTATCGTTGATGACTCTTCAACCGCACGTAACCAGATTAAAGGTACCTTGTCTCAGCTTGGTTTAAACATTATTGAGTGTTGTGATGGCTTAGAAGCACTGAACCTACTTAAGGGGTGGTGTGATGAAGGTAAAGACATCAATCAAGAGATTTTGTTGATGATCACCGATGCCGAAATGCCTGAAATGGACGGTTATAAACTGACTCACGAAGTACGCACTGACCCGAGAATGCATGACCTGTTTATTACGCTAAATACCTCATTAAGCGGAAGTTTTAATGAGGCTATGGTTGAGAAAGTAGGGTGTAACCGCTTTATTTCTAAGTTCCAACCGGACCTCTTAGTTGAAGTGACTCAAGAGCGAATGCGTCAACTTTTATAATTAATACTGCTGTACGGTTTGTTTTGAGTGACCTGATAGAAAACGTTTGCTAATATTGATGCAGCATATTAATCGACACGAAATATGCCCACTACTAACGTAACTTTTCATGCACAATCTAAGGTAGTTCCTCTTAATGATATGGTTAACGTCTAAAGTCGTTATGACTTTGAGCTTATTACTATATAGGGAATTTAAGAAAAGACGTACGGAAGCTGACGTTGAGGTATAACTCAACAATTTGAAATGAAGGGAAGCAGATGCTTCCCTTTTTCGTTTCTAGCGTTTCTAGGGGGAAAGCGATTTGAGTCGCTAATGAAAATCTCGTGATTTGGTTTTCAACCCAACAATCTCATCGGTAATATCGATGAGCTTCCCGGCAATCACATGCACAACTTCACCTTCTTTTTCTAATATTCCTTGTACCTTTAATGCCTTGGCTGTGAGATAAGCTTGCTGTTGAGCACGCGCTGTGGCTCCCCATACCACCACATTGATATTGCCAGTGCTGTCTTCCAGTGTGACAAAGGTGACACCTGCCGCAGTACCTGGTGATTGCTTACCTGTAACTAGCCCGACAACGGTAACCATGGATTTGTGTCTTTGCTGTATCAAGTCTTTCATATGAGTGAATCGACCTAATCGATTTGCTTCTTCTAACAAAGTGATAGGGTGCTTGTTTAATGAAATCCCGACACTGGTGAAGTCCTCGAGTAAATCCTGCATCTCATTGGGTTTATGCCGTGTGTGTTCGCCATGACCATCTTTAGTATCGTCATAGACTTGGCTAAACAAAGGTAGGTCAGAAGCGGAATCCATTATCGCCCAGCGCGTCTGGAAACGGTCTCCCGAAACGTTGTGCAGCGCGTTGGCTGATGCGAGTAACTCAATGTCCTTCTTATTCATCGATAGCTGTTTTACTTGGCTAGGATGGCGATAACCAGAATGCGGGCGATTGGCAAGTACGCTCTGGATACCGTGCTCACTCAAACCTTTGATTTGTCGCAGCCCTAATCGAATCGCTAAACCATTCTGTTGAGAGACAACCGTGTGGTCGTTTTGAGAAGCGTTCACACATACTGGAAGTATCGTCACATTGTGTCGCTGTGCATCTTGAACCAACTGCGATGGACTATAAAAGCCCATGGGTTGGCTATTCAACAAAGAAGCATAGAAGCACTCTGGGTAGTAGCATTTCAACCAAGCTGAACAATAGGCTAATACCGCAAAGGAAGCCGAATGGCTTTCAGGGAAACCGTATTCACCAAAGCCACATATCTGTTTAAAAATCTGTTCGGCAAACTCGGTTTCGTAGCCTCGCTTTTGCATGCCTTCGATGAGCTTGGTTTTGAACTTAAAGACGTTGCCATTTTTTTTCCAAGCGGCCATTGCGCGTCTGAGCTGATCCGCTTCACCCCCTGTGAAACCTGCGGCCACCATCGCGAGCTTAATCACTTGCTCTTGAAATATCGGCACGCCTAAGGTACGCGAGAGTACCGATTCAACATCCTTAGATGGGTAGCTGATTGGCTCAATACCATCGCGACGCTTTAAGAACGGATGAACCATATCGCCTTGAATCGGCCCTGGGCGCACGATCGCGATTTGAATCACTAGGTCGTAATAAGTTCTCGGCTTAAGCCTTGGTAGCATGCTCATTTGCGCGCGTGATTCAATTTGGAATATACCGACCGTGTCTGCTCGTTGAATCATGCCGTAAACCTGAGGATCATCCTTAAGGCGAGTGATCTCTGCGATCGTTAACGAGCGGCCATAAATACGCTTGATCAGGTCGAAACATTTTCGAATTGCAGACAGCATACCCAGTGCTAGCACATCCACTTTTAGTAACCCTAAGGTTTCAAGATCATCCTTATCCCATTGAATAATGGTGCGATCGTGCATCGCCGCATTTTCGACAGGAACCAATTCATACAGAGGGCCAGAAGAGATCACGAAGCCGCCCACATGCTGAGACAGATGACGTGGAAAGCCGATAATTTCATTCACTAAATGGATAAACTGCTGACCTTTCAAAGAATCTGGTTGCAGCCCCAATTGAGTGAGTTGAGCTTGCCAACCTAGGCTTTTGTCTCTGCGATTGGTGTTCTTAATGAAGTAATCAAGCTGGGTTTCTTGCAGCCCTAATGCTTTTCCGACATCCCTTACCGCGCTTTTGAAGCGATAAGAAATGACCGTAGCAGCAAGCGCAGCACGTTCTCGGCCGTATTTTTGATAGATGTATTGGATGACTTCCTCACGGCGTTCGTGTTCAAAATCGACATCAATATCAGGCGGCTCGTCACGCTCTTTACTGATGAAGCGTTCAAACAGCACCGAGATTTGTCTTGGGTCGACAGAGGTGATCTCTAGGCAATAACAGACCACGGAGTTAGCCGCTGACCCTCGACCTTGGTAAAGAATCCCTTGGCTTTTAGCAAACATCACGATGTCGTGAATCGTGAGAAAAAAGAAAGGGTAGTCGAGCTCGCCAATCAGCCCTAGTTCTTTATCTATGATCTGTTGGATGTCATGAGGGACACCTTGTGGGAAGCGAGCCTTTTTTCCTTTCTCGACCAACATGCGCAGATAACTCATGGGTGTCTCCCCTTGAGGTATCAGCTCACTTGGGTATTCGTAGCGTAGGCTATCTAAATCAAAGTCGCACAGCTCAGAGATTCGGTTGCTCTCTTCTAACCACTCAGCTTTGAAGATATGAGAGAGCTTATTGATGCTTCGCAAACAGCGCTCGGCATTCGCCAGTAAGTGACTGCCAACTTCGGTCACTGATTTTTGATATTTAATCGCGGTGAGTGAGTGCTGTAAGGGCAAGCGATTAGCATTGTGCATCAACACGCCACCACAAGCAGTGATCGGAAGATGGTGATGTTTTGACAGCTCAACGCAGTAATCTGTGTATTGCTGATCGGTCTGTTTTAGGTGTCGCTGTAAGCCAATCCACAACCGACCGGAATGATGTTGAGAAAGCCACTGTCCCCAATGTGCGTCTTCATTTTTTTGTTGCGGTAGCCACAGGATGAAGCAGTGCTTAGCCGACATGATATCCCACTCAGAGAGCTGATAATGTCCTTTGCTGCTACGACGTCTCGCATTGGTAATAATGCGGCACAGCTCGGCATAGGCTTGTCTGTTTGGGCATAACAATACTACTTGGCACTCTTCATTTAGCCAAAACATGCTCCCGACAATTTGTTTGAGCGACAGCTTGTGTTGCTTGATTGCAGAGTGAACCTTCACGATGCCCGCGACCGAGCATTCATCAGTAACAGCGAGTGCTTTGTAACGTAAAAAGTCGGCCTGTAAAACTAGCTCTTCCGCGTGTGAAGCCCCCTCAAGAAAGGAGTAATTACTTTGACAGAAAAGCTCTGAGTATTGCTGAGACATAATGGAATCTCACTTAACCGTTGCGAGTGAACATGATTGAAAAGGGGCGTTTTAATGGGACAAATCGCAATAACTACTTACCACATTAACTAGCTGAATAAGCCGTGTAAGAACCACTGTTTATCGGGTGTTCTGAACACCCATAGCCATCGACCGTTTTCACTGTGAGCAATAAAGTAGTCTCGAATGATTTTTTCGCCATCCCACCACCCAGAAACGATACGCTCAGGCCCCTGAGATAAGGTAACGTTCTCGGTTAATGCTTCAGGTTCTGGCAGTAAAATACTGGGCCTGAGTCGCTGTTGGTTAATGCTGTTCGTTGCTGTGGTTTGTTGATTGAGTTCTTGTGGAGCTAGCCCCTTTTTCGCCGTATGACTTAGTGTTGGTAGCGAATATTGATTGGCTTTCTCTGGCCTAGGATCTTGCTGTATTTTCGGCGTTTGAATACAGGCCTGCCCAAGCTTTGCTTGTAACAGTGAAAGTAGGTCTAGTGCAGCAAGCGTTCCGGTATTGCCATCAAAAAGATCATGGTAGGCCATTTGAGGCTCACCATGACGAGTTAACGAGAGAGTGAGTCCTTGAACGGGGGCTATGATCTTCAGTGACTCTAAGGTGAGATGCGTTAGGTTCGCCCATTTGCTGGCAAGATAATCGCCCTGCGCTGAATAGAAAGAGACATGATGATCGTCTCTATCTCTTAGATGCAGAGTCAGCGTTAACTCAAACGCCACTCTGTCACGTAGCTTCAAAAAGCATTCCAGTTGATTCAATAATTTCAGCAGTGGCTTTTCGATAAATAGAATATTTTCAATATCAAACAGCAGCTCCAGATATTGCTGGAAGCTTTCTGGTGGATGATAAAAATCAATTGGGTGCTTGAACTGCCCATTAAGGCGACCAACATAATTCACCAAGTCGATATCAAAGCGACGTGCGACTTCTTGCAAAGGCAGTTTCAATAGGTCTTCAACGATATTAATGCCGACACGGTTCAGGCGTTCAACTTGCTTAGGCGGTAGCTCACTAGAACTCAGAGCTTGTTGGTTAACCCAAGTCTTCATGTGTTGAACATTGTTCGTTGCTTGGTTGATCGCTTGTTTGCCCAAAAGGATCGCAGAAAGCGGCGAATAACCCGTCGCAAAGCTGAACTGGATGTTGAGTGCTTCTAAATGATTTTTGAGTTCATGCCAGTAATTATCTAGTCCGTCGTAAAGTGACAACATGTTAGAGGCTTTAATCAACAAACCATTAGGCGGCAATAACGCCATATCAGAAGTGACCAGATACGCCCATTGAGCTATCTCTTTCAGCTTATTTTTCTCTAGCTCAATACTGTAAGGGTGGACGTGTAAGTGATGGCAAAGCGCCGCCGCAGACCCTAGCCCCATGTCCAGTGTAATGCCTGAGTCCAGCGCGGCTTGATTAGCTTGCAGTACACGATGATCTTTTTCATCCACGATGATAATAGGTTGCTCATGTGATTCTTCGTTCGAACCCAATTCATTAGAGTTAAATAAAGTATCTAACTGCAGAGATGGAAAGTGCAGATAAAGCCACAGCATGCGCTAACCTTGCTTCGCAATAGGAAAGGCCAACACAGTATTACCTGACAGACCGTGATGTGAACTGTCGGTGCTGATGACTTTCTCTGTCAGTAACGGCCAATTGTGGGTCATATCGAGAATAAAGCTGCCATACGACCAACTGCCTTTTCTCTTAGTCACCTCAACCTTTAAACCCTGCGCGTGAGAAGAGAGTTTCATGCTTAAAGAAACGGGCAGGGATAATTGATTATGGCTGGTGGTTTTAAAGTGAAATTGCAGGCACTTGCCCGTTTCACTTGCGGCTTGTAGGCGTTTGGTTTGGTGGATTTCGAGATCGGCTCCCCATAACAATACTGAATGACAAGCACCGCTTTTGAGGCATTGTTCAGCAGCCCACAAGGCATCGAGATCGCGTTGAGGCTCAATCACCAAGATGTTATTGAGCTCAATCCCTTGGCTGCTAAAAAACTCGGCACAGATCTTCCCTGGCGGGTTAATGAATATGGCTAGCTTCTGTGAGTTTTGCTGAGCTAAATAGGGCGTAAGCAGGCGCAGTTCGCCAATCCCTTGTTGTGATTCAACTTCAATAACGCCGTGTGTAGGAAAGCCACCATCAAGCTGTTTATCCAATTGCGGATAGCCTGTCGAAGTGGTACTTCCTTGCGTTGTTGATTGCAGCCCTTTCCAGATTAGCTGGCGGTCTTGTAAGTTTTTTATGAGTTCATGCATAATTAAATACCTGTATATTTATACAGTATATTTAACAATGAAAAAGATGCAAAGCAAAATGATGAAAATTAGCAGAAGTAAGTGCTAGTAGATTGATTTAGATACAAAAAAAAGCCGCTATTAAAGCGACTTTTTACGATTGGTTATAATATCAACTACTTAGGTTGAGCGTCGATACATTGGCCATTAATGTCTGTCACACTTGGGTTCATTAAGTGTAGGTACAGTGGGATGATGTCCAGTGGCGTTTTCAGCTTGTTAGCATCTTCACCTGGGTACGCTTTTGCACGCATACGTGTTTGCGTGCCGCCTGGATTGATCGCGTTAACACGGATGTTTGTGTCTTCAAGCTCATCCGCTAAGATCTGCATCATACCTTCGGTAGCAAACTTAGAAATCGCGTAAGTGCCCCAGAATGCACGGCCAGAGTGACCAACGGTAGAAGAGGTGAATACGATACGACCCGCTTCCGCTTTCTTAAGTGCAGGTAAAAGTGCTTGAGTCATCAAGAACTCAGACTTCACATTGATCTGCATAACATCATCAAAGGTTTCTTCATCAATCTGCTCAAACGGGCTCAGCGTACCTAAAACGCCAGCGTTATGAAGTAGACCATCTAAACGACCAAACTGCGATTCAATGGTTTCAGCCATATCAATGTAGTTCTGTTTTGTCGCACCTTTTAAATCCAATGGGATAATTGCAGGCTGCGGGTAACCAGCGCTTTCGATTTCATCGTAAATGAATTCTAGGTTTTTTACATTGCGGCCTAACAGAATGACAGTTGCGCCATGTTGAGCGAAGCTTAGTGCGGCTTGGCGACCAATGCCAGCACCGGCACCTGTAACCAAAATTACTTTATCTTTGAGGGCATCTGTAGAGATTGGGTAATCCACTGTGCTTATCCTTCTTTCTTTTATTATGTTCGTCATTCCATTGATGTTTAATCACACAGATAACCGCAGGAATGATGAGAAATTCTTGGTAATCGTGACAAGATGGTTACAATACACTAATTCATACAATAGGGGATATGACATTGGAATTTTTGTTGGACTACGGCTTGTTTTTAGCCAAGATTGCGACCGTTGTAATCGCCATCATTGCAATTTTAGTCATTGCTAAATCTGTGGGTGGAAAATCAAGCGCGATTAAAGGTGAGCTGGAAATCACGAACCTATCTGAACACCATAAACAGACAATCGAACAATTAGAGCACCATCTACACGATGATGCTTTCATCAAAGTCCGTGATAAAGCAGAAAAGAAAGCGGAAAAAGAGAAAGTAAAATCACGCGGTAAAGAAGTGAAGAAAGCAGCGAAAGAGGGTGAGCTTGACAGCAAGCGAGAGCCACACCTATTCGTTCTTGATTTTAATGGCAGCATTGATGCGAAAGAAGTGGCTTCATTACGTGAAGAGGTAACGGCGGTTCTGGCTGTGGCTCGTGAAGGCGATGAAGTATTGCTTAAGCTTGAATCTGGCGGTGGCATGGTTCACGGCTATGGTTTGGCGTCTTCTCAACTTGATCGTATTAAAGCAGCAGGTTTGCCTTTGACTATCTCGGTAGACAAAGTAGCAGCAAGTGGCGGTTACATGATGGCATGTATCGCAGACAAAATTGTGTCAGCACCTTTCGCTATCGTTGGCTCTATTGGTGTTATTGCTCAACTGCCAAACTTCAACAAATTGCTTAAAAAGCACGACATTGAGTTTGAACAGTTAACTGCGGGTGAGTATAAGCGCACTCTAACCATGTTTGGTGAGAACAGCGATAAAGCTCGTGAGAAGTTCAAAGAAGAGCTAGAAGAGACACATGGTCTATTCAAAGACTTCATTCGTGATCACCGCCCAGCGCTAGACCTTGATAAGGTTGCAACGGGTGAGCATTGGTTTGGTACACAAGCACATGAACTTGGGCTGGTGGATGAGATCCGTACTTCTGATGACTTAGTTGTTGAAGCATGCAAAGACAAGACGGTTCTGGCGATTCACTACGTACAGAAGAAAAAGCTGTCAGACAAATTAGCTGGCGTGGCAGGTAAATCTGCAGACAGCGTGTTGATGAAGCTGATTGAACGCGGTCAAAAGCCGATTATTTAAGCTTATTTAGTTCGAGTGCCTCACGTTTATTTAAAAACGTTTGAGCCTTGAAAAGAAAGCGCATAAGTCATCAGACTTATGCGCTTTTTTATTGCTCCACTTCCGAGCGGGTGACCACTATGTTGTAGGGGGAGCGGAGTTTTATACCCATTATCTACTTACTATGATGGATATTAAATCTTGGCTCCATAATCATTGCGTTTCGGACAAGTGGTCAGGATTTCTCGATGACCTGTGTCTTTGAGCTCCTCAAGAATTACGTCAAAGCCCCACAAGCGATAGAGATGCTTCATTACTTCGTCGTAGCCTTTATCAAGCGGGATACGGTCATGAGGTACATATTGCAGCGTCATTGAGCGATCGCCACGTACATCAACGTTAAACACCTGAATATTCGGTTCAAGGTTGCTGAGGTTGTATTGCGCCGCAAGCTTTTCACGAATCAGGCGATAGCCAGGATCATCGTGAATCGCACTCACTTCAATGGTGTTTTTTCGGTCATCATCAAGCACAGAAAACAGCTTAAAGTCACGAATGATCTTTGGAGAAAGATATTGGCTGATAAAGCTTTCATCTTTGAAATTGTGCATTGCAAAGTGTACCGCTTCTAACCAATCACTTCCGGCGAGTTCAGGGAACCACTCTTTGTCTTCATCGGTTGGCTCTTCACAGATGCGTCGAATGTCTCTAAACATCGCAAAGCCGAGTGCGTAAGGGTTTATCCCGCTGAAGTAAGGGCTATTATAAGCAGGTTGTGCGACTACACTGGTATGGCTGTGCAGGAACTCTAAGATGAATTTGTCACTCACCAAACCTTCGTCATAAAGGTGATTCAGAATGGTGTAGTGCCAGAAGGTCGCCCAACCTTCATTCATCACTTGCGTTTGTTTCTGAGGATAGAAGTACTGGCTCACTTTACGAACAATACGAACACACTCACGTTGCCAAGGTTCAAGTAGTGGGGCGTTCTTCTCAATAAAGTAGAGAATGTTCTCTTGAGGCTCGCTAGGGAAGCGGATTTTGGTCTCTTCTTCCTTACTTTTGTTTTGAGGAACAGTTCTCCAAAGCTCGTTCACTTGAGACTGTAGATAAGCTTCACGCTCTTCTTGTCTTGCCGTTTCTTCTGCAATGGAAATCTTTTCAGGGCGTTTGTACCTGTCTACGCCGTAATTCATCAGCGCATGACAAGAATCAAGCAGTTGTTCAACTTCAGCCACGCCATACTTCTCTTCACAATCATTGATGTACTTTTTCGCGAACAGCAAGTAATCGATGATGGAGCTCGCATCTGTCCAGGTTTGGAATAGGTAGTTACCCTTAAAGAACGAGTTATGGCCGTAACAGGCGTGCGCCATCACTAGTGCCTGCATTGTTACCGTGTTCTCTTCCATCAGGTAAGCGATACAAGGATCGGAATTGATCACGATTTCGTACGCGAGTCCCATCTGGCCGTGCTTGTAGTTTTGTTCGGTTTGAATGAATTTCTTACCAAACGACCAATGATTATAATTGATGGGCATACCGATACTGGAGTAAGCATCCATCATCTGTTCTGAGGTAATCACTTCAATTTGGTTTGGGTAAGTGTCTAAACGGTAATGCTGCGCCACACGCTTAATTTCTACGTGATATTGCTCTAAGAGGTTGAACGTCCAATCTGGACCATCAGGCAGCATCTTGTCGTTTTTCTTTTGTGCAGCTTTTTTCTCTGCAACGTTTGATTTCGCTGTCATGGCAAGCCCCCTTACGCTGTCTCTTTCTGGAACAGTTCTCTAAACACAGGAAAGATATCATCCACCGTTTTGATGTTTTTCATTGCGAAGTTGTCGAAGCTTGCTTCTAACTTCTCATACTCGTGCCAAAGCGTCTGGTGAGAGCGGCGTGTGATTTCGATATAAGAGT
This sequence comes from Vibrio pomeroyi, assembly GCF_024347595.1. NCBI lineage: Bacteria > Pseudomonadati > Pseudomonadota > Gammaproteobacteria > Vibrionales > Vibrionaceae > Vibrio > Vibrio pomeroyi. The sequence continues at coordinate 2,486,548 of NZ_AP025506.1, read as the reverse complement.
AATACTGACAAGTTGGTAGAAGCGTATTGACCAACAGTTCTTTACAACGAGGTGAGTCATCAGCCCAGTTATCACCATCAGAAGCTTGTGCCGCATAGATATTCCACTCATTAGCTGGGTAACGGTCTGCGACAATTTCTTTCATTAATTTCAGTGCACTAGAAACGATGGTGCCACCGGTTTCTTGTGAGTAGAAGAACTCATGTTCGTCGACTTCTTTTGCTTGAGTATGGTGACGAATAAACACCACATCGACGTTTTCGTAGGTACGATTGAGGAACAAATAAAGCAGTACGTAGAAGCGTTTTGCGATGTCTTTGGTGGCTTGATCCATTGAGCCGGACACATCCATCAAACAGAACATTACCGCTTGGCTAGATGGAATAGGGCGCTTCTCATAGTTTTTGAAACGTAAGTCGAAGGTGTCAATGAATGGCACGTTTTCAATTTTTTTGCGTAGCTCGGCAATCTCTTCTTTTAAGCGACTTTCTTCGAAGGGTTGTGCCGGTTCCGTCATTTTAACTTGGTCAAGTTGCTCCATCAGTAGGTTAAGCTCACGCTTTTTACCGGCTGTCATTGCGGTTCTGCGAGCTAGAGATTGCTGCAGTGAACGAACAATAGCGATGTTGGAAGGAATCCCCGCACTTTGGTAACCAGAGCGGTGAGTTTTCCATTCGGTGATTTTGTTGACCTGATTCTTCTCTAGATTAGGCAGAGCTAAATCTTCAAAGAGAATATCAAGATACTCATCTTTTGAAATTTGGAAGGTAAATTCATCTTGGCCTTCGCCATCAGGGCTTGCATCACCTTGGCCTGAACCGCCACCTTGCCCGCCACCTTTAGGACGCTCAATTTTGTCGCCCGTGATGAACTGATCATTACCAGGGTGAACACGTTCTCTTACGCCGCCTTGACCTTGATGAAAGCTTGGCTCTTTGATGTCTTTATGAGGAATAGTGACGTCCTCACCGGTTTCAGTATTGGTGATTGAGCGTCGGTTGACTGCATCGGCCACAGATTCTTTGATTTGCTCTTTATGGCGTCGTAAGAATCGCTGTCTATTTACAGCACTCTTATTCTTGCCATTGAGCCTCCGATCGATAAATTGTGCCATAAGAACTCCCTCTCAGCTGATGTCACGATCCTACTTTTTATTAGGGTATAAGAGTTATTAGGATATAAGAGTTATTGCTTTGTACGAGCTGCTCACGTGAGCAGCTCAATACAGTTTGGTTTATGAGGATTTACGAACTCTTAGATACCACTCAGATAGCAGTCTAACTTGTTTCTCGGTGTAGCCTTTTTCCATCATACGAGCAACGAAGTCGTCGTGTTTTTTCTGATCATCCGTTGAGGTCTTAGCATTGAACGAAATAACAGGAAGCAGCTCTTCTGTGTTAGAGAACATTTTCTTCTCAATCACAGTGCGCAGTTTTTCGTAGCTCGTCCAAACTGGGTTTTGACCGTTATTGTTGGCTTTGGCACGAAGCACAAAGTTCACAATCTCATTTCGGAAGTCTTTAGGGTTACTGATACCGGCTGTTTTCTCGATTTTCTCTAGTTCACCATTTAGAGAAGCACGATCAAATAGCTGGCCTGTTTCTGGATCGCGGTACTCTTGGTCTTGAATCCAGAAGTCAGCGTAGGTGACATAGCGGTCGAAGATATTCTGACCGTACTCAGAGTAAGACTCTAGGTATGCGGTTTGAATTTCTTTACCGATAAACTCTACGTAGCGTGGCACTAGGTATCCTTTCAAGAACTCTAGGTACTTCTCAGCAGTTTCTTGAGGGAATTGCTCACGTTCGATTTGCTGTTCAATCACGTAGAACAGATGCACTGGGTTTGCAGCCACTTCGGCTTGGTCGAAGTTAAACACACGAGACAGGATCTTAAAGGCGAAACGCGTTGATAGACCAGACATGCCTTCATCAACACCCGCATAGTCACGGTACTCTTGGTAGCTCTTCGCTTTTGGATCGGTGTCTTTTAGGGTTTCACCATCGTAAACACGCATCTTAGAGAATAGAGAAGAGTTTTCAGGCTCTTTCAGTCTCGATAGGATGCTGAATTGCGATAGCAGATCGAGTGTGCTTGGTGAGCAAGGCGCTTGGGATAGTTCACTGTGCTCAAGCAGTTTCTTGTAGATCTTAACTTCTTCAGACACACGCAGACAGTAAGGGACTTTTACAATGTACACACGGTCGAGGAAGGCTTCATTGTTCTTGTTGTTACGGAAGGTCTGCCACTCGGATTCGTTCGAGTGAGCCAGAATCATACCGTCGAATGGCAATGCAGAAAGCCCTTCAGTACCGTTGAAGTTACCTTCTTGAGTCGCTGTTAGTAGAGGGTGCAATACCTTGATTGGTGCCTTGAACATCTCCACGAATTCCATCAGACCTTGGTTTGCTTTACATAGCGCACCAGAGTAGCTGTAGGCATCAGGATCATCTTGAGAGAAGTGCTCAAGCTTGCGAATATCAACTTTACCTACCAGAGATGAGATATCTTGGTTGTTTTCATCACCTGGCTCTGTTTTCGCAATCGCGACTTGATCGAGAATAGAAGGGCGCAGTTTGATGACTTTGAATTTAGAAATATCGCCGCCAAAATCATGGAGACGTTTCGCTGCCCACGGAGACATAATCGAGCGAAGGTAGCGTTTCTCAATGCCATATTCGTTCTTCAGTAAGTCACCGTCTTCGTTGACATCGAACAGACAGAATGGGTGATCGTTTACTGGGCTTCGTTCACCGTCAGCAGACAACACATAAATTGGCAGCTTTTGCATCAGGGCTTTGAGTTTTTCAGCAAGCGAAGATTTACCACCGCCCACAGGGCCAAGTAGGTAAAGGATCTGTTTGCGTTCTTCTAAGCCTTGAGCCGCATGTTTTAGATAAGAAACAATCTGTTCAATCGCGTCTTCCATGCCGTAAAAATCTTCAAATTCACGGTAGCGAGATATGACTCGGTTCGAGAAAATACGACTGAGATGAGGGTCTTGAGCGGTGTCAATGACCTCCGGTTCGCCGATGGCAAGAAGTAAGCGTTCCGCAGCGTTAGCGTAAGCACTTTTATCGTCTTTACACAGCGCCAAGAACTCTTGCAGTGTCAGCTCTTCTTCCTTGGCTGCTTCATAACGTGATTGATAGTGGTCAAATATACTCATAGTCACATTCCCCTTGTTAACCAGTCAAAACTGACGAGCGATTGAAAAATAGGCTCTCCCTACATTTTAAGGTTAGACCCGCTTCCACAATTTTGCTTAACAATTATGTATTTATTTACAATTTTGCGTGTTGAATGGCTAACGAAAGCAATGGGCAACTTGAGCCGAGAGGAATCGAATTATTTTACATTCATGGGGTATCGACGGTTTGTTTTATGATTTTAGGAGGCTTTCCAATTCTTGCCGTGGATTTCTGGGTGTTAGATGTATAACGAAGCCTTATTGATTTTTTGGAATGAAATACCATATAATGCGCGGCGTTATCAAAAATCGCTTAAAAAATAGGTAGAAATAGTGAAGAGTCTCTGGTTAAAGATCGCCTTTGTTGGAACGACAATGCTCATGGCGACAACTACACATGCAAAAATATCGCAATGGTCATTGGGTGTGGCTGCTTCCTATTCCCCTGCTGTTTATAAAGATACGCCGTCAAACCGCGCAGTTATTCCAATGATTGGTTATGAAGGCGAGCACTTTTTCATGCGTGGTTTCAGTGCTGGCTATCGTTTATTCCCTGCGGGTTCACCGCAAAACATCGTCTTTCGTGCTGTATACGACTCTAGAACATTAAAGCCGGGTGATTCTGATAACATTGATATTCAAAAATTAGATGAGCGTGAAGCTTCAGTGTTAGGTGGCGTAAGCTATCAAGTGATCACTATGGTGGGAATGTTTGAAGCGACGGCGGGGTCGGATCTAGGCTTTAAACACAACGGTATTTATGCGGAAGCAGCGTGGCGTCTTCCTATTCGTCGCAATGGCTGGGCGATTACTCCATCTATTGGTTACGCTTATAACAGTGAACGCTTGAACAACCACTTGTATGGTGTGAGCTCGGCAGAAGCGTCTAGAACGAACTTGAATGAGTTCGATGCAGATTGGGACGGTCAGTACTTTATTGGCTTAGGTGGTTACTTACATGTAACGCCGAATGTTCGAGTGACTGGTGGCGTTCGTTACACCAATTTAGAAGGTGATATCGAGAACAGCCCAATCCTAGAAAGCGGGATTAATATGGCTGCCAACGTCGGTGTTGCTTACGTTTTCTAGTTAAAAAGAAGCGAATACAAAAAAGGGTTACTCATGTTGAGTAACCCTTTTTATTTGAAACTTTATAAGCCAAATTAAGGCTTATCTTTTTATGCATTAAGCACTGAAGATTTGAGACAGCTCTGTCGCACATAGGTGGTACTGACGAGGGCAGTTGCGCCATGTTGTTAGCATGCGACGGTATTTGTCTAGCATTGGCATTTGGCTATTGAAGTGGTGATCAGCTTTGTCGAATTGAGGGTAAAGACCTTCAGAGTCAACAAGGAAACGCACGTAGTGTACGATTTGCGCTTCAGAAGCGATATCAAAACCTAAGAACTGCAGGCGGCGTTGATCAACTTCAGCGCGCTCTTGTTCTGCTAGCATTTTGTTTGACTCTTGCATTGCATGGTACATCTCCATGATGTCGATAATTTCGCGACATTCTGCTTCAGTCAAACAACCAAATTCTTTGTTAAGCTCACGCATTTGGAGTTCGTAACCACGCTCTACAATCGTTTGTAGGCGTTGGTATTTAGCTGAGTTCTCAGGATCCATTTGAGACATTAGGTAGTATTGATTTGATAGAATTAGACGCTGAGCATTGGTCATTTCCATGGGAGAAGCCTCACTAAAAAACTAAATGTTGTATTCTTTTGTTGCAGTAAGAGTAACAGCATTCCTACGAGTGGAAACATGATCTCAACACGGATTTAATATGATTTTTTGAATTGATAAACAAAAGTTGTAAAGAAAAGTGAAAGGATTGTTTTGATACCAATCACAGTAGGTAAGTGAGCATAAATAGCGCAGGAAAAAGGCTTAAGAACAAGGCAGAAATTTTCGATAAGTAGTTATCCTACAATCAAAATTTCTAACGCAGTTATTGAGCGTTTTAACCAGCTAGGATGACCAGTTATTTACTACGATTGGTATAAGCGTAAAAGAAAACGCCCCAATCGAAATTGAGGCGTTTGAAACAGGCTTTGAAAACCGTAGGGATTAGTATTTTACGTTTGAGTGGTACTGACTAAGAACAGCGACAATCTCATCCATTTTTTCTTTACTTGGCGGGTTAACACCATCAAGTGGGTAGTCGTGACCCAGCGCTTCCCATTTGTGAGCACCAAGCTTGTGGTATGGAAGAAGTTCTACTTTCTCGATGTTGTCCATATCTTTAATGAATTCACCAAGAAGATGCGCATCTTCAGCTGTATCTGTGTAGCCAGGAACAATTACATAGCGAATCCAAGTTGTCTTGCCGATTTTGTGCAGGTAGCGTGCAAAATCGAGAGTACGTCGGTTTGATACACCAATGAAATCGTGGTGAATCTCGTCTCGCATGTGCTTAAGATCAAGCATCACTAGATCAGACGCTTCTAGTACTTCATCAACCACTTCTGTGTGTTTACGAATGTAGCCATTAGTATCAAGACAAGTGTGAATGCCTTCGGCTTGAGCTGCGCGGAAAAAGTCACGAACAAACTCAGGTTGTAGCATCGCTTCGCCACCTGAACAAGTGATACCACCGCCAGAAGCTTTCATGAAATGACGGTATGATTTTGCTTCGTTAATGATCTCTTCGACCGTTACTTCCTTTCCGTCATGAAGATCCCATGTATCGCGATTGTGGCAGTACATACAGCGCATTAAGCAGCCTTGAAGAAACACAATAAAGCGGATACCAGGGCCATCGACAGTACCACAAGATTCGAATGAGTGAATGCGACCAGTTGTAGACATGAGCTATTCTCGTAGAGGAATTTATACCCTTTATTTTATTACAAAAACGGTACATAAAATAGGGTCAAATGGTAACGAGGTCTTTAAAAATAAGGGCTATCACCTGTGAAGATGATTGCCCTTATTAAACTTGAACCGTGAAGGACGAAAGCCTTTGCTGGTGGCTAGAAGAACGCAAACATTGTGATACCGCCGGTGGTGTACACCGACTCTTTTGCTTCTTTGTAATCAGGTGTTTTTGCCGTAAGTGCGAAGGATGCACCAACGTATTGGTTATACCAAGCCACACCTAGCACAGCGGTTGCTTGAACGTTCTCTAATGTCACATCGTAAATAGCAGGATCTAGACCGTTTTTATCAGAATATTCATCTACACCAGAGCGATCGCCTTCGATTGTTAAGTCGTTAAATCGGTAACGACCTTCAAGGCCTGCATAGGTAAACCAACCTGTGTTTGATGCGCCGATCATACCGGCTTTGAATGGGTTTTCGGTGCTGATGTTCGCCGCACCAAAGTTACCACCTAGGTCTGTACCCCAACGGAACATGAAGCCCGTTGAAATGTCACTTCGAAAGTTACCGACGTTGATCTCTGAAACGTTAGAGATCTCGAAGTCTGTATTTGCTAGTGCTTGATTACGCATTAAGTTGAAATGGCTTAGGTAACCAACGCTTCCCGCCCACTCATCATCAACTTGATATTCCCAACCCATAGGCTCATCTGATTTTGTGATTGAGTGAACCAGCTTTTGAGCATCTTCAGACAATGCACGTTCGCCTGTTGTACCAAACGTGATGTTAAAACGCTGAGCTTGTTGTGGGTTCAAGCTGATGTAGTTGAATTCTGTGTGGAGGTAACCTGCATACGGACGATCATTGGCAGATGGAGTCTCCAACTCAATATCTGAAGGCGTATACATCTTGTGGCCAATCGTGATTTCCCACTTATCTAGAGAGCTTGCGCCCCAGTAAGAAAGGCTCAGTGGTTTTACCCAATTGTATGGCGTAATACTTGATGATGTGTAACCCAGAAATAGACCGTTGGTATAGTCTTGGTCGACACCAAAAATACCATCATTATCTAAAGCAAAAGTCAGCGTCGAACGCTCAGATGCTAAAGATGAGAAAGAGAGAAGAATCAGGGGTAAACAACGCAGGTATTTCATGGAGCAGTTACTCTTAAATTATGAACCGCGATATTACCGTAATTTGACAGAATTTGTGGAAAAAAAGTGAATGGCAGGGTGCTTTTTTGCTCAATCTAACACTTCGAGGGATGGGTTAAGCTTGTGCGATTTACAACGGATATAAAAAAGCCCCGCACATTGGCGAGGCTAATATTATTTACTGTCTATTAAGCGGTGAGCTTATAGAGACTCAGTAAATGTACGTGCGATTACGTCAGCTTGTTGCTCTGCAGTTAGAGAGTTAAAGCGAACAGCGTAACCAGATACACGGATTGTTAGCTGAGGGTATTTCTCAGGGTGCTTAACTGCGTCTTCTAGAGTGTCGCGGTTAAGAACGTTAACGTTAAGGTGTTGACCACCTTCAATGCCAGCTTCGTGGTGGAAGTAACCATCCATTAGGCCTGCAAGGTTAGCACGTTGGCTATCAAGTTCTTTACCTAGTGCGTTTGGCACGATAGAGAACGTGTAAGAGATACCATCTTGTGCGTCAGCAAACGGTAGTTTACCTACAGACGTTAGTGAAGCTACAGCACCTTTCTCATCGCGACCGTGCATTGGGTTTGCACCAGGAGCGAAAGGAGCGCCAGCACGACGACCGTCTGGAGTGTTACCAGTTTTCTTACCGTATACAACGTTAGACGTGATAGTAAGAACTGACTGTGTAGGGATAGAGTTACGGTAAGTCTTAAGCTTACGGATCTTGTTCATGAACGTAGAAACTAGTTCACAAGCGATATCATCTACACGAGAGTCGTTGTTACCGTATTTAGGGTAATCGCCTTCGATTTCGAAGTCAGTTGCGATACCGTCTTCGTCACGGATTGGCTTCACTTTAGCAAACTTAATTGCAGACAGTGAGTCAGCAGCAACAGAAAGACCAGCGATACCACAAGCCATAGTACGACGAACGTCACGGTCATGAAGAGCCATTAGAGACGCTTCGTAGCTGTACTTGTCGTGCATGTAGTGAATGCTGTTTAGTGCAGTCACGTATTGCTTAGCTAACCAGTCCATGAATGTGTCTAGGCGACCCATTACGTCATCGTAGTTAAGAACTTCGTCAGTGATCTTGTCTGAAACAGGACCAACTTGCATCTTAAGTTTCTCGTCCACACCGCCGTTGATTGCGTAAAGCATTGTTTTCGCAAGGTTAGCACGAGCACCGAAGAACTGCATTTGCTTACCAACGATCATTGGAGATACACAACAAGCGATAGCGTAATCATCAGACTCTAGGTCAGGACGCATTAGGTCATCATTTTCGTACTGGATAGAAGAAGTATCGATAGATACCTTCGCACAGAAACGCTTGAAGCCGTCAGGTAGTTGCTCAGACCAAAGAACAGTGATGTTTGGCTCTGGAGAAGGACCCATAGTGTATAGAGAGTTTAGGAAACGGAAGTTCGAACGCGTTACTAGCGTACGACCGTCGATACCCATACCACCCATAGACTCTGTTGCCCAGATTGGGTCGCCAGAGAATAGCTCATCGTACTCAGGAGTACGTAGGAAACGAACCATACGCAGCTTCATTACGAAGTGGTCGATCATTTCTTGTGCTTGTTCTTCAGTGATCTTGCCAGCAGCGATATCACGCTCGATGTAGATGTCTAGGAAGCTCGAAGTACGGCCTAGAGACATTGCAGCACCGTTTTGAGATTTAACAGCAGCTAGGTAGCCGAAGTAAGTCCACTGGATAGCTTCTTGAGCAGTTTGAGCTGGCTCAGAGATATCGAAACCGTATTTCTCAGCCATTTGCTTGATTTGACCTAGAGCACGGTGTTGCTCAGAGATCTCTTCACGCAGTTGCATTGTTGCAGAAAGATCTTCGCCGTTTTCGAACTGCTCTTGAAGAGAAGCGAATTGAGCAGCTTTGTCTTTCATTAGGAAATCAATACCGTAAAGTGCAACACGACGGTAGTCACCAATGATACGACCACGGCCGTAAGCATCAGGAAGACCAGTCAGAACACCAGACTTACGACATTTTAGGATATCAGGAGTGTAGATATCGAAAACGCCAGCATTGTGTGTTTTGCGGTATTCTGAGTAGATTTTTGAAACCATTGGGTCAAGAGTTTCACCGTATGCTTTACAAGAACCTTCAACCATACGTACACCACCGTTAGGGATGATTGCACGTTTTAGTGGCTTCTCAGTTTGTAGACCAACGATAGTCTCAAGATCTTTCTCAATGTAACCTGCATCGTGAGCAGTAATGGTAGAGATAACAGAAGTATCGAAATCTACAGGTGCTTTAGTTGCGTTTTCCTGTTTGATACCTTCCATTACCGAAGACCAAAGCTTGTTAGTTGCTTCAGTACCCTCAGAAACTAGGAAAGACTCGTCGCCTTCATACGGCGTGTAGTTCTTTTGAATGAAATCACGAACGTTTACTTCGCTTTGCCACTCACCTGCAGCAAAATCTTCCCAAGCTTTAGCAAATTGCTCTGCCATGACATACCTACCTTTTTAGTAGAAAAAATACGTACATTAACACTGTTGAGCCAGCGCCCCTCGTAAGGGTAGTACACTCTTATTAATAACAATATATATGAGCATATAAGCGTCATATGGTTATATATATTGTCACTACTTTTTATATGTTGTCTTTACTCTATGAATTCAAGACTACGCTAAAAAATTCCTGCAAACCTTAAACTAAATCAATAAATGCCAAAAAAAGTTGAAAAAATTTGAGTGACAGGGGTTGCCACCCAAACTTTTTTTTAATCCGAATACTACTTTTGTGTAGTAAGCACTATTATAGCCAAGCTTTTAGACCATATTGGCTTTCTAGCATACCAACTGCAAGCATTGCTACTAGACAGATAACTAAAACACCAACTGGGATAACAATCTTGTCTACAAATGATAGACGCTTAGCACGCTCTTTATCGCCAATTAGACCGTTGTTATCTAGAAGCATAGTCAATGCCCATGCTAGTACTGGGTTAACAACCGCTGAACCGAAGATACAGATACCAGCCGCTTGAGAATCTTTAGAATCCTTAACCATTTGCATACCCGCTTCAAGTAGAGGTAGAGATACACCTACAAGTAGCGCAACACGCATCACTGGTGGCCATACTGCAACGTCCATTGGGAAACCAAGAATTGCAACAATAATACATAGAGAACCAAGTAAGATTGCGCCGCCAGGAATTGGACGTTTCGCGATAGCTGCTGGGATCATGTAAGTACCCCAAGAAGAAGTGATGTTACCACCACCAACCGCAGTACCAACCATTTGACGAACTGAACACATAGTCATTGTGTCATCTACGTCCATAAGAACTTTTTCAGACTTTTTAGGGTAGTTAAGTTCTTGGAAGATACGGTGACCTAGGAAGTCAGGTGACCACATTGCTACAGCAAGGATTGCAAATGGTAGAGATGCAATGAAGTGTTCAACGTTTGGCAAGCCAAGCATCCAACCTTCAGAAGTAGAACCCCACCAGTAAACTGGGTTTAGGTTTGGAATGCCCATTTCAGTTTCGAATACGATGTCGAAGCCTGCGCCTAATACTAATGCAATAGCAAGGCCAGTGAATGCACACACTGGGATAGCCAACCAACGCTTGTTCACTTTTGCTAGGAAAGCGTAAATAGCAATAGTAATAGCAAGAACGATTAAACCAACGTAACCCATGCTGCCCGCTTCAACAGTAGAAGATTGAAGACCAACCGCCCATTCTTGAATTGAGTTGATTTGGCTCATTGTACCGGTTAGGCCTAAGAAAATGAGCAAGCCACCAGCGGTACCTTCAGAAGTCAGGTTAACCAGCTTGGAGCCGCCTTTTAGGAAACTTAGGATAAGACCAAAGACACCGATAAGGATTGCCAATGCAAGAGGGTGAGCACCAGCTAGAGCGATGGTACCAATAAGAGGAATCATTGGGCCGTGGTTACCGGCAAGGTTTGCTTTAGGGTTAAAGAAACCAGAAGCTAGGATACAGAACAGCAGTGCAGGGATAAGCATTTCTACACGAGCGACTTCAATCGCAAACTCTTTACCTAGGTTTACGTGATCCCAAGCTTGAGTTAGGCCGTCAGCCCAAGACATCATTACTGCAGAGTACATTGCGATAATACCAATAGTACCAGCAAGTGCAGGAACAAGATCTTCAAGTTCAAAGCGGAAGTCACGACCAGGAAGGTTTAGGCCGAAGCGGCGAGGCTTCATGATTTGAAGCTCGTGATCTAGATAATCTGAGCGGCTCTCAAATTCAGAAGCAGGACGGTGTAGCTCTTTATAGCTTTTCTCTTCTACTTCAGAGTTCGCATTATTCACAACGTCTGACATAGATTCCTCATATTTTTATGTTAGTAATTCTAAAATTGAATTCTATAATTTCGCGTAATTGCGTTATTTCTTAGTTATAACTCATTAACATTATGTTGCACGGTTTTGATGTGCTTTTATGCAGCTAAGTTAAAAGAAATGTTTGGCATTTTTAATGCCTTATTCTTTGCTCAGGAGTCTAACAAGCTTACCCTTTAGGGTGATTGATCTTGATCACTTTATGAGTGTATGTGAAAGAAAGCTACAAAACGAAGCGATTCATTAACGTACCATTGATGAATCGTGTAATTAGTTTTCACAAATTGACGTTTACCTATCTTCTTCGAGCCTTTGTCTTCATAGCTCGAGCTCAATGTCCAATTCTTACTGAGTTATTTCACTATTACTTGCTTCCTAACCGTTCCCGGTGAAATGCTTACAATGTAATAACCTTAAAATAATTTTGTCTTATGGTGTGTATGTAGCGTTGAGCGTGCAGATTATATTTTGCAGATCTCGGCGTATCTAAGTTCACAAAACTTGTTTTTCTTGTGAGACATCAAGCTACGGGAATCTCATTTTGGTTAACTTTATTTAAACAATGTAAGGGGTGTAATTACAGCTTATTGATAGAACTCATTCATTAAATTGAGGCGAAAACGCTACCTTTTGCATAATAAGTCAGAGTGAATCGCTATTTATTCCAATTTATTAGGTTAATAATTTGTTGCATGTTGTTTCGTGTGGTGCTAGTTTGTATCGCATGAAAAGGTCGGAGTACCTTGCATTTTCACAAACTTGGGAGAGAAAGCGCATGAAAGATGTACCAGCGCTGGACATAAAGGATCTACACAAAACGTTTGGTCAAAATGAAGTTTTAAAGGGAATTTCACTTTCTGCGCATAAAGGCGATGTTGTATCGATTATCGGATCTTCAGGGTCGGGTAAAAGTACTTTCCTTAGATGTATCAACCTTTTAGAGACACCAACCGCAGGCGAGATTTGGGTTAATGGCGAATTAATTCAAATGAAAAACAACCGCCAAGGTGTATCTGTTCCTGCCAATGAAAAACAAGTACAGCGAATCCGTTCTCGCTTAGCGATGGTTTTTCAAGGCTTCAATCTTTGGTCTCACCTGACCGTTCTCGAAAATGTTATCGAAGCACCCGTTCACGTATTAGGTGTACCTAAAGCTCAAGCGATTGAAAATGCAGAACTACTACTTAAAAAAGTAGGTTTGTATGAGCGTAAAGATTACTACCCAGGCCATTTATCAGGTGGACAACAACAACGTGCGGCAATTGCTCGAGCGTTAGCCGTTGATCCGGAAGTGATGCTGTTTGATGAACCAACATCGGCACTTGACCCTGAGTTAGTAGGGGAAGTACTTGGTGTTATGCGCGATCTAGCAGAAGAAGGAAGAACCATGCTTGTGGTAACACATGAAATGGCTTTTGCTCGTGACGTATCAAACCATGTGATGTTCCTGCACCAAGGTCTAGTGGAAGAACAGGGCGATCCAGCTAAACTGTTTACGGAACCTGAATCTGAGCGTTTACAACAATTTATCTCATCGATTTACTAATCAGAATTGAAATGCCGTTGCCAAGGTAAATAGCGACGGTGTGAACAATAAAACACAACAAGTAAGTTAATAAGCAACAACAAACACAATATAAAATTAGCAAAACATAAAAACCTAAATCACAGGAGTAGGGATATGAAAAAGTGGTTATTAGTCGCGGCACTTGCTGCAACTGCTGCAACGGGCGTAGCTCAAGCAAAAGAATGGAAAACAGTACGCTTTGGTATTGAAGGTGCTTATCCTCCATTTAGCTGGACAGAAGCTGACGGTTCACTGAAAGGCTTTGATGTCGATATGGCTAACGCGCTTTGTACTGAAATGCAGGTGCAGTGTAAGATCGTTGCACAAGACTGGGATGGTATTATTCCTTCTCTACTTGCTCGTAAATATGATGCGATCATCGCGGCAATGTCTATCACGGAAGAACGTAAGAAAAAAATCGACTTCACTGGTAAATACGCACTTATCCCAAACAAGTTCATCGCTAAGAAAGGTGCAGGCCTTAACTTTGATGATCTAAGCGGTCAAAAAATTGCCGTTCAACGTGCAACAACTCACGATAAATACCTAACAGACAACTACGGCGACACAGTAGAGATCGTTCGTTACGGTTCATTCGACGAAGCTTACCTTGATCTAGCAAACGGTCGTGTTGCAGCTGTACTAGGTGATGCATCTGCTCTAGAAGAAGGCGTGCTAAACAAAGCTGGTGGTGAAGACTACGAGTTCGTTGGTCCATCACTAACTGATCCTAAGTGGTTCGGCGAAGGTTTTGGTATTGCTCTACGTAAGCAAGACAAAGATCTGACTAAGCAATTAGATGCGGCAATCCTTTCACTACGTGAAAAAGGCATCTACCAAGATATCGCGGCTAAATACTTCAACTACGACGTATACGGTCAGTAATCTTTAGCGTCAATTCTTAAGGGAGAGGTTCTCCTCTCCCTGTCTTACCAACTTTTTCGCAGTTCTGTTGGAATCCATTATGTTTGATTTACAAGGATATGAAGCGTCGATCCTGAAAGGGGCGGTGCTCACAATCGAAGTTGCCTTGCTGTCGCTAATTTTAGCTATGGTTCTTGGTATGCTAGGTGCCTTAGCAAAACTCGCGCCTTATCGCTGGGCTCGTGCTATTGCAACCCTCTACACAACCGTCATTCGAGGCATTCCAGATCTCGTACTGATGATGCTGATTTTCTTTGGTGGACAAATCCTTTTAAACAACAGTTTGTATTCCATCAATGAGTGGCTCAACGAGTGGTTCACGTCAAGTAATCCTAACCACGAATGGACCTCTTACCTACCTGATTACATTGACGTCAGCCCATTTGTTGCTGGTGTCTTAACCATAGGCTTCATTTTTGGCGCTTACATGGCAGAAACATTCCGCGGTGCCATCATGGCAGTTGACAGCGGTGAGATGGAAGCGGCAAAAGCTTATGGTATGGGACCTGTACTAGCGTTCCGTCGTATTCTATTGCCACAAATGATTCGTCACGCCTTACCGGGTTTTGGTAACAACTGGCTGGTACTACTTAAAACCACCGCGCTGGTTTCGATTATTGGCCTAGAAGACATGGTACGTGTTAGCGCACTGGCGGCAGGTTCAACCAAAATGCCATTTACCTTTTACATGACTGTGGCGATTATCTTCTTATTCTTCACCAGTGTTTCGACGGGCTTACTCAAGCTGGTTGAACGTAAATTCAGTATCCACGCGAGGTAGTTATGGACTTTTCATTGATAATTGAAAGCCTGCCGATTTACCTTGGTGGTTTATGGACAACGGCTTGGATGGTTTGCGTCGCTTTGATCATTGGCTTATTCGTAGCCATACCATTAGCTATCGCTCGCAACAGTCCGAATATGCTGATTAATGCTCCGGCTTGGTCATTCATCTATTTCTTCCGTGGTACGCCATTACTGGTTCAGCTGTACCTGATTTACTACGGTATGGACCAATTCTTCCCAGTGAAAGACACATTATGGGAAAACGCGTGGTTCTGTGCTTTGGTGGCATTCATTCTTAACACGTCAGCTTATACCGCAGAGATCATTCGTGGTGCGATTAACGGCTTACCGAAAGGTGAAGTGGAAGCAGCAAAAGCTTACGGCATGAGTACGCCGAAAACTTACCGTCGTATCATTTTACCAAGTGCTCTACGTCGCGCACTGCCTGCCTACAGTAACGAAGTTATCTTCATGCTTCACGGTTCAGCCGTTGCGGGTATCGTAACGATTATGGACTTAACAGGTGCTGCACGTTTGGTTAACTCACGTTACTACGCTCCATTCGAGTCTTTCTTAACAGCAGGTCTGTTCTATATGGCGCTAACGTTCATCATCATTGCGATTTTTAAATTCGCAGAGAAACGTTTCCTTGCTTACCTAAGACCACTTAGCTAATTGCATTTTACATAGTTAACAAAACGGCGCTCATTGAGCGCCGTTTTTTTGTATCACAAGAAAGCTCAGTGATGGCTTTGGATAGGTTCACCTTGGAGAGCTATCGATTTTTAAAAACAGTTAACTTGCTTCAAATTGTGCTTACACATTCATTAGAATAATTGCTTTAGATTTAACTATAGATAGACTCGGCGAAATTTTGTTGTTGTATGGAATAATGATGAAAAAGAGTAACTTACTATCCAATTTGGTTCTTTGTGTTATTACCCTATCACTTTTAGGATGCGGAGGTGGTAGCGGCGGTGAAAGTGCCCAAACTGGTTCTGGTGGTTCTGGTGGTTCTGGTGGTTCTGGTGGTTCTGGTGGAGAAGGGAGCGGAGGTGACGGAAGCGATGACCCTGATATTACACCGACTCCACAAACAGCAGTACAAAAGGCATTGTCCACGGGCGATGCCTTGTATGTAACTGACTCTAATGAATTTATTGAAGCTAGCCAAGCTTTAGTGGCTCGATACAACTCGGATTACAATCTGATTAAACAAGCTTTATCTCAAAACTCAGATGGGGAGCCGTTACGCAATCTTCATTGGGATCCAACCCATGACACAGCAATTATCTTACCTACCTATGGCTTTAATGATGTCATCTTAAAAACTAATAAAGCGATGATTGATGGATATGATGCTCAAGAGTTAGTGATAGGTATTGCTGGTTATACATCAGACAACAGTCGCTATGCAGCATTGGCGAGTAACCCTTTTAGAACGAAGCAACGTTTCCCTGATTCTGTTAATGACGAGATGAACACTTGGTTGAAGAATTTGGTTACTTGGGTTTCAGGTACTGATGCGCCCCAGAATGTTGTGTTAGCTCAGCTTGATCAGTCTCATTACTTTCCTGATGATCAAGCGACACGAAACTGGTTAACAGACAATGTTAACGCTTCTATGGCTATCAACGCTGACAACGCTTGTGACGGCAGCCAGTTAAGCCAGTGTCTTGAAGCTAATAACCCTGATTTGTTGATCGTGTCTCAAAAGCTTATTGCTGGCGATAGCATAGACGATGTTCTTAAGGGCGTACGCCTCGCGTTCAGCAACAATATTCCTGTGTTATACCTGCATCTTGATGGTGGTATGACGGACTTAGGTAATGCCTTGTTCGCTGAAATGCACATGACCTACGTTGGTGATAACTATTGGCGCAAGCTCGGCCTGTCTAATTGGGATTCTACACAGCTTATTAATCAGGTTCCGGATAACATTATTCAACAACAAGCACTTTTACAGAGATTGAAAGACGATAGTTTTACTGTTGACCTGAATACCTGTGATGACAAATCTTGCCCTGCTGAATCCAATATGGATGAAGAGTTCTATATTGCAGCAAACAGTATTCGTTCCCATCTAACATCGCTTGATAGTAAGAAAGTGGATCTGTTTACAACGGATGATTACGAATATGAAAAGCTGTTACTGCTACTTGCTGACCATTACCGTCAAGACGTTCAGTACCCAATGGGTAAAGGCGTGACAGAGAGAATTGATTTTCTTCGCTCTTATTACAGTGATTATGCGGTATACAACAGTCGCGTGTATAACGCGGCGCAACCAAGTCTAGGGAACTTTAGTACCAAGAGTTTTGAGAATGTACCGCTCGTCTCGAAAACCATTGCCTTGGAGTCCAAAAGAAACTTCCGATCCGCTGGCGTGTATGCCTTGCCTGGTAAGACAATCAAGGTGACTCGCTTAGACAATAACGATGTGGCTACGTCTATTGCATTTAATACATTGCGTAGCGGCGCGACACACGAGTTTTCAGGCAATGACGGTTACGCTCGGCCAAAATTTCTCACCTCGGTAACCTACCCAGTGAAAACGGGAGAGACGATTTATCTCACTTCAGCCTATGGTGGAACATTACAGGTTCATTTTGATACCAATGATATTGATGTGGAGCTGCGTTTTGAAAATGTCGCGCAACACCCCGTTTGGCGCAGTGAGGCAGACAACGACAGTTTTGTTGCACAGCTTGAGGAAGGAAACTTTGATTGGGCCGAGCTGATTACTCCGGGGTTTGAAGTTCACTCAAAGCTAGAAAAAATGCAGGATTCAGTAAGCCCTGCGCGATGGGATAAGCCACAAGATATGGCATTAGCAACAGAGCGTTACGTTCATAACTTACCTCATGCGCTTGCTGGTTTTGAAGGCCCTGGAATTGATGTCATTAATGAAATTCAGCAATACGCAAAAAATCAGGGTTGGCAGGTTGAAACCATTGATATTGTGAAGCATATGAACGCCGACCAAGCGAACTGTGGTTACGGTTGTTCAGGAAACCCTTATGATGCTTATTGGTCTTTTGACCCTCTAGGGCATGGTGATCTACATGAATTAGGGCATGGGCTTGAGAAGAGTCGCTTTCGTTTCTCTGGTTGGGAAGGTCACTCAACAACGAACTACTACTCCTATTACAGTAAGTCTCGTTATTACCAAGAGACAGGAAAGATATCTGCTTGCCAAGGTTTAGACTTCAAAGGTCAATTTGAGATACTTAAACAGAGTCGTTTGGAGGCAGATCCGAACGCTTATATGGCTACTCAGAACCAAGCGAATTGGAGTTGGGGCGCGCGCATCTATATTCAGATGATGATGTTGGCACAAGAGCAGGGGATTTTGACAACGGGTTGGCACTTATTGGGGCGCTTGCATACGATAGAGCGAGAGTTTAATCGTTTGGCAAAATCAGAAGAACTATGGAACGCGAAAAGAAGCTCGATAGGTTTCTCTGATTACACACTGGAAGAGGCAAAAGCTATCTCTAATGATGATTGGCAATTGATCGCGATGAGCTATGTCACTCAACGAGATATGCGAGCGCACTTGGATATGTGGGGCTTTAGTTTTGAGAATAAGGCGAAACAGCAAGTTGGAAGTTTGAATTTAGCTATCATGCCTCTTAAGTATTTTGCATCAGATGATACTGGCTATTGTTTGGATGACTTTGCGAAGTATCCATTGGATGTTGATGGAAGCGCTGTTTGGCCACTTTGAAAGCTCGGTAGCAACCGATTTGCTTGAGCGATAAATATGGATATGAAAAAGGAGAGTGGGTAATTCCAACTCTCCTTTCTTTTTGAGTAGTTAAACTAGAAAACGAGTAAAACGAGCTAATTACTTAAACGTCGACCAAATTGGCGCGTGATCAGATGGTTTTTCGATACCACGTAGTTCGTAGTCGATGCCAGCTTCAGTACATTTATCAGCAAGCTTTTGAGTCGCTAGGACTACATCAATACGCAGGCCGCGGTTGTCTACGAAACCTTTTGAGCGGTAATCAAACCACGAGTATTGATCGTTTACTTCAGGGTGTAGCAAACGGAAACTGTCTACAAAACCCCAATCCATCAATGTTTTCAACCATTCGCGCTCTTCTGGTTGGAAAGAACACTTACCGGTTTTCAGCCAACGTTTTGCATTAGGTTCACCAATGCCGATGTCAGCATCAATTGGGCTGATATTAATGTCGCCCATTACGATCACTTGTTCATCTTTATTGTGGTAATCGTTTAGGTAAGTCATCAAGTCTTTGTAGAACTCGCGCTTGTACGGGTATTTGGTTTCATGCTTGATGTTATCCCCTTGAGGGAAGTAACCATTTAGTACTGTAACCTTTTCACCGTTTTCATCTTCAAACGTCGCCATGATCATACGTTTTTGATGGTCTTCATTGTCGGTTGGAAAACCTTTCTGAACCGAGATTGGCTCTTGCTTACACAGCATAGCCACACCGTAGTGTGCTTTTTGGCCGTGAAAGTAAACCTTGTAGCCCATTGCTTCAACATCAGCAATAGGGAAGGCTTCATCGTGTACTTTTATCTCTTGCAGACCAATCACGTCCGGTTGGTGTTTGTCGATAACAGCTTGCAGTTGATGAAGGCGGGCTCTTAGGCCGTTGATGTTGAAGCTAATTACTTTCATTTGTTTTTATACCTCTCGTAAACCTTTGTCACTGCGAGTTTTCAAAGGTTTTTTGATTTGGTGGATTTCATGGTTCATCGTATTTAACCATGCTTAATAATTTCTGTCGCCATTTTGTCGAGACTAAATGGCGACGTTAAATTGTGCGAATACCTACAGTTACGCTGAGTCTACTGAGTTTTTAGTAAGTCTAAAAAGAAGGCGTATTCAAGAGCATCTTCTTTTAATCGCTTAAATCGACCAGACGCGCCACCGTGACCGGCTTCCATATCGGTTTTGAACACCAATACATTGTTGCCTGTTTTCATTTCACGCAGTTTCGCTACCCACTTCATTGGTTCAAAGTATTGCACTTGTGAATCATGTAGACCTGTTGTCACCAACATGTTCGGGTAGTTTTGTACCTTAATGTTGTCGTACGGTGAGTAACTCAGCATGTAGTCATAGTAGGTTTTATTGTTAGGGTTGCCCCATTCATCGTACTCGTTAGTCGTAAGAGGGATCGACTCGTCAAGCATGGTTGTTACTACATCAACAAAAGGAACATGTGCTCCAATGCCTTTATACAATTCAGGCGCTTGGTTGATGATTGCTCCCATTAATAGACCGCCGGCTGAACCGCCTACCGCAAATACTTTGTCTTTAGCGCCATAACCTTCTTCAACTAGGTCTTTAGTTACATCGATAAAGTCATTGAACGTGTTTTGCTTGGACAGTTTTTTGCCGTCTTCATACCAAGGTCGCCCTAGCATTTCTGAACCGCGGATGTGAGCAATCGCAAAAACGAAACCTCTATCAAGCAGGCTGAGACGAGTTGAGCTGAACGTCGGTTCAATGGTTGAACCGTAAGATCCGTAGCCGTATTGGTAAATTGGGTTAGTGCCGTCTTTCTTGAATAAATCTTTGCGATACACCAAAGAGACTGGTACTTGCTTGCCATCGCGAGCCGTAACCATGATTCGCTCTGATTGGTAGTTATCCGCTTCGAAATCACCTAATACTGGTGTTTGCTTTTTGATTTCTGACTCACCCGTGCTTAGGTCGAAATCATAGTAAGTTCCTGGCGTAGTCAAGCTGCTGTAATAGATTCGAACTTTTGAGTTATCTAATTCATAGTTACTTGTTAGGTAAGCAGCGAAAGCGGTGTCGTTAAATTCAAGTGGGAACTCTTTGCCTGTTGAGAGTTGGCGAACCGTGACTGTCGACAAGCCATCCGCACGTTGCTCGTAAATAAGGTGGTCATCAAACAACTCGAAATCAACAAGCTGAGTGTTATCGTCTGCTGCAATGACATCGACCCATTTTGAGCGGTCATGCATGTCATCAGCTGCGACTTTCATTAAACGAAAGTTGACTGCTTGGTAGTTGGTGTAGATGTAATACCAATCACCCAGTTTAGCGATGCTGTACTCTATGCCTGTCTCTTTTGGGTAGAAAGCTTTGGCTTTAGCCTGTGGATTGTTGGCATCAATGACTGAAACACCACTGGTTTCTGTGCTCGAGTGCCAAATGTAGACCTCTTCACCATCTTTGCTTTTGCTCAATGAGGTGTAGTAAGCGCTGTCGGTTTCTTCGTAGATTAACTCATCGCTAGTTTGAGGTGTGCCTAAAATGTGGCGGTAAACTTGGTAACCCAGCAGTGTTTGTGGATCTTTCTTGATGTAGTAAAAGGCTTGGTTATCGTTTTGCCACGCAATAGCACTCGAAGCACCTTCAATTTCATCGTTTAAGTACTCACCAGTGGTGAGGTCTTTAATCTTGATGGTGTAAATGCGGCGGCTCAGGGTATCTTCGCCATACGCCAACAAGTTTTCGTCTGGGCTGATTGTTAGGCCACCGATACTGAAGAATTCGTGTTCTTTTGCTAGTTCGTTAACGTCTAAGATGACTTGCTTGTCTGTGCCTAAAAAGTCTTTTTCACGCAAGTGAACTGGATATTCGTTGTCTCCTGTGACTTTATTCGAGTAGTAGTAGCTGCCTTTGCGAACCGGTACTGAATTGTCGTCTTTCGCGATTCGGCCTTTGATCTCTTCAAGTAACTGTTTTTGTGTTGATTCGGTATGCTTCAGCACGGTCTCTGCGTACTGGTTCTCTTGTTCAAGATGCTGCAAGATCTCTGGATCTTGGCGTTCATCATCGCGCATCCAGTAGTAATTATCGATTCGAGTATCACCATGAATCGTCATTGCATGAGGGACTTTCTTAGCAACAGGAGCTTGTGTCTGCTGAGCGACGAGTTGCGATGGAGAGTAGTGTTTCATGGTTGTTATTCCTTGATTGCTGCATCCAGCGACAAGCGCCACCGATACGGCTAATGTGGTTAAAGCGAAACGCATCTGTATATCCTTAGTGTGCACCTTACTCGTTTTAATGCCAGCATCCTTTTCTATCAGAGCCTAGGTATCTTGGTGTTCTTCCAGTGATATTATTTATAATTGGATTCTGGATATGCACTTTCAAGGTAAGTGTCTGTTATTGTTTTCAAAAAATCAAAGTAATGTTAAATGAAATTGATGATAGATGTGGGCAAGTGGAAACGGGTAACAAAAAGGGACACACTTATCAGTATGTCCCTTTTCTTCGTTTGGGAAGGATTCGAATTTTACTTTAGATAGCCAATGGCATTTCGTTTGAGTGGTCAGGTTTACGATTGACCCAACGTAAACCAAGCATCACGATAAATGACATTGCAATCATCAAACAACCGAGTGGCAGTTGGTCTTGAGCCGGGAAGAACGATGCCAATAGTGTTGCGATACCAGCACCTAGGTTTTGCATCCCGCCTAAGATCGCGCCTCCTGTACCTGCATGGTATGGGAATGGCGAAAGTGCACCTGTAGTTGCCGCTGGGAATAAGATACCGGCACCCAAGAAGTAAATGGTTGCACCGCCAATCAAAGTTAGTGCTGTTGTTTGACCAAACAGACCCGGTATCAGCACCACCGCTGAGCCGACTAAGATCGACACCAGACCAACATTCAGTGCGCGGCGCTCAGAGCGACGTTGTGCAATGTAGCTAGATAGGCCAGCACCGACTAAGTAGCCTGGAATAGGCAAAACAAACAACAAGCTTACTGTGGTTGCCGGTAAACCCAGCACGCCACCAAGTAGTACACCTGCCGCTGCTTCAAATACTGCGACGCCCGCAAATGTTGCCACTAATACTAGTAAGAAACCTTGGAAGCGTTTGTCAGACAGAACGAATTTGTAGCTGTTTACAACAGACTCGTTTTTGCGTCGTTCTTTTGGCAGAGTTTCCATCATGCTCGTCATCATGGTGATCACTACAGCGATACCAAACAGTGCTAGGAACAAGTAGCTAGAACGCCAACCGAAAGCTTCTGTTAGGTAACCACCCAGAACAGGCGCCATTAATGGTGAGAAAATCACACACATGCTGATTAAGCTATTTGCACGGTGCAGCTCTGCGCCTTCAAAACAGTCACGAGTCAATGTACGAGACATCGCACCGCCACAACCGATGCCTAAGCCTTGGATAAAGCTACCCACTAGGAACCATTGATACTCATGAGCGAACAACGCCACCAAAGTACCTATGATGTAGATGATCAAACCTGCAACGATGATAGGTTTACGACCTAGGCGATCAGAAAGCGGGCCGTAAACAAATTGCGACAGACCATAAGGGATCAAGTAGCACGCCATCACAGCTTGAAGTGAAGACGCAGAAACCAAGAACTCACCCGCCATATGACCGATAGAAGGCACGTACATCGTTTGAGTCATTTGACCTACGGCTGTCAGAATAGCGATTAAAAAGGTAAGTTTCGCTAATGGAAACGAGGCAGACATTTGCGTATCTCTCCAAAAATTAAAGACGTAAAAAGCCTTAGCGCTCCATTAAGGAGAGCCAAAAGAATAAAGTATTCAGGGAATCTAGGCGCGAGATATTAGAGCTTGATTGACGACTTAGCAATCAAAAAATGTGAAGTTGATCAAGATAAAAATCTATAACTTGGATTAGAAAAAATAATCCGAAATCACTGTGTTCTAGGTATGTAGAGTGTGGGGGATGGGCTTCCTTGAAATGTCTCTTTGATAAAGCAATATTCCCATTAATAGTGTTAGTTCAAACATCTCTCTAAGTTGCGAATACCGCTAGTTGGGCGTTCTTGCTTCAATAGTTTAACTTGGCGTGACAAGCTGAAAGCTCTTGAAATCACAGTAACAAAAGACAAAAAACACGACTTATTAACATTTATGTAAACTTTCGTTTTATATGTGTGCAAATTGTGCTGTAATCATCCGCTAAGCTATTCGTCTAACTCATTAACATTGTAGACAGCAATTCGTTATCAATGTGAGAGTTATGGTTAAGGAAGTCTTTTGGCTTAAATAAGGATATTAAATGCGCTCTCTATCGGTACAGTGGAAAATAACCCTCTTAGCAGGTTGTTGCCTAATCATTACTTCACTGTCTCTTATTGGTTTCTCGATCTACAACGCGACGAGTAATCAACAAGTCATCAAATCTCAAAGCTCAGAATCAGTTATCAATAAAACTCAGCAGTTGTTGGCGTCTGTTTCTCAGCTTAATGCTCAAGAAACTCAACGTTACGTCGACGAAGCGATTTACCGCGCAGAGATGCTAGCGGCGAGTGCTCAGTTTTTAAAGAACAATGCCGATGAAAACTTTACGCCAAGTGAAGAGCTTCGTACTGCGTTGGACGAGATGGTGCGTCGTTCAGTTTTAAACTTTGATTCGATTCAAGGGGCGTATTTAGTCTTTAAGCCAGACTTACTCGATAGTGAAGACGCGAACTACGTTGATGCCGATTATGTCGGATCTAACGAAAAAGGCCGCTTTGCACCTTATTGGAAGGTGGCAGACAATGGTGAGAATGTTCTGCCGAATGTGCTTTCAGAATCGACTTTGAGTGACGATAGCAACAGTGAGCGTTTCTACTGTCCTTTGTCATCAGGGCAAACATGTATTAGTACGCCAAGAGTTGTAAACAGCGGGGGTAAAACCTTACTGACTTCTTCAATCTCTGTGCCTATCTTAGTCGATGATATGGCGATTGGTTTCTTAGGGATTGATCTAAGACTCGATGGCTTAACCAATGTAGTGACTCAATCTGACCAAAGCTTGTTCGATGGCGCAGGTGCGGTTTACGTGGTGAGCCTAGACGGTTCTGTTATTGCTTCTGATGATTCAAGCATTGCAGTTGGTTCGAGCTTCCAAAGTAACAACACAAACAGCGACTTGATGACCGATTTTATCTTTGGTGGCGAAGTGACAACGCAATGGAGTGAGAACGGTGAGTGGTTACTCGCATTTGCGCCTGTTGTCGCTGCGAACCAAACTTGGGGTGTGTTGTTCGAGATCCCAAGAGAGAGTGTCGTCGCCGATGCAAATAAATTGGATTCCATCATTAGTACTAAGTTAAGTGAAGGCATCAAGACAGAAGTGATCGCAGGTACTGTGTTTATTTTCTTTGGTCTAGCTATTATTGCATTTGCTTCACTGTCTATTGTTAAGCCAATTCGACAGGTGGTAGAAAGGTTGAATGATATTGCTTCTGGTGAAGGCGATTTAACGCAGCGCTTAGAAGTGAAATCTCAGGATGAAATCGGCCAGTTATCGAAAGGGTTTAACCTGTTCTTAGATAAGCTTCAGCACACAATCAAAGAAGTGGTTCTAACAACGGAGCAGGTAGCGAGCACAACTAGCCAAGCGAAAGCGTCTGCATCAAGCACACGTGAAAGCAGCGAATCTCAATTCAAAGAAGTCGATTTAGTTGCAACAGCGGCAGAAGAGATGACTCAAACCGCAGGTTTAGTGGTACAAAACGCAGAAGTTGCCGTGGACGCAGCGTGCGAAGCGAACCGTTCTGCTCAGCAAGGGCAAGAAGTTATCGAGCTTTCAGCCGGTGAAATGAGAAAGCTGGTGGAGCGTATGTCGAGTGCTGTGCCTATTGTTGAAGAGCTAGCGAAGAATAATGGAAACATCACTGAGATCTTAAGTGTTATCGAGGGGATCTCTGAACAGACTAACCTACTAGCACTGAATGCTGCGATTGAAGCGGCAAGGGCGGGTGAGCAAGGTCGAGGCTTTGCGGTTGTTGCTGATGAAGTAAGAAACCTAGCAAGCCGCACACAATCATCAGTTGGTGAAATCAGAGCGGTTATCGATAAGGTTCATGCAGGTACTCAAGATGTTGTTGAGGCGATACAAGAAGGCAATATTCTCGCCAATGACACTGCCTTACATGTCCAAAAAGCGGTTGAGGATCTGGGTTCGATCTTTACTTCGATAGAAGCGATCAGTGATATGAACAATCAGATCGTAAGAGCGGCAGAAGAGCAGCAATCTGTGTCTGGTGAAGTGAATCAAAGTGTGGTTAACATTCGAGACTTGAGTGCGAAGATCTTGGAACAAGCCGCGGCTTCTGAGCAAGTGGGTAATGAAATTGATCAGCTGTCTCAACAGCAGCAGAAATTAGTTAATCAGTTCAAAGTATAACGATTAAGACCTAACCAACTCTTGAATTGAAAAAGGGACAAATGAAATCTTCATTTGTCCCTTTTTTTATATCTTGCTACCAAAGTGAGTCGATAACGAGTGGTTGATACTGTTTACTCTTCGATGAACCAGTAGCCTTTGTTCACTAATTCAGTCACGACCGTTATACCAGAAGAAGATAGGGCAGTAGCCGAAGTAATTACAGTCTCATCGCAAAGTATGTTGAGTAAAGAAGAATCCGCTTCATCAACCTTAACCACTTCACCATTGATGTAAGCTGTGTTGCTTTCATTTTCGTGGTAGAGCGCTTTTAAGCCTGACACTCGGTGGATTTCACCTTCTGACTCCAAGTGTTGAGCAATCTCTTCTTGAGTCCATAGTGGCTCTGGGGCAACGATATCAAGTTGATGGCGTGATTGGCTCAGTAAACAACCCATGAAATCACTCACGGTTTCAGGCTGTTCTAATGCGGACTTCAACATATCAGTTAGGTTACTCAAATCTGACGAACGAATCTTGCCGTAGCCATCTTGCGTTTTGAACTCTGGATCATGCAGGTGCACGTCGCCCATATCATGAGCAAGCACAAAGTCGGCAAAGTTACTGATTAGCTCTTGCTCTTTAGGAGAGCGGTAGCCAATCGAGTAGCTCATTGATGGTTCAAGCGTGTTGCCTTCGTGTGGGAAGCCTGGCGGGATATAAAGGATATCACCTGGCTCTAAGGTTTCATCAATGATTGGCTCAAAGCCTTCTATTTGGCGTAGAGCAGAAGCTTGTACGGTCTCTTTGTATTGACCAACATCTTTTTCGCCCACTTTCCATTGACGCTTACCTTGGCCTTGAATGATGAATACATCGTATTGATCAATGTGAGGGCCAACACCGCCTTCAGGTGCTGAGTAGCAAATCATCAGATCGTCGAACAACCAGTTTGGTAGTTGTTGGAACGCTTCAGTCAGTTGATTTGCACCTTGATGCCAATGGTTGGCTGCTTGAACGATCAATTGCCAATGCGTTTCAGTGAGTTCCCCAAACTTCTCTTCAGTGAATGGACCGTGTTCGGCTGTCCATTTGTTGTCGAGGTTAGAAACAAAGCGAGAATCCACTTCTTCTTCCATCGATAAACCAGCAAGTTCTTCCGGCGAAATTGGGTCGACGAAATTTTGCAAGCCACCTTTTAAGATGGTTGGTTTTTTATGCCAGTAGTTTTCAAGAAACTCGGGCATAGAAAAGCTAAGTTGGTACATGTGAATCCTGTATATTTTTATGCTAGATGCTAGATGCTAGATGCTAGTTTGGCTTGTAAATCTTGCTGGACAATCTTAATTGCTTCTAACGCAACCTTAGGATCGATCTCGTTGCTTTCGAGTAAGTAGATAAGGTCGACAGCTAACTTAACTTCTTCAGGTGCATTATCCAGTGGTGATGATGTGTTATCAGTGCTCATTTCGCTTAGGGTTCTCTAAGTTAATCAATCTCTCAATGTTCTTCATTGAGTCCTCACAGCGTTCCAATCGTTCTTTTGCGAGTTGCCAAGCCTCTTCCGCTTTTTTCTTATGGTGGCGTGGCGCAGAATCAAACGCTAATTTTCGTGTTTGAACTAAATCGACGAGTCGCTTCTGCCAATCTTGGTGTTGTGCGAGTTCGTTGTACAAGTCGTTTAAGCTTTTCCCTGATTTACTTTTCCTATCTAGGCGCAAATCGTGGTTGGCTAACTCTCGCTGAATCGCTGCAATCTGGTTGGTTAGCCTTTCTGTCAGATAATTTGCTCGTGATGAAGTGAGCTGATTGGTGCTCTGTTCACGAATAATGGTGTTATAAGTCGCCTGAGTTTCAAGGGCATAGGGAAGAAGAGTCGAGGCTCCACACTTAAACAAGGCTCGATCGAACAGCGCTTGATGATAAGCGCCACGAGACTTATCGACCTGAGAGCAATGGCCTATCAAGGTATCGATAACACTTTTGAGCTTTGAAAACTGATTCATTTTGCTTCCCGTTTGCTGGTGGCTATAAGTTTACAAACCACGCTTCATAAGCCAGTTTAATTGCAAGCACGCTGACCACAGTCACAAACACAGGTCGTATAAATGTCGCACCAAAACGAATTGCAGAGTGTGCACCAACGAATGCCCCGGCCATTAAGCAAACGCCCATGGTTAAACCAAGAACCCAATCAATATGACCAAGAATTGCAAAGGTCACTAAAGAAGTGAAGTTACTGGTAAAGTTCATTGCTTTGGACAGGCCTGAAGCAAGTAAGATGTTTAGGCGATAAAGCACCATAGAACTTACTGTCCAAAATGCGCCAGTTCCCGGGCCTGCAACGCCATCGTAAAAGCCAAGAATGAAACCTTGATACTTTTGCTTTTTCTTAAGCACAGGGCAAGGTTTCGGTGACACGTTGTGATTGGCATTCGGTGTCTTGTGAAAAATGGTATAGACCGCTGCAGCAAGAATAACTAATGGTAGTACTTTCTCTAGCCACTCAGTGCTTATCGCATCAACGGTTAAAGTACCAATAGTCGCGCCTATCAAGGTGGCAATGAATGCGTTGATCCAACATTCGGGCTTAAATAGCTTTTTACGATAGTAAGTAAAGGCTGCGGTCGATGAGGCAAATGTTGCAGCGAGCTTGTTTGTCCCTAGTGCAATATGTGGCGGCAGGCCAAGCGACAGCAAAGCTGGGACGGTTAACATCCCACCACCACCAGCGACAGCATCAATAAAGCCCGCTGCAAATGCAACTAGAGCGAGGATAACCAACATGGTTGGCTCAATCATTTCCATAAATAGCTAGTGTTCTCGTTATTGGCTGTTGAGGCAGCCACACGAATAATCGATGGATTAATCATGTTGGGTTGTGAATGCAGGGCCTAGCGATAACTGGCCCATAACTACCTTTAGGGTAGGAAAATTAGTATTTTATTGTTCTTTTAAAAGGCGGTAGTGAGTCGAGTAGGGACTTCCCGTATCGCTTCGTGACTATGCGTCTATCAAGGATCGTGACTTTACCAGAATCTCGTTCTTTACGCAGTAGTCGACCGACAGATTGAATAAGCTTTTTACTCGCTTCTGGAACAGTTATCTGCATAAAAGGATTACCGCCACGTGATTCAATATATTCTGAATGCGCTTGTTCTACAGGTGACGTAGGAACGCCAAAAGGAATCTTGGTAATAACCAGGTTTTCAAGAAGCTCTCCTGGTAGATCAAGACCCTCTGAAAAGCTGCCAGTTCCAAAAAGAACGCTTGTTTTACCTTGGTCTATAAGCTTTTTATGTTTTTTTAGGATTTCGGTGCGTGAAGTATCACCTTGAACCTGTAAAGCCCATGACTTTTTAACGAAATCTGTTGCCAAAGCTTCTGCAACTTTATTCATTTGCCAGTAAGAAGAGAATAGAACGAGATTGGCTTTGTTGTCTTCTATTACCTTAGGCAAAATTTCAATAAGATATTCGGTAAACTGAGGCGCCTGCGGTTCGTATTTCATGGCAGGCACAATCAGCTCCGCCTGATTTTGATAATCGAACGGAGATGCCAAAGCCAGAAATTGCACGCCATCGTCTTCTTTTTGACTGATCCCCGCTTGGTGACAGAAAAAGCTGAACGAGTTGAGAGCTCTCATGGTCGCAGAAACTAACACCGCACCGACACAACGACTCCAAATCTGTTGGTCAAGCTGCCAGCCAACTTCGAGTGGTGAAACATTCACGACGAAATCGCCTTCACTCTCTTTATTGAGTTCAAGCCAGCGAGCTAAAGGCGCGCCTTTTTCGCGTTTAGGTTCGGCCATTAAGCGCCAAACTTGCGCTAGGTTTTCTGTTCTCTGTATATAGAAGCCGATTTCTGCAAGTGCAGGCTCGGCTAATTTCGCTGAAAGTTCTCCATCTTTAACACGTTCAGCAATAAGGTCAGCAATCTTCGCGACAGCCTGACTTGCTTTTTGACTCAATTGTTTGAGGTCTTTAGATTCGTTCTCTAACCATTCTGGTAAGTCACCATGTTCAAAACGGTACAATCCATCTTCAAAATGGGTGGCGTCAAACTGCTTGCTTAGCTGAGTCAGAGTAGGAATTAGCTGTTGTACAGAATCTTGCAATTCATTTCTGAATCGACCCACTCGTTTTTCATCCGCCAAGCCTGAAAGCTTGGTGATGGATTGATTTAAACGCTCTAGCCATGAGGCGGCACCTTTTAAGCTTGCCGCCGCAGACGAGTGATCTCTCGCTACGTGTGGTAAGTGGTGAGCCTCATCGAATATATAGATGCTGTTTTCTGGCTCTGGCAGTATCACGCCGCCACCTAAGTCAGCGTCTGCCATCACCAAGCTGTGATTGGCAATAATCACGTCTGCTTTATCTAGCTCTGAGCGTGCTTTTTGGAAAGGGCAGTCTCTATGAGTAGGCATACTGTTATTACAGCTGTGCTTATCACTGACAATCATTTGCCAAATCATATTGTCGATTGGTTTCGGCCATGAATCACGGTCACCATCCCATTTACCTTGAGTCAAACTGCGGTACATGGTCTGTAATTGTTCGATGTCTTTTTGCTTTGGCTTGGATTCGAACATAGCCATCTGACCACCATCAACCCCACAAGCAGCGGCTAGCTTTTCGGCACAGCAATAACGCTGTCTACCTTTGGCGAGTATAAAAGAGAACTCTCTATCAGTTAGTCTTCTATATAGAGGGAGATCTTTATTTACGAGTTGTTCTTGAAGTGCAACTGTCGCTGTTGAAATGACGATTTTTCGATTGTTGAGTACCGCAACCGGGATCGTCGCCATTAAATAAGCAAGTGATTTACCAATCCCCGTTCCTGCTTCAGCAACAATCATGCGATTACTTTTGTGGTATTGACCACAAAGTGTCTTCGCGATTTCTGCAACAAGGTAATTTTGAGCACGTCTAGGTACAAAGTTGTCCAACTGATCTTGGAGGTTTTGATAACTGGTGCGAATAGAATTTTGAATTTTAGTAGTTAGCATACTGTGACCTACGTAACGGAGCGAGGATAGTAGCACATATCACTAGTCGGTACATTTACCGTGAAATAGCTTGCTTTTGAACCAAAGGTAGATCTTGTTCACAAAAAAAAACTGAACCATCAGGAACTTAACGATTTTATTTATCTTGCGAAATATAAATATTAAAAAAGACTGGCTTGTAGGTGTTAAACTCTGATTGTTGGTTGTTTTTTAGATTGTTGGTGGTGTTTAATTCTGTTTTGTTCTTTTTTTGGGTTATTATATTTCCTGGTAAAACTAAGGATAACCTGCTCGTAAAACAATGAAAAAAAATGTAAGTCTTTGATTTTGATTGATTTATGTTTTTTTTAGGTTTGTTTTTAGTTTATTTGACACGCAGGATAATCTTTTGCAATCTAGACCTCGAAATTTAGTGACGGTGATTAACCAACAAAGAGTGGTGATGACCAGTCATAAAAAATAAAAGGGAACCGGGCAAGGATCTCCCATTCTTAGAAAAGGCAGTGGATTTATTATGAAAAAGACTCTATTAGCGCTAGCTATCGCAGCGGTATCAACTTCTGCATTCGCAGTTGAAACAAGTTCTCAAAACTCTAAGCCAATGTTTGAGTTTGAAGACATGCACAAAGACCAATTCTCAGTATCTGGTGCTTGGGGTGTTGGTGGTTACTACGATTCATACTCTGGTGCATTCTACGATGATTGGGCAACTGCTCTAACACTAGCTGTAAGCTACAAAAACAACCGTTGGGTTGGTTACTTTGAAACTGACTTAATGATGAACTACATTTCTGACACAAACGAGTCAGCTAAAGTTTCAGAAGTATACGGCGGCATCGAGTCTGGTCCAAATACTGACGTTGATAAAGCATGGTTAGGTTTTGACACTGGTTTTGGTGTTGCATCTTTCGGTTGGGAAAATGATACAGCTCTAGATAAAGTTGATGGTGCTGGTGATATGACTTACGAGTTTGGTGCTTCTGCTGGCGATGCTTCTGATGCATTCAACGTTGTTAAGTTCCAAGGTGCTACTTCTGGTTTTGCTTACGGTGTTTCTTACTTTGAAACAGACGAAAGCCACTCTGCTGCTGACAAAGGTGTGAACGGTTACGTTGGTTTCGAACACGAAATCTTCAACATCTACGCTGGTTACGAAGATCGTGACGAAGCAGATTACACGGTAACCTCTGTTTCTGGTAATGTTAAAGTTGGCGATGCTGTAAAACTAGGTTTCAATACTTGGATTGATGACGGTGAGAAAGACGCAAGCAAAACAAATGCAACAAATAAGAAGAACACTGGTTACTACCTATCAGGCGCATTCACTGCATCTGAGCAAGTAACTGTTGCTGCTGGTTACGGTGCAAACACTAAAGAGCAAGATTTTGTTGCTGACAAAGATTACAGCTACATGAACGTTGCAGTAATGTACACGCACAGCGATCGCCTAGACATGGGTATCGATATCAAGCAAGAGCTTGACGTACCACAAGGTGTTCGTGCTGAGAGCTCTGACGAAGAGACATTCGTATTCGCAGCTGCTTACTACTACTTCTAATAGTCTAACTCTTAGTTAAGTAACGCTGTAAAAGCCAGTCTTATGACTGGCTTTTTTGTGTCTGATATTTGTCAACGCATATAAAAATGGCCGCTCAAACTAGCGGCCATTTTTATATTCTCGGTATTTAGACTTTAAATCTCTTTCCACTCACCAGGCTGAAGCTGACCTACGTTCATGTCACCCATTGAATAGCGAATAAGGCGCAGGGTAGGGAAGCCGATATTTGCTGTCATGCGTCTTACCTGACGGTTGCGCCCTTCAATGATAGTAATTGCTAACCAGGTTGTTGGTATAGCGGCTCTAAACCTTACTGGAGGAGTTCTCTCCCAAACAGCAGGTTCAGACATTAACTCCACCTTAGCAGGTAACGTCATACCATCTTTTAGTTCTACACCTTTTCTCAATTTATCTAAATCTTCCTCAGAAGGTGCGCCTTCAACCTGTACCCAGTAAGTCTTTGGTGATTTTGAGTTCGGTTGAGTCAGCTTAGCTTGAAATATGCCATCGTTGGTCAAGACCAATAGCCCTTCGCTGTCACGATCAAGTCGGCCTGCGGCATAAACATCTTTAACTGGAATAAAATCAGCCAGTGTTTTTCTGCCTTCTCCATCAGTGAATTGGCTTAAGGTATCGAATGGCTTGTTGAACAAAATAACCTTGCGATCTTCGAGTGCAATTTTAGGTTTTGCGTTCGCAGGTTTCGCTTTGTATCTGTGTTTACTTGAGTGCGATTTCTTATGCGAATTACCAGTGTTATTTTTATCACCGTTTCGGCCTTGTCTGTTGCCGCTTTGTTTTAATGTGGCGCCAGAACGAGCGGGTTTGTCTGAACGAGATGCGCTGCGTGAGCGAGTAGACATGTTAACTACCTTGCAAAAATGTAAACGAAGTGTGCTGAAAAGTTTTCACTGAAACGGAATTGAGCTATCATTTGCGCGCCTAAAAGACACAAAATAGAACAAGTTTATGGACTCTTAAGCCTGATTTGTTTAATTATACCTACGTGTTTTATTATAACAACGCACTCACGGATTTGGTTCATGCTGTCATTAGATTGCATGAAAAATAAGATAGAGTACGACTATCGAGTAAGCAGTTTTCACTCATAGAGTGGCTTACTGGTCAATTTATAACATTCTCACTATTTTAAGTGAGCTTGTCAGAACTATAGGGAAATTTCATGCCTACTGAAAAACCAACTATCATCTATACCATTACAGACGAAGCTCCGGCACTAGCAACTTATTCTTTGCTGCCAATCATTCAATCTTTTACGGCTTCTTCTGGTATTGACGTTGATACTCGCGACATTTCACTTGCAGGGCGCATTATTGCCAACTTCCCTGATTACTTGAATGAAGAGCAACGTATTGGTGATGCATTAGCAGAACTAGGTGAATTGGCTAAGACACCAGAAGCGAACATCATTAAGCTTCCAAACATCTCTGCATCCGTACCTCAACTTCAAGCAACCATCAAAGAGCTACAGTCAAAAGGCTACGCACTTCCTAACTACCCAGAAGAAGCAAACACTGACGAAGAGAAAGCAGTAAAAGCGACTTACGACAAGATCAAAGGCAGTGCTGTAAACCCAGTACTGCGCGAAGGTAACTCTGACCGTCGTGCACCACTTTCAGTTAAAAACTACGCAAAGAAAAACCCACACTCAATGGGTGCTTGGTCTGCAGATTCTAAGTCTCACGTTTCAAGTATGGACGACAAAGACTTCTTTGGTAGCGAGAAATCAACAACAATCGAAGGTGCTACTGAAGTTAGCATTGAGTTTGTAGGTAAAGATGGCGCTAAGAAAACACTCAAGCCAGCTTTTGCACTGCAAGATAAAGAAATCATCGATGCGTCAGTAATGAACAAAGCTGCTTTGGTTGCGTTCTTTGAAAAAGAGATCGCATCGGCTAAAGAGCAAGGTGTACTGCTTTCTCTTCACATGAAAGCGACGATGATGAAAGTATCTGACCCAGTGATCTTCGGTCACGCGGTTAAGGTTTACTACAAAGACGTATTCGCTAAACACGGTCAGCTGTTTGAAGAGTTAGGTGTTGATGTTAACAACGGCATTGGCGACGTGTACGCTAAAATTGCGGCACTTCCTCAAGATCAAAAAGAAGCAATCGAAGCTGACCTACAAGCGGTATACGAGACTCAACCTCCACTAGCGATGGTTGATTCGGACCGTGGTATCACCAATCTACACGTACCAAGCGATATCATTGTTGATGCATCTATGCCTGCAATGCTGCGTTCTTCAGGTCAAATGTGGGATCCAGAAGGCAAGCAAAAAGATACCAAAGCAATGATCCCAGATCGCAGCTACGCGAGCATCTACCAAGCGGTTATTGATTTCTGTAAAGAGAACGGTGCGTTCGACCCAACAACCATGGGTAGCGTACCAAACGTTGGTCTGATGGCTCAAAAAGCAGAAGAGTACGGTTCTCACGATAAGACTTTCATCCTAGAAGCTGCTGGTCAGGTTCAAGTGGTTGATGCTTCTGGTGCAGTACTTCTTGAGCAAGAGGTAGAGGAAGGCGATATCTTCCGTATGTGTCAGGTGAAAGACGCACCGATTCAAGACTGGGTTAAGCTTGCGGTAACGCGCGCGCGCGCTACAGGTGTTCCAGCTGTATTCTGGCTAGATGCTTCTCGTGCACACGATGCAGAGCTTATTAAGAAAGTAGAAGCTTACCTTCCTGAGCACGATACAGATGGTCTTGAACTTAAGATTCTTGCTCCGCTAGAAGCAACTCAATACTCACTAGTTCGTATCAAAGAAGGTCTAGATACTATTTCGGTTACAGGTAACGTATTACGTGATTACCTAACTGACTTGTTCCCAATTCTAGAACTTGGTACATCAGCTAAGATGCTATCGATTGTTCCACTAATGAACGGTGGTGGTCTGTTTGAAACAGGTGCTGGCGGTTCTGCTCCTAAGCACGTGCAACAAGTAGAGAAAGAGAACCACCTTCGTTGGGATTCTCTGGGTGAGTTCTTAGCATTAGCAGCATCACTAGAGCACTTAAGCGTAGTAACTGGTAACGCTAAAGCACAGGTTCTGGCTGACGCACTTGATAAAGCCACGGGTGAATTCCTAGACAACAACAAGTCACCTTCACGTAAAGTGGGCGAGCTTGATAACCGTGGCAGCCACTACTACCTAGCAGCTTACTGGGCTAAAGCGCTTGCCGAGCAAACGGTTGATGCTGACCTAGCTGCGGAGTTCGCGGGTGTTGCAAGCCAACTGGCTGAAAGTGAAGAAGTGATTGTTGCTGAGTTGAACAACGCGCAAGGTGTTGCGGGTGATTTAGGTGGTTACTACCTACTTAATGATGCACTGGTTTCAACACTAATGCGCCCAAGCTCAACACTAAACGCATTTATTGATGCATAGTGATCGGACTCATCGTTAGTAACTCATGAACGTGATTTGTTAATGAGTTACTTAGTTTGATGGCTAAGTAATAGATAAAGTCAAAACGAGAGACGCTTTAACGGTAACGTTAAAGCGTCTTTTTTGTTCTTTTGTCATCTCCTAGGCCTGGCTTGGTAGGAACACATCCTCGAACTCATTGTTTAGTGGGGAATCTTAGAGCTCCCAAAACGAAAAAACCGCTCACGTAATCCTGTATTACAGGTATTAAATGAGCGGTTTCAATATTCTGTTTACCTGTCAGCCGTTAAGCACGACGTATGAAGGTTAACATGAGTTGGCATTCGCCTATTTTGCGGCGCTGCCTTCTACAGGAACAACAGAGCTAGCGTGCGAGCCTTTAGGTCCACTTTCTACTTCATAGTCGACCTGCTGACCAGCCTTTAAGGTTCGATAACCTTCCATTTGTATTGTGGAGTAGTGCGCGAAAATATCGCCGTCTTCACCTTCTGGACAAATAAAGCCAAACCCTTTGGCATTGTTAAACCATTTTACTGTACCTGTAGCCATGCTATACATCCCTCATGCATTTTGTTACTAACGTTGTTATATCAATTGTTGTAAGTCAGATTGATATCATTCCTATCACCTAAAGAATTTCAGCTGATAGCTTGAATCTCATACATTGCTTACGGAAATTAACGCTACCCTGCGTAATTATTCCTTATTGTTAAGTTTTAAAGCGTGTTACTGGTTTTAAATCATGTTGCAAAAATGTATTAAAAAACCTTTTAGCTCCAATGTAGCTAATGATTGAGCACAGTCAATAGCAAATTGGTATAAAATTGATCAAATTTAATAACAAATCACATTCGAGATTAACTGCAAATTATTAACTAAATAGTAACTTAGCGGTGATCTTATCGTCAGTATCAATAGTTATGGCGTCTTTTTAATCAATCACATATGTTAATCCTGTTAATCGAGATCTTTTATTTGCAGCGATGGAAATGGTGGATTAGGCTCAGTATAGAGGAATATTTTTTGGTACTGTTTCTCGGTGCAGTTTCTTAGTACACCGTAAAGCGTGAATGTGGTAAATTTGAATTAGGCAAACACTCACGACTTCCGAAAAATAACCCTTAGCAAAGCGATATGAGCAGAAACTTTGAATGGGCATCTCCAGGCTCAGATTTACTGGAGAAAGAAGCAACAAAAGTAAAGCCACCGGCAATGTATAACGTTGTGTTAAATAACGATGACTACACGCCCATGGACTTTGTAATCGAGATCCTAGAGCGATTCTTCTCACTAGATATCGAAAAAGCAACGGAAGTGATGCTCAAGGTTCATTATGAAGGTAAAGCTATATGCGGCACGTACAGTGCTGAAATAGCGGAAACAAAGGTAGCGCAGGTCACGATGTACTCAAAGGAAAATGAGCATCCGCTACTATGTACAATGGAGCAAGTATAAATTGCTCGAACAACACTGTTGTTCCCTTAGGAGGTACTTATGCTAAATAAAGAATTAGAGTCGAGTTTAAATGGCGCATTTGCTCGTGCGCGAGACAAGCGACATGAGTTTATGACTGTCGAACACCTCCTACTAGCATTATTAGAAAATGATGCGGCCAAGGAAGCGCTCCAAGCTTGTCAGGCTGATCTCGATGCTCTTCGCAATGAGCTCGATATTTTTATCGATCAAACGACCCCACTTATCCCTGAAAGCGACGAAACTCGTGAAACTCAGCCAACATTGAGCTTTCAACGAGTACTTCAGCGCGCTGTTTTTCATGTTCAATCTTCAGGTCGCAGCGAAGTAACAGGTGCAAACGTACTTGTGGCTATTTTTAGTGAGCAAGAGTCTCACGCGGCGTATCTTCTTAAGAAAAACGACATCAGTCGCTTAGACATCGTTAACTTCATCTCACACGGCATTACTAAAGCCAGCAACGAAGGCGATAGTGCTTCATCATCGGATTCATTTGGTGGTGCAGAAAATGCTGAAGAAGCAAACTCCGAAGATCGTTTAGAAAATTTCGCGACCAACCTTAACGAAGTTGCGAAGCAGGGTAATATTGACCCTCTAATTGGCCGTGACAAAGAGCTTGAACGTACTATTCAAGTCCTATGTCGTCGTCGTAAGAATAACCCTCTACTAGTGGGCGAAGCGGGTGTAGGTAAAACTGCCATCGCTGAAGGTCTTGCGTGGCGCATTGTTGAAGGTCAAGTGCCTGAAATTATTCAGAGCAGCGTGATTTACTCTTTAGATATTGGTTCACTGCTTGCGGGAACGAAATATCGTGGTGATTTTGAGAAACGTTTTAAAGCGATTCTTAAGCAACTCGAGAAAGAAGAAGACGCGATCCTATTCATCGATGAGATCCACACCATTATTGGTGCGGGTGCAGCATCGGGCGGTCAGGTTGATGCCGCAAACTTAATTAAGCCGCTATTAAGCAGCGGTAAGTTACGTTGCATCGGCTCAACAACTTACCAAGAGTACAGCAGTATTTTTGAGAAGGAGCGTGCGCTATCTCGTCGTTTCCAGAAAATCGATATTGTTGAACCATCATTAGATGACACGACTAAGATTCTGATTGGTCTTAAGCCAAAATACGAAGCTCACCACGAAGTACGTTACACCAACAAAGCGTTGCGTGCGGCTGTGGAACTGTCTGCTAAATACATAAACGAACGTCACCTACCTGATAAGGCGATTGACGTAATTGATGAAGCAGGCGCTCGTAGTCGTTTAGCACCAGCAAGCCGTCGTAAGAAAACGGTAAGTGTGGCTGATATTGAGTCAATGGTTGCGAAAATGGCGCGTATTCCTGAGAAGTCAGTATCGTCTTCAGACAAAGATACGCTGCAGAAACTGGATGACCGCATGAAAATGTTGGTATTCGGACAAGACCCAGCTATCGATGTATTGAGCGAGGCGATCAAGCTAACTCGTGCAGGGCTAGGTGCAGACAATAAACCGGTTGGTTCATTCCTATTTGCTGGTCCTACTGGTGTCGGTAAAACCGAGGTTACGGTTCAACTGTCTAAACTGATGGGCATTGAGCTGCTGCGCTTTGATATGTCTGAGTACGGTGAACGTCACTCAGTGAGCCGTCTAATCGGTGCTCCTCCTGGTTATGTTGGTTATGACCAAGGTGGTCTACTGACTGACGCGGTAATCAAGAATCCACACTCTGTTGTGCTACTTGATGAGATCGAAAAAGCGCACCCAGATATCTTCAACCTGTTACTGCAGGTGATGGATAACGGCACACTAACTGATAACAACGGCCGTAAAGCGGATTTCCGTAACGTGATCTTGGTGATGACAACCAATGCTGGTGTTGCTGAAACTGAGAAGAAATCGATCGGCCTGATCCAACAAGATCATGCACCAGATGCGATGGGCGAAATTAAGAAGGTATTTACTCCTGAATTCCGTAACCGTCTTGATAACATCATTTGGTTCAACAGCTTGGATCCAAGTGTGATTAGCCAAGTAGTCGACAAGTTCATTGTTGAGCTTCAGGTTCAACTGGACGCACGTGGCGTATCTCTAGAGGTTTCTGAAGATGCTCGTCACTGGTTGGCAGACAAAGGCTACGACAAGACCATGGGCGCTCGTCCTATGGGACGTGTGATTCAAGAGAAGCTTAAGAAGCCTCTTGCGAATGAATTGCTGTTCGGTAGCTTGGTTGATGGCGGTACGGTGAAAGTATCTCTGAAGAAAGACGAACTTGACTTCATCTATGTTGGTGCAAAAGAAGAGGTTATGCACTAACTAACTGATGGGTAGTTCAAAAGCTTAACTATAAAACGCATGACTTAGGTTGTGCGTTTTTTTATGCTTGCGAGATGCGAGATGCGAGATGCGAGATGCGAGATGCGAGATGCGAGATGCGAGATGCGAGATGCGAGATGCGAGATGTAAAGGGCAATGTTCAGGCGATAAAAAACGGAGCATTAAGCTCCGCTTCTTATTGTATCCGCTAATTAATAATTAATAATTAATAATTAACGAGCACGGAAGACGATGCGGCCTTTAGAAAGGTCGTATGGAGTCATCTCAACAGTTACTTTATCACCAGTAAGAATACGGATGTAGTTCTTACGCATTTTACC
The DNA here is from genome assembly GCF_024347595.1 of Vibrio pomeroyi. Classification (NCBI taxonomy): domain Bacteria; kingdom Pseudomonadati; phylum Pseudomonadota; class Gammaproteobacteria; order Vibrionales; family Vibrionaceae; genus Vibrio; species Vibrio pomeroyi. The sequence goes on along the minus strand of NZ_AP025506.1, from coordinate 2,446,549 downwards.
AGAGATGTGTGCTGTCACTACGTGACCGTTTTCAAGCTCAACACGGAACATTGTGTTTGGTAGAGTATCAAGGACAGTGCCTTGCATCTCGATTACGTCTTCTTTAGCCATCTAATCCTCTTTCGAAATTTGGCGGTTTTCAACGGCTTGATTGTGCCGTTAAAATCAAAATATGTAAAGTTGTCGCGTATTCTACCCTTGCCACCGCTGATTTACTAGCCTTTGATGACGTTGAAATCGTACTTTATAGTTCATCGCAGGGCATTCATCGATTTGATAACCCAAATATAACCACTGTTTTTGCTCTTTCTGGGCATGTTGGATCTGGAATAGAACGCCAAGTGTTCCCATGGATATATCGATATCAGGATCGAAGAAGGTATAAAACGCGCTGGTGCTATGAGCCATAACATCGGTAACCGCGATTCCGATTAACTTGTTCTCGTCATAGATATGCATAAACTTTGTTGTAAGCCACTCATTTTGTGAGAATTGTAGAAACTCTTCCTTCTTTGGTGGGTACATAGTGCCCGAACGATGGCGAGCGGTAATATAGCGGCTATATAAATCGAACCAGTTGTCATCCATCGTGTCTTTTAGTTCCCAACGAAGTGACTTTGCCTTGTTGAGGACGCGTCGTTGGCTCTTAGAAAACTTAACTTCTGGAATAGAAAGACGAATGGCTTGGCACGCTGAGCAATTATCGCAATGTGGCTTATAGATCGTTGACCCGCTACGACGAAACCCGTTGGCAAGTAGAACTTCATAGTTATCTGAGGTGTGCATGTGTTCATCAAGCGTGACTGCCACTCTTTCTTCGAGGTGAGGTAAGTAGCTGCAAGCGTGATTGTCGGTTAATCCAATTCTGATTTGTTGTAAATCTGGATTCATTAAGGCGTTTCCTCTAGCCATTGGCTTTCAAAGCATGCATCGTCAACGGGCGTTTCTTTGAGTGACTGTAGAGAGCTCAGAAATTCGTCTCTCTCGACCTCGATAGCGCCTAAGGATTCCAAGTGAGGATTCATAACTTGGCAATCGATGAGCTTGCCACCGAATCGGGTAAAGTGTTTACAAAAGTACCATAGCGCAATTTTAGAGGCATTGGTCTTCAAGCTAAACATCGATTCACCGCAAAAGACTTGGCCTCTTTGTAAGCCATAAAGCCCGCCGATCAGTTCATCGCCTTGCCACACTTCAACGGAATGACAGAATCCTAATGAAGCGAGTTCACAATAGGCTGACTGCATGTCATTGTTCAGCCACGTTTCTTCTTCAGGCCTTAGTGACGAGCAGTAACCAATCACTTTGTCAGTCGCTTGGTTTATGCTGACACGATAATTGTGTTTTCTTTGAAACTTTTTAAGACTTTTTGACGGTTCAAATGTCTTAGGATTAAATACCGCTCGCGGTGCTGGGCTCCACCAAAGTATAGGCTCACCTGGGCCATACCATGGAAATATACCTTGGCTATAAGCATTTAAAATTCGCATTGGTGACAAGTCACCACCAAAGGCGAGCAGACCGTTGGGTTCATCAAGCGCGTCGAAGGGCGAAGGAAACTCTATACTAGTAGTATCAAGTTCGGTTAGGTATATAGTCATAAGTACCGCGTTACAGATTAATCACTGACCAAGAGGTCTTTAGGAGTTTTACCATGAAGAAGTTGCTTTGGATTTTACTTGTTTTGCCCATGTTGGCAAATGCAGCTTACAACAGAAACGAAGCTCGACCAGTGAACGAAGTCGTTTATGGTGAGATCGATACGGTTAGATACATCACTCAACAAGAGATCGCTGAATCGAAAGCGAATGGTTGGGAAACCTTATTGGGTGCTGCGATCGGCGGCTTGATCGGTAACCAGTTTGGTGGTGGTACCGGCAAAGAAGTAGCGACGGCTGTTGGTGCTGTGGCTGGTGCAGGGATTGCTCGAAATCGAGGCAATACACAATATAAAATCGAGTACAAACTTGTCGAGTTATTGGTCAAAACCAAAGACAACAAGTTAGTTAACATCATCCAAGATGTCGATAATTCGATGTTGTTTAACCGAGGCGACGATGTGCGAATTCTGTATTTTTCCGATGGCGTACGTGTTGATCTAGCGTACTAGTATGTAAATACGATTGATTGGCTAATTAATCACCTTTATAAGGGGGATTAGCTCTGGAGTTCGTCGGAAAAGTTCGTTAGTCTGCAAGTACGAAGAATTATTCATCACCCGAAAATAAATACGCGCCAGTGACTTCGGGTGGTACAAGGACTATAAGATTTAATGGAAAGCCTTACGTTACAACCAATTCAAAAAGTGAGTGGGGAAGTTAACCTACCTGGCTCAAAAAGTGTTTCTAACCGTGCACTTCTTTTGGCTGCACTTTCAACTGGAACGACTCGCCTAACAAACTTGCTAGACAGTGATGACATTCGTCATATGCTGAATGCCTTGACTCAACTAGGTGTTAATTATCAGCTGTCTGCTGACAAAACTGTTTGTGAAGTAACAGGTGTTGGTGGTGCATTCTCAAGCGATAAAGCCCTTGAACTTTTCTTAGGTAACGCAGGTACGGCGATGCGCCCGCTTGCTGCAGCATTGTGTTTAGGCCGTGGTGAATACGTTCTGACAGGCGAGCCTCGTATGAAAGAGCGTCCGATTGGTCACTTAGTAACGGCACTACGAGAAGCCGGCGCTGAAGTCGAATATCTAGAAAACGAAAACTACCCACCATTGAAGATCACAGGTACTGGTCTTAAGAGTGGAACGGTTTCAATCGACGGTTCTATCTCTAGCCAGTTTTTGACGGCATTTTTGATGGCCGCACCGTTAGCTGACGGCGAAGTGACCATCAAAATTGACGGTGAATTGGTTTCTAAACCTTACATTGATATCACGCTACACATCATGAAACAATTTGGTGTGGACGTGATCAATAACGATTACCAAGAGTTCGTGATTCCGACTGGTCAATCTTACACAGCTCCGGGTGACTTCTTAGTTGAAGGCGATGCATCTTCTGCTTCTTATTTTCTTGCGGCAGCAGCGATTAAAGGCGGCGAGATCAAGGTGACGGGTATTGGTAAAAACAGTATCCAAGGTGATATCCAATTCGCTGATGCCCTTGAAAAAATGGGTGCTGAAATCGAATGGGGTGATGACTACGTTATCTCTCGTTGTGGTGAGCTGAAAGGCATTGATATGGACTATAACCATATTCCTGATGCTGCGATGACTATTGCGACAACGGCTCTGTTTGCGAAAGGCACAACGGCTATCCGTAACGTCTACAACTGGCGTGTGAAAGAGACTGACCGTTTGGCTGCGATGGCAACCGAATTACGTAAAGTCGGTGCTGAGGTTGAAGAGGGTGAAGATTACATCATCGTTAACCCAGTTACTGAACTGACACACGCGGCGATTGATACCTATGATGACCACCGCATGGCGATGTGCTTCTCACTAGTGGCTCTGAGCGACACGCCTGTGACCATTAATGATCCAGGTTGTACGTCAAAGACATTCCCTGATTACTTCGACAAGCTGAAAATGCTGAGTCAATAAAATACGAAGTATATAAAGGTTCAGGAAGTAAAAAAGCTTGCCTAAATGGCAAGCTTTTTAATTATTGCTGAAGCGTAAACTCTTTCGAAAGATGGTGCGCTAAGTATTTAAACATGTTAAACACTGCGGTTGTATTCTCTGTCGGCATTCCATTGCTGTCTAGGAAGTATTCACCTTTGAAGATGAGTACATCGTCTTTCTCTACTACGCTGTTTGTGCGCATGCCTTCAATGTAGTCATCATGTGATTGGATAATTTGGTTTGCGATAAGCAGTAAATCAAATTCTGCTATTACTTTCTTTGTCATGAGTTTATCTCTGATAACTGAATATAACGTTGAGTTTATGGTGTCGAACTAGAAATTCAATGATTTCACAACCGATTAAGAGAGTCTTTTCGGATATCCACAATTTATTTTGTGATTTACGGCAAAAATAATTGAATGGGGCTCGCGTTAGATTCGCGGACAAGCTTAGTATGAGCCCGTTTAGACGTAATGCCTGATGAATAGGCTCTTGCAAGTATTCTTAATGAGTACTTTATAGCTTCTTTATATTGTGCCCCTTTTATCTATGAGTCGTCGAATTGTCGAGCGATCAGATCCAATTTTGAAAAAAGCGGTTGATCTTCTAGTAATCTCGCACAATAGTAAAAAAAGAAGCAATGAATTTAGAATATCATGCGTAAAAGCCCACAAGTTAAATTGTTGGTGCTGAAGCATCGTGATTAAGGACGTTAGAGTCAATATGGGTAAATCGCTCGTTATAGTGGAGTCGCCGGCCAAGGCTAAAACTATCAATAAATACCTTGGCAAAGACTTTGTCGTTAAGTCGAGTGTAGGTCACGTACGTGATTTACCAACGGCTGGTCAAAGTACTGGTAAAAAGGCTGCTGCAGTTTCAACAAAGGGTATGAGCCCAGAAGAAAAAGCTCGTATCAAGAAAGAAAAAGATCGCAAAGCTCTTATCAAAAAAATGGGTATCAACCCGTATAAAGAGTGGGAAGCGAACTACCAAGTACTGCCTGGTAAAGAAAAAGTCGTTGCTGAATTGCAAAAACTGGCTGAGAACGCAGACCATGTTTATCTCGCAACCGATTTGGACCGCGAAGGAGAAGCTATCGCATGGCACCTTCGTGAGATCATCGGTGGCGATGAAACGCGATACAAGCGAGTGGTTTTTAACGAAATCACCAAGAATGCTATTCAACAAGCTTTCGAAACTCCTGGTGAGTTAAATATTGATGGCGTAAATGCACAGCAAGCACGACGTTTTATGGACCGTGTTGTTGGCTTTATGGTGTCACCTCTGCTTTGGAAGAAAGTAGCACGAGGCCTATCCGCTGGCCGTGTTCAATCAGTAGCTGTAAAACTATTGGTAGAGCGTGAGCGCGAGATTAATGCCTTTATCCCTGAAGAGTTCTGGGATGTGCATGCTGATACAAAAACAGCAGAAAAAACCGACTTCAGACTGCAAGTTGCACAGAAAGACGGTGTTGCGTTTAAACCTGAAAATGAAGCGCAAACTCAAGCTGCAGTTAGTGTTTTAGAAAAAGCGCAATACGAAGTATGTAAACGTGAAGACCGCCCAACGAAGAGTAAGCCGTCGGCACCTTACATTACATCGACACTGCAACAAGCGGCGAGTACGCGTCTTGGTTACGGCGTAAAGAAAACCATGATGCTGGCTCAACGTCTGTATGAAGCGGGTTACATTACTTATATGCGTACTGACTCGACCAACTTGAGTTCAGAAGCGGTAGAAGCGGCTCGTGAATACATTGGTTCTGAGTTTGGTGCTCAATATCTTCCACCGAAAGCACTGGCATACGGCAGCAAAGAGGGCGCTCAAGAGGCCCACGAAGCGATTCGTCCTTCAAGTGTGGATGTTAAGTCGGAAGATCTAAACGGCGTAGACGCAGACGCACACAAGCTTTACTCGCTGATTTGGAATCAATTTGTTGCTTGTCAAATGACACCTGCGCAATACGATTCAACAACAGTGAGCGTTAAGGCTGACGAATACACGCTAAAAGCGAAAGGTCGTATTCTTAAGTTTGATGGTTGGACTCGCGTTCAACGCCCAATGGGTAAAAACGAAGATACGATTCTTCCAGCAGTTCAAATTGGCGATAAGCTTGACCTGATTGCTTTAGACCCTAAGCAGCACTTCACTAAGCCACCCGCTCGTTTCACTGAAGCGGCGCTTGTTAAAGAGCTTGAGAAGCGTGGTATCGGTCGTCCTTCAACGTATGCATCGATCATCTCGACGATCCAAGATCGTGGTTACGTGAAAATTGAACAACGCCGTTTCTATGCTGAGAAGATGGGTGAGATTGTTACTGACCGTCTAGATGGCAGTTTCAATGACCTAATGAACTATGACTTTACAGCTCGTATGGAGCAAAAGTTAGACCAAATTGCTGAAGGCGAAGCAAGCTGGAAAGGCGTGCTGGATAACTTCTTTGAAGACTTCACTGGCGATTTGGAAAAAGCGGATCTTGATGAAGACGCGGGCGGCATGAAGCCAAACCACATCGTAGAAACTGATATCGAGTGTCCGACTTGTGGTCGTAAAATGGGTATCCGTACTGCTTCGACAGGCGTATTCTTAGGCTGTTCTGGCTATGCACTTCCACCTAAAGAGCGTTGTAAGACAACGATCAATCTTGGTGACGAAGAAGGCATTATCAACGTGCTTGAAGAAGACGTTGAAACAGCAGCACTTCGAGCTAAGAAACGTTGTCCTATCTGTGAGACGGCAATGGATGCTTATCTGATTGATGATAAGCGCAAGATGCACGTATGTGGTAACAACCCTAACTGTGAAGGTTATGTGGTTGAGCACGGTGAGTTCAAAGTGAAAGGCTACGATGGTCCGCTTGTTGAGTGTGACAAGTGTGGCTCTGATATGGTTCTAAAGAATGGTCGTTTCGGTAAGTACATGGATTGTACCAATGACGATTGTAAGAACACTCGTAAGATTCTAAAGAATGGCGAAGTTGCGCCACCAAAAGAAGACCCAGTGCACTTCCCTGAACTTCCATGTGAAAACTCAGACGCGTACTTCGTGCTTCGTGACGGTGCTTCTGGTCTGTTTATGGCGGCGAGCAATTTCCCTAAATCACGTGAAACACGTGCACCATTAGTGGAAGAGCTGGTTCGTTTTAAAGACCGCATTTCACCTAAGTTCCAGTACCTGACGTCAGCACCAGTTGCTGATCCTGATGGTAAGCCGGCAGTGGTTCGTTTTAGTCGTAAGACAAAAGAAAACTACGTTCGTACTGAAGTAGATGGAAAACCATCTGGTTGGACCGCTCTGTATATCGACGGTAAATGGGAAGTTACGGATAAACGTAAAAAGCCCAAAGAAAAGTAACTGAAGATTAATCGATTAAAAAAGCAGCCACTGGCTGCTTTTTTTTGATCTCAATATGACTAATTATGCAACTTGTTGAGTTGGTCTTTCGTCTGCGAGAATTTATTAAATTCACACCGTAAAATAAATGATGGCAATTAATCAAATCTTCTTATGCAACTTTAACGAGAATGTAACTTAATTAAAATATTGTAAGTCACAGATCAGTGTTTAGTTGTATACCTGATGTGTGTCGGGTGTTAATGTAATGTTTCGCTCAGACGGTGTAATGTGAGCTGCTTTAAGTCTTAGGAAAGCAATCAGCTTACGTAGCACAGAATGGCGTATTAAAAATTGAAATCGGCAGGAAAGTCGATAACGTATATAAAACCAAGTGCAAAGAATAGTGCACGGACAACAACGTTTGGCTTAGGATACTGTCACTGTATGTGAATGGATATTCGCTAAGTACCGAAATAAGTGTTGGTGCTCATCCCCCAGAGGAAGATACCTCTACGAGCACTGACATCGACAAGCTATAAATATATGGAGAATAAAATGGCTGGTGTATTGGGAATGATTCTTGCTGGTGGTGAAGGCTCTCGCTTAAGACCTTTAACTGAATCTCGCAGCAAACCCTCGGTTCCTTTCGGTGGTAGCTACCGCTTAATTGATTTCGCTTTGAACAACTTCGTTAATGCTGATCTTATGAAGATCTATGTATTAACACAATTCAAGTCACAATCTCTGTTCCACCATATGAAAAAAGGTTGGAATATCAGTGGCATAACAGACCGTTTTATCGACCCAATTCCTGCGCAAATGCGTACGGGTAAGCGTTGGTATGAAGGTACTGCGGATGCTATCTATCAAAACCTTCGCTTCATGCAGTTGGAAGAACCAGATCAAGTTTGTATTTTTGGTTCAGATCATATTTACAAAATGGACATTAAGCAGATGCTTGATTTCCACAAAGAAAAGAAAGCTGCGCTAACGGTTTCTGCACTGCGTATGCCGCTTGCTGAAGCATCAGAGTTTGGTGTTATCGAAGTGGATGCGGAAGGTCGTATGATTGGTTTTGAAGAAAAACCAGCTAACCCTAAGTCAATTCCGGGCGACCCAGAATCTGCGCTTGTTTCTATGGGTAACTACGTATTTGAAGCAAACGAGCTTTTCGCTGAGCTTGTTGAAGATGCAGATAAAGAAGATTCGACGCACGACTTCGGCAAAGACATCATTCCAAACATGGTTCCACGCGGTGATGTGTTTGTTTACGACTTCAGCACGAACCGTATTACTGGTGAGAAAGAAGAAGTTTACTGGCGCGATGTAGGTACGATTGACGCGTACTGGCAAGCTCACATGGACCTTCTTGAAAAAGATGCGCCATTCTCTCTATACAACCGCAAGTGGCCACTACATACTTATTACCCGCCATTACCACCTGCGACGTTTACTGATTCGGCAAATGGCCGTGTTCAGATCATCGACAGCTTAGTGTGTAACGGTAGTTACGTACGCGGTTCTCGTATTGAGAAGTGTGTACTGGGTTTCCGCAGCAATATCGCATCAGCGTGTGATATTAGCGAAAGTATCTTATTGGGCGATGTGAAAGTGGGCGAGGGCTGTGTACTTCGTCGTGTTATCGTTGATAAAGATGCAGACATCGCACCTGGTACACAGATCGGCGTTAACCTGAAAGAAGATAAAAAGCATTACCACGTCTCTGACGATGGTGTAGTAGTTATTCCTAAAGGAGCACGAGTTGGTTACTAAGACTCTCTCGGTACTTTTTGTAGCGTCTGAAGTTGAAGGCTTGATTAAAAGTGGTGGCTTGGCTGATGTAGCCAAGGCACTGCCGAAAGCGTTACAAACACTCGAACAGGACGTTCGAGTGACCATCCCCGCTTATCGCAACATCCCAAATATTGATTCAGCAGAAGTCATCTTAGCGACTGAGCTCGACCATTGGCCTCATACCGCTTATCAAGTAAAAAAACTGAGTGTAGAAGGCGTTCAAGTCTTTGGTATTGAATGTGCCAAGTATTTTGACCGTCCAGAAATGTATGCAGAAAATAATCAAGCTTACGCTGATAACGGAGAGCGTTTCTCGTTCTTCAGTGCAGCGAGTCTCGATATGCTTCCTAAGCTTGGCTTCCAACCTGATATCATTCACGCGAACGACTGGCATACTGGTTTTGTACCTTTCTTGCTTAAATCGCGTTACCAACAGCACGACTTCTTTGAAAATACGCGCAGTGTTATCTCAATTCACAATGCGGTTTTCAAAGGTGTGTTCTCTTACGATGAGTTGCAGTCTCTTCCTGAGATGCACAGCTACAATGTTCCAGAAGCTTCGGTAAGTGATACTCATGTCACCATGCTAAAAGCCGGTGTGATGTGTGCAGACAAAGTGAATGCAGTAAGCCCAACCTATGCAGAAGAGCTCAAAACTGAGCTGGGCAGCCATGGTATGGCGGCAGAGTTTCAACACAGGTCTTCTGACTTAGTCGGTATTCTGAATGGCTGTGATTACGGCGCTTGGAACCCTGAAACGGATGCTTTCTTGCCTCGTAAATACAAAGCAACTAAGCACAGCATGGTTCGCGGAAAGTCAGCTTGTAAGCAAAAACTGCAACAAGATGTTGGTCTGCCAGTCATCGATTGCGCTGTGTATGGCATGGTTTGTCGTCTGACAAATCAAAAAGGCGTGCATTACTTATTGCCTATCATTGAGCAGTTTTTGAAGAACGATCTTCAGATCGTGATTGTAGGAACAGGCGATCCGGTGTTGGCGAGTCAGTTGAAAGAACTATCGGCACTTCACTCAGACAAGTTCTCGTTCGTAGAAGCATACAACAACGAGCTAGCGCATTTGGTTGAAGCGGGCTCCGATTTCTTCTTGATGCCTTCCGAATTCGAACCTTGTGGTTTAAACCAGATCTACAGTATGGCTTACGGTACTTTACCGATTGTTCGTTCTGTGGGTGGTTTAAAAGACAGTGTGAATGATTACGACCAGGCTCCTGAGGTAGCGACTGGATTTGCTTTTGAAGAGCCGACGCCACAAGCGTTATTGGCTGTACTGCATCGTTCATTACTGCTTTATGCACAAAATCCATCTGAAATTAAGCGTGTTCAGCTTTATGCGATGCAGAAAGATTTTAGTTGGGAAGATGCAGCAAAAGAGTATCTTGCGATGTATCACTCTGCATTTTAACAATCTGTTTTAGCTACTAAAGTTAGCGGATGCACAGCAATTGTCTTTAATGAAAAAGGCGCTCTCACAATAGGGTGCCTTTTTGTTTTCTAGTCAGATCACATCACGTTTACAAAGACAAAGCTTGCAAACTCATTTTAGTCAGGTAGAAAAGGTGGGGTTGGTATTCACATGACTAATGACAGGTTTGACACTATTATCACTTAAAGTTCTTAATTGCGTGATATCCTTAGTCATCGCCTCGTGATGAGGCATAGCTCCATTTTAATTATTAAAGCGATAGGTATGTCTGAGAGTTTATTATTTCATAAAACATTTACTCACCCTACGAGCGATGAGTGGGTTGTATTTGTGCATGGCGCAGGAGGCAGCTCCTCTATCTGGTTTAAACAGATTAAAGCGTATAAGCAGCACTTCAACTTGCTTCTCATTGACCTGAGAGGGCATGGTAAATCAGACAACATACTTAAAGAGCTGATTTCGAATCGCTATACGTTCAAATCGGTCACGCTCGATATTCTTAAAGTGTTAGATCATCTTAAAATCCGTTCAGCACACTTCGTGGGCATGTCTCTTGGGACTATTATTGTTCGTAACGTTGCAGAGCTAGCAGCAGGACGTGTTCGTTCAATGGTTCTTGGTGGGGCGGTAACCAAACTCAATACTCGTTCGCAAGTGTTGGTCAAACTCGGTAACCTGAGTAAGCACATCATTCCTTACATGTGGCTGTATAGCCTGTTTGCTTACATTGTGATGCCGCAAAAAAGCCAGAAAGAATCGCGCCACTTGTTTATCCGCGAAGCCAAAAAGCTTTGTCAAAAAGAGTTCAAACGTTGGTTCATCCTGACGGCCGATGTAAACCCTCTGATGAAGTACTTTAAAGATAGAGAGCTACCAATCCCGACTCTCTACTTGATGGGAGAACGTGACTACATGTTCATCAAGCCCGTTAAAGAAATGGTTGAGGCACATGAGTCGAGTGAACTGGTTGAAATCGCAAACTGCGGTCACGTGTGTAATGTTGAAAACCCTGAAGAATTCAACCAACATTCTATCGAGTTTATCCAAAAGCAAATCCAGTGATTTTTTAGGTTCATTCTCTAAGCCGAGAGTTAAATCGAATTGAAATAAAAACGGGAAGCTAACTTAGTTAGCTTCCCGTTTTTTATTTGGAGGAGGTATCTGACCGAATCTCAGACTGTCGTCGTAAGATATTATTCAGGAGAAGCTGCGCCACACTGCCAACAAGAACCGAATTGCGCTTCATTGACTTCATGACACTCACCACAACGCCACTCTTCATAGATGATCGAATCTTGTTGTTTTTGGTAGTCATTGACAATAGTGCGAGCTTTACTGGCCAATTCTGGCTCATATAGCCATACGTAAGGGTCAGTTTCTTCGGTAAATGGGATTTCCCCTTTTAAACCAAACAAACCTTCACCACGGACTTCACACGCAATATTCTCACTTTCTAACAACCCACAGATGATATGGGCTTCTGTTGGATTCGATGCACTGAAGATTTTCATTGAGATAGAACCTTATTCGGCTTTAGGTGTTAGTCAGCTATATACGTTATTCAGCGACAGGTGTTGAGCGAAACTTGCTCATCAACCATTTGGCAATAATTGGGAATACACCCAGTAATGCAAACGATAGTAGTACTGAAGGTGAAACGATACCTGAAAGTGAATCAATTTCTGCGAGTTGAGTACCAGCATTCAAGAAAACAGCAGTACCAGGTAGCATGCCTATTTGGCTCGTAATGTAGTAACGAGAAACTGACATTGGGGTTAAACCCATCAGTAGATTGATAAGGAAAAACGGGAACACAGGGATCAGGCGAAGCGAGAATAAGTAAAATGCCCCGTCTTTTTCTACGCCCTTGTTAATCGTCGCTAATTTGTCACCAAATTTGGTTTGGATCCAATCACGTAGTAGGTAACGGCTACTCAGGAAGGCAAGGGTCGCACCAATAGCGCTTGCGAAAGATACCAGTAGCAAACTGTTCCAGAAGCCAAACAGTGCAGCCCCTAAAAGCGTGACAACCGCAGCTCCAGGAATAGAGAAAGCAGTGATCATTACGTACGCGACAAAATAGATAGCAGCGGCGGCAATAAAGTTGCTGTCAATGTAGTCATTCAAAACGGCTTGTTGGGCCTTGGCATTTTCAAGCGTTAGGTACTGGCCAAAATTGACGCCTAACAATATGATGGTTACGACCAACACAATACCCAATATCATTTTCTTACTCATTGATACTTCCTCTAATTTTCAATGCATACCATTAGTATAGATAGACAGGCAAAGCATAGATTAACTTTCAACAGATATAAAAAAAGCCGCAAAAAATGCGGCTTAGTTATATAAGTAGTTTGAACTGACAAAGTTAATTGACGCGATTGATAAGCTCTTCACGACGCTGCTGCGGTATAACAGACCAATGTGTTCCATTGATCGCACCTTCTAGCGCCCACAGTAATTCAATACTGACAGAGGACGCATGCGATTCCTTGATGGCGTTAAAGGCGTTTACAGAGCCAGATTCATATAAACGTTCAACGGAATCGATTCCTGCTTTTTTCAACATACGCTCAGTGGCGAGTCGAAGATTCGGCAGATCTTTGAGTCGAGTTGGCTTAGCAGAAGACTGTTCAGCTTTTTCTTCTTTAGCAAAACCCAGAGACGTTGTTGCGAGTTCCAAGATTTTCTCTTGGTCTTGCCACAGGCCTTCAGGCAAAGCGAAATATTTAGTAACGACAGGGAAACCACGTTTTTTGTAGACGTACGGTTGAAACCCTTGTTGTTCGAATTGCTTCGTTGTGCATTTGTCTGCCCGTATATGCAACTGGTCATTAACAACCAGAGCAAACATAGTGTCATCAGCAAAAAGACCGAATCCACCAAACATTGAGCGTGACTTAATTTTTCCTAGGGGCTCAAATAACTTCATTGAGTCCTTTAGTATCGGTTTATCCATGTTATTTATCTCGGTGTATTTGAACTACGCCACCAAATAAGCAGGTCCGAGAGATTAGCAAAATGTTGCAATTAAATTGTCAATAGGCTGTAAATTACTAAATTGTCAGTAGTTACTGCATTTTGCCATCGGTAACCCCGCTACCATACCAACGAGTGGTTTAGGCCGGAAGCTTTGCGTCCCACTTTTTCAAGTGGTTTGCCCTGTGCGTGACTGATTGAATAGAATAAAGTTTTTGTTGAATGAGGCTCACACTTGTTATTTCAAAATGTGACATTGCTTCAATTAATGATCTTTCTGTTGTGCATATAGGTTCATTATAGTTGTTGATAAAAAAAGCGCACCCAAAGGTGCGCTTAATGAAATAAAACTCGTTTTATCAATTAATTTAACGTTTTAACTGTACTTCGTTCAACAATCTCAGGGTGCATTTCGAAGACACGCTTCTCGTGATCTTTATCTTTTATACGTTCTAATAAAATCTCGAATGCATTCTTACCAACACGACGTTTAGGTTGGTGAACCGTTGTTAACGGTGGAGAGAAGTACTCAGCTAGTTCGATGTTGTCGTAACCAATGACTGAAATATCTTCAGGGATACGAATGCCTTTTTCTTGCAATCGGCTCATTAAGCCCAGCGCCATTGTATCGTTGAAACAGAATACTGCTGTTGGGCGATCTTTCATGTCAACGATTTGCTCTGCAGCAAGAACAGCAGTATCACACTCGAAGTTACCTTCAATGATCATGTTGTCATCGGCAGTAATCTTAGCTTCATTGAGTGCGCGTTTGTAGCCTGCGATACGTTCTACACAGGCCGCTTTGTCTAAGTGGCCACTTAAACAAGCAATCTTAGAGTGACCGCGCTCAATAAGGTATTTGGTTGCTAGGTAGCCACCTTCTTCAGAGTTATCGATGATCTTGTCAGCTTGAGAACTCTCTGGGCCCCAGTCCATAATCACTTTAGGGATGTCAGCGTGACGATCTAACATCTCTCTTAGTTCTTCAGTTAGGTCTGAACACATAACTAAGATGCCATCTACACGTTTCTCTGCAAGCATTCGAATGTAGTCACGTTGCTTCTCATAGATACCACCCGTGTTACACAGAATCAAAGTGTAACCTTGACGGTAGCAGTAGCTCTCAACACCATCGATAACTTCAGAGAAGAATAGGTTGGTTGATTGAGTAACAAGCATGCCGATAGTGCGTGTTGTATTGCACTTCAAACTACGAGCAACCGCGCTTGGTGCATAGTTCAGTTCATCTACGGCTTTGTTTACTTTTTCTTGAGTCGCTTCTGCAACAAAACGTGTTTTGTTGATTACGTGAGAAACGGTTGTTGTTGATACGCCGGCTAAGCGAGCGACATCTTTTATAGTGGCCATGGTTTTATCCTATTAGAAGCTACTTTCCCAAAGTACGGAATGAAGTAGCCGTTAAGCTACCTAACTAAGAGCTTAAATTTGTAGGGCTCTTTGGGTACTAAAGTGCTAAAAAACAAAAAACCGCTATGAGCGGCTTGTCTTAACACCGAAATGCTCTGAACTTTAATAAGCATAGCATTTCGTGAATGTTTCATATTTTATCGTTTGCGGTCACAATTTTAGACTGACTAGAAATTACTCGCAATAAAATTCACCCAGAAATCCGGGTGAATTGTCACATTCTACTGAATTTATTTACTTAGTCGCCCAATAAGCTATTCACCGGCTAAATATTGAGTGTCCAATTGACAGAATGCGAGTAGCAGAGATGAGACTGAAGCGTAGAAACCGAATTCATCAACGTCATGACATTTAACGTTGAATTTTGGTACCCAAGTTAGGAGTTGTTGCTCGATAAACTGTTGTTGAACAGCAAATGATTTCTCTAGCTCTTCTTCAAGCTCTGTTTCGTTAGAACGGATGATCAAGTTACCAAGGAAATCGAGTTCGATAGCAATGTGGTCTGCTGGCTCTTTCAGGTCTTGGTTAACCACTAAATTGTGTTTAGCCATGATCTCTTCCATCTCTTTTGCAGGCTTATCGTTTAATAGGCCAGTCTCACCGATGTACATAGAAGCGTATGGAAGGGCACCATGTTTATCCGTCTTTAAGAAAAGGTCACAAAAGTCAGCAGACAGTTCTAGCTGAGCGTCTTCACGTGTTTGCAGACGATTTAGCGCATCAACTAAGCTATCAATCGCAGGCTTTAGTGTTTCATTTTCACCTAAACCAGTTAGGAAAGAACGAATCTCAACAGAGTGGTAGTGATCGAGTTCTTCTTGAGTGAGCTCTTTGGCGAATAAGCTTGATAGCCACCAGTAGATTTCTGCTCTTTGCTCGTTGAACGCTTTCGTATCTTTCATTTCTTGGATCCTGATTTAGTCTTGCGGCGTTTGCATACTCAATATCGTCAAGTGATTTGGGATATAAACACCAAGGCTGAATAACAAGGTTATTTGCGAAACGCAAAGTTACTCGTTAGTAGTAATGCCTATATTGAATTGCGATGGGCGATAAATAGCAAGGTTTAAGATTGTCTTGTATCAAAAAAGATTCATCTTTCTGGCTTTTATCTTCTGTAACACTAGAATTGTTACTAGTTATGAATAGAATAGTTACTGAAACTATTAAATAAGAAAAGTGGTGTAGATGAGCTATCACGTATTAGTCGTAGAAGATGATGTGGTAACCCGCAGTAAACTGGTTGGATACTTCCAGAACGAAGGTTACACAGTGAGCGAAGCAGAAAGCGGCGCTCAAATGAGAAACGTGTTAGATGAAAACAACGTTGATCTCATTATGCTGGACATCAACTTACCAGGCGAAGATGGATTGATGCTAACTCGCGAATTACGCAGTCAATCAGACATTGGAATTATTTTAGTTACTGGACGCACGGATAGCATCGACAAAATCGTTGGCCTTGAAATGGGCGCGGACGATTACGTTACTAAACCTTTCGAACTTCGCGAGTTATTGGTTCGAGTTAAAAACCTACTTTGGCGTATTTCTGCCGCTCGTAAAACGGCAGCAGGCGCAGTAGAAGAAACATCAGACGAGTCTGTGGTTCGTTTCGGTGAGTGGACATTTGATATCCCTCGTCGTGCGCTAAGCAAAAACGGCGAGCCAGTGAAACTGACTAAAGCTGAATATGAATTGTTGGTGGCTTTGTCTTCTTACCCTAACCAAGTATTAAGTCGCGAACGTATTCTGAATATGATCAGCCACCGAGTGGACGCACCGAATGACCGTACGATCGATGTACTGATTCGTCGCATGCGTGCAAAAATGGAATTCGACCCTAAGAACCCACAAATCTTTGTGACGGTTCACGGTGAAGGTTACATGTTCGCTGGTGACTAATGTTCTGAGTGAACTTCTAGTCAGCAACGACATATGAACGAAAAAGCCGAGACATCATTGATGCCTCGGCTTTTTTATTACTTAGCTTTTGTCGTTATCGAACTGACAGCCTACGAATTGTTTTACGATTCTGCCTGCCAATAAGCTGATTTAAATATTAGGCTGAGTTAGACATAAGCAGAGAGAAACATCAGGTTGGTTTACTGCGCTGCAGAAACTTCACCGTCTTCTTCAATTAAGCTCGAAGGCTCAGGAACAACAATTGGCTCTTCCGAAATATCGTTACTGGTGTCTAGCCAATCACGCAGGCTTTGCCAAACCAATCCCATGGTCTCGTGCCAGTAACGCTCTGTCTGTTCTAGATAGATCGCTTTAGGCATGTACTTATTCCAAGGTTCAACAATGCCTTCTTGAGCAAGGTAGTTGGTTGGCGCTGGTAATGGTTTCATGCCAGCCGCGTGGAATTCATTCAATGCACGAGTCATGTGGCTCGCAGATGTCACCAATACCATCTTTTTGTTTTTAACAAACGCGGCAGCTTGGCGAGCTTCTTCCCAAGTGTCTTTTGCTGTCTCAAGCAAAATGATGTCAGGTTTTGCAACACCAAGGGCTAGGGCAACCTTAGCCATCATTCTTGCGTTGCTCACTTCTGTACCAGCACCGTAGCCAGACAAAATAAGCTTGGCACCAGGGTAAAGACGTAGAATACGAATCCCCTCGCTCAAACGCATCAAACCAGTGCGGCTAAGCTCTGATGTTGGTGGGATTTGGTCGTCAACAACATGACCACTTCCAAGCACCATAACGTAATCGACGGTGTCGTCGACAGGTAAAAAAGCGGTGTGTTGCCTTTCCATTGGCATTAAAAGTTGGCTAGAAACTGGCTGGAAAGCGATTAGGAAAATACCACAGAGGGCTGAAAGGGTAATTAGGCAACCAGTCTTCCTTTTGGTAGTAAACATCACTAGGGCTAAGCCCAGAAAAGCGAGAATTAACATTGCTGGCAGTGGCATCAATAGTGAAGACACTACTTTTTTCAGCTCAAACATATCCGAATAGTCCGAAAAAACATCACTTAGTAGTAAAAAGAGACATCGCCTCTTTATTCCTGAAATTCCTGTGACAGAATAGCAGGCACGATAGGACATAATAACTCAAGTAGCCGTGACTGAAGACCGTAATTTCGACGATATTGCCCACAAATTTGCAAAAAATATTTACGGCTCTGACAAAGGAGAGATCCGTCAGATCATCGTATGGGAAGATTTAGAACAAGCTTTGAGCCAATTTGAGCATTCAGCGTCACCGCTGCATGTGCTTGATGCCGGAGGTGGTCTTGCACAGATGTCGCAGAAAATCGCCGCGCTTGGACATAAGGTTTCTTTGTGCGACCTCTCTTCTGAGATGCTTAAGCTTGCCGAAGAAAGTATCAACGAAGCGGGTTTGTTAGAGCAGTATCGATTTATCCATTCTCCAGTGCAAAAGGTGTCAGAACACCTCGATGAGAAAGTCGATGTTGTGATGTTTCATGCCGTAATGGAATGGCTGGCTGACCCGAAAGAGGCGCTTGATTTATTGCTTGAACAAGTCAAACCGGGTGGCGTTGCCTCGATAATGTTTTACAACCACCACGGATTAGTCCTGAAAAATGTGATTTGTGGCAACATTCCTCATGTATTGAATGGGATGCCACATCGAAAACGGTTTAAGCTGCAACCACAAAAAGGCTTGAAGCCAGAAGAAGTTTACCAATGGATAGAAGACGCTGGTCTAGAAATCTGTGGTAAATCAGGCATTCGCTCGTTCAGTGACTACATAGGTAATATGGAGTACATGGGCGATTACCAATTTGAAGATGTATTGGAACTAGAAAAACAGCTATGTCGCCAAGAGCCATATCTGTCGCTAGGCCGTTATATTCACGTTTGGGCTCAAAAACCTGCGCAATAACAGCGGTGAATGTGGTAAAAGAAGCCACAACATGCGCTATGCAATCGTAAGAAGCCCGCGTCATAAAGAAATAGGCGTCATATCTAACATGTTCGATATGACGAAGAACAGTAACAGGAACCACAATGAGTGAAATGACTCAAACTGCCGAAGAGCAGCCAATTGATGAGTTGGTGGGCTGGGTCAAGCAGCATGATTTTTCATTAAACTTGCCGCCAGAGCGCTTAGCATTTTTGATTGCTATCGCAGTACTAAGCAATGAAAGGTTCGATGAAGAGTTGGGCGAAGGTGAACTGCACGATGCATTTACCATCGTCACTCGACTGTTTGAAGATACTGGCGAAGCGTCTGCGTTTCGTGCCAACAACGCCATCAATGAGTTGGTCAAACAGAAGCTGATTAGCCGCTTTACTAGCGAAATCACCGATGGTGCGAGCATTTACCGTTTGTCGCCATTAGCGATTGGTATCTCGGATTATTACTTACGCCACCGTCAGTTCTCAAAATTAAAATTGTCTATCCAGCTTTCTATGGTTGCGGACGAGATGGCGAAAGCCATTGAAGCTGCGCAGAAGGGCGGAACTCCAGGACATTGGAGAAAGAACGTTTACGGCGTGCTCAAGTATTCTGTTGGTGAAATTTTCGATCAGATTGATCTTAACCAACGTGTTATGGATGAACAGCAGCAAACCGTTAAGCAGCAAATTGCCGACCTTTTAAATAAGGATTGGCGAGAGGCGATCAACAACTGTGAAACCTTGCTATCAGAAACCTCCTCCACGCTAAAAGAGTTGCAAGACACCTTGCAAGCTGCGGGTGATGAACTGCAAACACAGATCCTCGATATTCAAGAAATTGTTTACGGTGACGATGAACTCGAGTTCGTTGGCGAAACCCTATTCGGCTTGCAGATGAAGCTCGACCGAATCACTAGTTGGGGTCAGCAAGCGATCGATTTGTGGATCGGTTACGACCGCCACGTTCACAAGTTTATCCGTACCGCGATTGATATGGATAAAAACCGTGCCTTTAGCCAACGCTTGCGTCAGTCGGTTACCGACTACTTTGATGCGCCTTGGTTATTGACCTACGCCGATGCTGAAAAGCTCACCGATTTACGTGATGAAGCCTTGGTACTTCGTGATGATGAAGTCATGGGTCAAGCACCAATCGACGTAGAATACGAAGAATTTGAGCAAGTGAATGATCTACTTTCAGACCGAATTGCAGAGATGTTAAAAGCTCACAAACAGCAAGGTGCGCCAATTGATCTTGGCCTTGTGCTACGCGATTACCTCGCGGCACACCCTCGCACACACCATTTTGATTTAGCCAGAATTGTTGTCGACCAAGCCGTGCGCTTAGGTTACTCAGAGTCTGACTATCAGGCTATTCAGCCAGATTGGCAGGCAATCAACGATTTCGGTGCAAAGGTACAAGCAAATGTCATTAACAAGTACTGATGATTACATGCCAGAGAAACTGGTAAAAGCGATAGCGAACCCATTGTTCCCTGCGCTAGACAGCATGCTGCGTTCAGGTAAGCATATTTCAACAGAAGACCTAGATAACCACGCGTTACTTTCTGATTTTGAAGTTGAGCTTCAGCATTTCTACCAACGCTACAACACCGAGCTTGTGAAAGCGCCAGAAGGCTTCTTTTACCTGCGTCCGCGTTCTACGTCGCTAATCGGTCGTAGCGTTTTGTCTGAGCTGGACATGCTCGTTGGTAAGGTACTGTGTTTCTTGTACCTAAGCCCGGAGCGTCTAGCACACGAAGGTATCTTTACTAACCAAGAGCTGTTTGATGAGTTGATGTCGTTAGCGGATGAGAAAAAACTCATGAAGCTAGCAACCAACCGTGCGTCGGGTTCTGACTTAGACAAAGAAAAGCTGTTTGAAAAAGTGCGTACTTCTCTACGTCGCTTACGTCGTATCGGCATGTTGATTGCGATCGGTGAGACGGGCAAATTCCGTATCAGCGAAGCGGTATTCCGCTTTGGTGCTGATGTACGTGTTGGCGATGACATGAAAGAAGCTCAACTGCGTCTTATCCGTGATGGTGAAGCTGTGGTGCATACTCAAGAGCCTAACCAAGGAAGCTTGTTGAATGAAGAGCAAGCAGAAGCTGCATCAGGAGTCGATGCAGGCGTAGACGAAAACGGTCAACAAGACATTTTTAACGATCAAGCTGGCTTTGACCTTGAGTCAAACGACGGCGAACAAACAAAAGTAGAAGGTGAAGCATGATTGAAAGAGGTAAGTATCAATCATTAACCATGGTCAACTGGAACGGCTTCTTCGCGCGTACTTTTGATATTGATGGATTGGTTACAACGCTTTCTGGCGGTAACGGTGCAGGTAAGTCGACCACAATGGCGGCATTCATCACAGCACTTATCCCTGACCAAAGCCTTCTGCATTTCCGTAACACAACGGAAGCGGGTAGCTCACAGTCATCTCGTGATAAAGGTCTTTACGGTAAGCTTCAACCTGGCGCGTGTTATGCAGCGCTGGATGTAGTGAACTCTCGTAATCAACGTCTGTTGTTTGCAGTAAAACTGCAGCAAGTTGCGGGTCGTGATAAGAAAGTAGACATCAAGCCGTTCGTTATTCAAGGCCTTCCAAGCCATGTGAAACCAACGGACGTGCTGATTCAGAACGTTTCAGACAGCCACGCTCGTGTATGTCAGCTAAATGATGTGAAAGCCGCTGTTGCACAGTACGAAGGGGCGCACTTTAAGGCGTTTTCTTCGATTGTTGATTACCACTCACAGATGTTTGAGTACGGTGTAGTACCGAAGAAACTGCGTAACAGCAGCGACCGTTCTAAGTTCTACCGTCTAATTGAAGCATCACTTTACGGTGGTATATCAAGTGCGATTACACGTTCTTTGCGTGATTACCTTCTACCGCAAAATGGTGGCGTGAAGAAAGCATTCCAAGATATGGAATCGGCACTGCGCGAGAACCGCATGACGCTAGAAGCGATCAAGACAACTCAGTCGGATCGTGACTTGTTCAAACACTTGATCACTGAATCTACGAACTACGTGGCTGCGGACTACATGCGCCATGCCAACGATCGTCGTAACAAGTTAGATCAAACCATGAAGTTCCGTGGTGAACTGTTTGGTTCTCGCGAAACTTTGCTTGATCAAAACAACCTGTTGAATCGTGTTCAAGAAGAACTCGAACTGCTGGTGGATCAAGAGTCAGCGCTAGAGCAAGATTACCAAGCGGCTTCGGATCATCTTCAATTGGTTCAAACTGCACTTCGTCAGCAAGAGAAAATTGCTCGCTATAGCGAAGATCTAGAAGAGCTTAATGAGCGTCTAGAAGAGCAGATGATGGTGGTTGAAGAAGCTCAAGAACGCGTACTTCTGGCTGAAGAGCAGGCAACCATTACTGAAGAAGAAGTGGATAGCCTGAAAACTCAGCTTGCTGATTACCAACAAGCGTTGGATGTTCAGCAGACTCGTGCTCTTCAATACCAGCAAGCCGTGCAAGCATTAGAGAAAACCAAGCAGTTGCTAGGTGATGACTCTATTACTGCAGAAAGCGCGTTAACCTTGGTTTCTGAGCTAAAAGCACAAGAAGAATCTAGCACGCAGACGTTACTGTCTACTAAGCACAAGCTCGACATGTCTTCTGCAGCTTCTGCACAGTTCGATAAAGCACTGTCTTTGGTTAAGAGCATCGTTGGTGACGTAGAGCGTAAAGAAGCGTCTTACAGCGCCAAGCAAGCTCTAGAAAAAGGCCGTAACGCGAAACACGTTGTTGAGAACGAACAGCAATGGCGTGCTCAGCATCGCGACATGGCTCGTGATGTCGCGCAGCAACGTCAAGCGAAAGAGCTAGCGACTGAATACCAAAAGCAACACAACATTTCACTGACTGACGAAGCGGTTTTCGAAGAAGAACGTGAACGTCATGCAATGCAGATCGAAACGCTTGAGTATGCTCAAGAAGAGTTACGTGAAGCGAAAAGTGAACAACGTCGTGTGCAACAAAACCACGATCAAGAGATTCAAAAGCTAGAATCTATTGCTCCTGCTTGGATCACAGCAAACGATGCCCTTGAAGCGCTAAGAGATCAAACCGAAGCTGAGCTAGAAGATAGCCAAGCGGTAATGACTCAAATGCAGCAAGTACTTGAAGACGAAAAATCTCAAGCGGTTGCTAAAGATCAACTGGCAACTCGCCGAGCTGAACTTGAGCAAGAAATT